>JBKHFH010000005.1:0-43328 GCA_046540335.1 Thermoplasmata archaeon | reverse complement strand
AGTGAGCGTCATGATGGATTAGTTCAAACCGATAGATTACTATTAAATTTTCGGACCTTCGATCGATAGAAAAGGATAATCTGCATTCAAAGATTACGAAAAACTTTCCTAAAATTCGATCTCCTGCAATTTCTTATCGATCATATATGGATCGTCATCATCAAAAAGATGAGCATGCACCAATAACGGATACAATTGATAAATTTTACATCTCTCCTCAAAAAAGCCATCCTCGATCCCAGAACGTTCATCATACTGTTTATAAAATTCATCGCAGAATGTTTCAGCGAATGATATATATGATAGCTCTATTTCTGGATGAGCATAGTATATCGCCGGATCTAGAAACGCTTGAATCTGATCACCTATGACGATTATATTTATCTTCCAAACATCCCCATGTATCAAGGATGGACTTTCTGGTTCGTTCAGAATTAGAGATAAACGATCGGACAATTCAATTATTCTTTCATATAGAGACCGAGAGATACTATTAGAATCTAAAGCCTTTTTATTCATATATAACAACCTATTATTTTTGAAAAACTCGATCCATGAACCCATATAATCATTGG
This sequence comes from Thermoplasmata archaeon, assembly GCA_046540335.1. Classification (GTDB taxonomy): domain Archaea; phylum Thermoplasmatota; class Thermoplasmata; order Halarchaeoplasmatales; family Halarchaeoplasmataceae; genus Natronoplasma. Next base: position 42,753 of record JBKHFH010000005.1, on the reverse strand, counting down.
GTTGGATGATAGGACCCGTGAGTGTATCATAATCGAATCCGAAACCATATTCCTTTATAGAATGTAGTTTCGCTAAATATTCAGCCGCTTCCGACTCGATGTCATGATCGTTTAGAGTTTCACCCTCTATAAATTCCATCAGGATAAAGTTTTCCGTTGAATAATAGACTTCAGGAACGGGTAGTTTCGATTCGTTTTTTAGATGTCCTAGCATGGCAGCTTCTATCTTCATCGGTGTGTCGCCGGTCTTTAAAACCATTGTCCTTTCGTCCTGTAGCTCTAGTTTAAAAACCTCTCCGATCATCCCTCCTTCTAATGTCTCGTATTTATCTATGCCAGTTTTTAAGATCGCTTCTATCCTTGAAAGATAATCATTTAACTCGACCATAGTATCATCTGATCTCTCTTATTTCATCGCTTCAAATCCGAATGTTTCAAAGAAGGAATGATATATATATGTGATCCAATGAAGTGATATTAAACTTTCGGAATCGAGAGGATAAATCTGCAGATCATAGAGAATAAAAGATCAGGTTTTTTTTGAAATATGACCAAAAATAAAAACTAAAGGATTTTCAGAGGAAAAACTTTCGAAGCTTTCCCTTTCAGATGTACTGTTCTAACTTCTGGCCTAACTGCTCTTTGCCTCGCGCACCGATCATTCTGTCCACTGCTTCACCGTCCTTGAATAGGACCATCGTCGGGATACTAGAGACCTGGTATTGACTCGGAACGGTCTGATTTTTATCGACGTTCATCTTCCCGATTACCACGTCCCCTTGATATTCTTCGGCTAGTTCTTCCATCACTGGTTCCATCATCTTGCAAGGTCCGCACCAGGCCGCCCAGAAATCGACTAGTACTAGAGGATATTCCTCTATAGTCTCTTTAAATTCGCTGTCGGTCACTTCGATCGGCTCTTCCGGAAACTGTTTCGATTCTTTTTCGTTCATCATCTTATCTACCATCTCTTCTTTTATCTTTTCAACATCTTCATCTTTAGTTTCAGTCATGATTTCTACCTCTATTCAGCAATTCTTGATCTTCAGATAGACGGTCGAAAAGAACTTCCCGGATGATGTCGCATGCGTCCAAAATCTTTGGATACTTGATTTGATACTGCATGCTAGTCCCGTCTCTCTCAGCTTCCACTAACCCACGTTTTCTGAGTTCCCCTAGGTGCTGTGATACAGTGGGCTGACTGGAATCTACGGCTTCGACTATCTCTTTGACTGTTTTTTTCTCCTGGTTCAGTTGTTCAAGTATTTTCAGTCTAGTTGGATGAGAGAGCATCTTGCACAGTTCGGCGTGCATATCGTGTATCCGCTCATCATCCGGTCGTTCTTCTTTCATGTCTATATTAGCATATTCTAATATTCTTATATGTAGTTTTCGGTTGGGTTAAAATTAAAAGCTCAGCAGATATTGTACTAACTATGACCGAAGAAGAGAGTTTTGAAGAGAAAAGAGAGAGGTTGAACGAGCTAGTGATGGAAAAAGGTAACCTTCAGATGAAACGGTTTTTCAACCTGGATACGCAGGTGTATGAGGATGGGGCACTTTCTAAAAGGCAGAAGGAACTTCTCGGTCTGGTAGCTTCTTTGGTTCTGAAATGTGACGACTGCATCGAATACCATCTTAACCGGTGCAGCGAAGAGGGCATTACCGACGAAGAGATGATGGAGGCGCTGTCAATCGGTTTGGTCGTCGGAGGTTCTATAACCATACCTCATCTCAGAGAAGCGGTCGAAAAATGGGAGAGGTTGCAGGAGGGATGACAGTCATGGACGAGAAAAATATAATCAAAGAAGTTAAAAATATCGTGGGAGGAGACGGAGATAGAGACTCCAAGTTGAAGGATGTATGTTTGTTGCTCCACAACGAACTAGATGGTTACGACTGGGTCGGTTTTTATCTGGTTGAAGACGGTGAGCTTGTTCTTGGTCCTTATATCGGGGAACCTACCGAACATACGAACATCGATTTCGGGGAAGGAGTCTGCGGACAGGCCGCTGAAAGAGAGGAAACTTTTTCTGTAAACGATGTCGATCAGGAAGATAACTATCTTTCTTGCAGCCCGAGGGTGGAATCGGAGATCGTGGTACCTATCTTCAAAAAAGGCGAGATCGTGGGAGAACTAGATATAGATTCACACGTTAAGTCACGTTTTAGCGAGGAAGATGAGAACGTTTTGGAGGAGATCGCCGGGATGGTTGCGAAGATATTATAAACCTGCTATGGCAGTGTAATATCTTGGAGGAGTTAAGATCAACCATCTCAAGGGTGAGAAGAGCAGATATCTTAAGCAGCACGCTGATAATCCCGTAGATTGGTATCCATGGTGTGAAGAAGCTTTCGAGAAAGCGAGAAAAGAGGACAAACCTATCTTTCTTTCGATCGGTTATTCTTCCTGCCATTGGTGCCACGTCATGGCGCATGAATCTTTTGAGGATGAAGAAGTTGCAGAGAGGATGAATGACGTCTTCGTCAGTATCAAGGTAGATAAAGAGGAGAGGCCGGATGTCGACAAAGTCTATATGCATATAGGTAGAGCCTTGACCGGTACCGGGGGATGGCCTTTGAATATCGTGATGACCCCCGATAAGAAACCCTTTTTCGCTGCAACTTACATACCTAAAGAGAGCAGCGAGGGCCGAACGGGACTCAAAGATCTCACGAAGAGGATCGATCATCTCTGGGAAAATGAGAAAAATAGATTGTTATCTAAAGCAGAGAACATCATCGATTCGATAAAAGAGGGTGGTAGTCCATCAAGGGAGAATATAGATCTGACTGTTCTAGATGAAGCTTACAGTAATTTAAAAAATAATTTTGATCGGAAAAATCACGGATTCGGTAATGCCCCTAAATTTCCCACACCCCACAATCTATTGTTTTTATTGAGATATGGGCAGAGGACCGGAAAAGAACAGGCTCTAGAGATGGTGGAGAAAACTTTGGAGGCTATGAGAAGAGGCGGGATCTACGACCATCTCGGGTATGGATTTCACAGATACTCTACAGATCCAGAGTGGAAATTACCTCATTTCGAAAAGATGCTGTATGACCAAGCGATGTTGGTCATAGCTTATTCCATGGCTTATGATGTTTCTGGGGAAGAAATATTCAGAGATACAGCAGAGGAGATCATAGAATACGTGGTAAGGGAACTGAAGGGAGACTCAGGAGGCTATTATTCGTCCGAGGATGCAGATACAGGCGGGATCGAAGGTGGTTACTATATCTGGTCCGAAGGGGAGATCGAGGAAACCCTTGAAGAACCGGAGATCTTCAAGCAAGTTTATGGTATAGAAAAAGAGGGGAACTACAGAGAAGAATCCACCGGAAAAAAGACCGGTAAGAATGTTCTGTATATTGAAAAAGATCCAGAAGATGTAGCTGAGCAATTTGGTAAGGATGAAGATACGGTTGAAAAAGAACTAGAAAAGATGAAAGAAACTCTCTTTGAAAAGAGGAAATTCAGAGAGTCTCCCGGTAAAGATAAAAAGATAATGACGGATTGGAATAGTCTAATGATAGCTGGACTAGCCATCGCTTCGAGAATTCTTGATGATAAAAAGATCAAAGAGAAAAGTGAAGACGCGCTTGAATTCTTATTGGATGAGCTGGAAGAAGGTGACAAATTATATCACAGATATATCGAAGGCGAAGTGAAAGTTGACGCGATGTTGGACGATCATGCTTTTTTAATTTGGGCCTTATTAGAGATGTACGAAAACAATAGAAAAAAAGGATATCTGGAAAAGGCAGAAGATCTAACTGAAAAGATGATAGCAAAGTTCTATGATGAAGACGATGGAGGTTTTTATTTCAATTCTTCTGAAGAGTTGCCAATAAAGGAAAAAGAAAGTTATGACAGCAGCTATCCCTCAGGGAATTCGATCGCACTGTTATCCCTAGTAAAACTTTCGAGATTCACCGCTGATAAAAGATACAAAGATAAAGTGAAGGAAATGATGAGATCTTTTGGAAAAAATGTCAAGAACTCTCCAGGCAATCATACGATGTTTCTCTATTCTATCGAAACATTTATGGATGAATACGGTGAAAGCAGTTTCAAAGATAAAGAGTAGGAGAATGCTGTCATGTTAGAGATCAGAAAATTCGAAGATGATCATATCGAGGACGCTTCAAAGCTTTTTATCGACTCATATGAGAGTCGGGGAAAAGAAGTTCCTTTGATCCCTAGAAGAGAAAATATAAAAAAAGAGATCGAGAAGAGTTTTATAAAAAACCGAGGTGAGGCAGGTGTAGCGGCCTTCCAGGATGATGAAATGGCGGGATATATGATAGAGAACGCTACAGCAGATGATTTCATGGGTGAAAAGACCGCCTTCAGTTTGGGCGTATACTCACACTCCTCTGTCGAGAAGATGAAAAAGGTCATCTACCAAAAAATGTATGAAAGACTCTCAAAGATTTGGGTTGAGGAAGGGTATCACTCACATATCTTCAGTATATGGGCCCAGGATGAAGAGCTGACGTACAATTTTTTCAGACTGGGATTTGGTATGACACACTTTGAACTGTTAAGAGACCTATCAGACCTAGATATCACCCATGATTCATTATCTTTTAGAAAATTAGAAGACAGAGAACCTATCAAAGATCTAGACAAAAAGCATAACAAGTTTTATCCAAAAGCCCCTCTCTTCTGGCTTCCACCAAATGATCACGCCGATTACAACGAAATCGACGGTGAGATAATAGCAGCTTTTCAAAAAGATGAACCTGTCGGTTACATCCATCTAAAAAAGGATGATGCAGAAACATGGTTGTTGACCGATGAAAGAACTTGCAGGATCGCTGGTGCCTATGTTGATATCCATCACAGGGGAAGGGGTATAGGGAAAGCTTTACTTCAGAAGTCAGTAGAATGGGCAGAGGAGAAAGATTTGAAGAGGCTATACGTCGAAGGGGAATCCGCTAACATCTACGGTGGTAATTTTTGGATGAAACATTTCACGCCTGTGGTTTACACGGTTAGAAGATGCATAGATAAAAGACTGTAAAAGGAAAGGATTGATGTACTAGGTTGGAGTTTGATAGTAAAATATGAGGACTTCTAAGGCAAACCAGATAAAAGCCACGTATGAAAAAATCAAACCCAAGATCGAATCGAGGATGGAAGATTTCAATGAGATCTGGGAGGAAGACGACGAGAGGATCTTCGATGAGATGGTCTTCTGTCTATTTACTCCTCAATCCAAGGCTAAAGCTTGTTGGGAGACGGTTCAAAAATTGAAAGAGGACAACCTGCTGTTAGGTGGTTGTGAGGAAAACATATCTGAGAATATAAAGAAGGTTAGGTTCAGGAACAACAAGGCCTCTTATCTGGTCGGGGCTAGAGAAAAATTTGTGGATGATGACATTTCATTAAAGGAAAAGATTTCAGGATTCAAGGATCAGAAAGAAGCACGGGAGTGGGTCGTGGATAACGTCAAGGGATTGGGCTACAAGGAAGCCAGTCATTTTTTGCGGAATATCGGAAAAGGTGAAAACCTTGCGATACTGGACAGGCACATACTAAAAAATCTTGTAGAATTGGGTGTGATCGATGAGGAACCTAAGACTTTGACCAAAAAAAGATACCTAGAGATAGAAGAAAAGATGGAAGAGTTTTCCGCTGAGATAGGTATCCCTATACATCATCTGGATCTGGTCCTCTGGTATGAGGAAACCGGTCACATATTCAAATGATGGTGTCACTCTATTCTTTTCACGAATTCTTCGACCTCTTTTCTCGATGGGGTCTCCGGGATTTCTTTTGGATAGCCTAGCGGTGTTACAGTCGCTACGTAATGGTCCTGCGGGATATCCAATTTGTCCTTTACATCTTCTCTGTCCATCGCGGCTATCCAGCAGGTACCTAAGCCGTGTGCCCATGCGGTCAGAGTGAAATGATAGGCGGCGATATCCCCGTCCTGTTGAGGCCTTCCAGTTTTTTCTGGATCGCAGCAGATCGCGACAGCCATCGGAGCTTCAGCTATTGGTTGACTGTTGCTGCCTCTTCGTTCAGCCATGAATTCTATCGTCTCTTTATCTTTTATCGGTATGAAATAGTAAGACTGAGAGTTCCTAGAGGTTGGCGCGTATCTGCAAGTCTCGAACATCTTCTGCAGAGTTTCCTCAGAGACTTCTTCGTCGGTGTAGTCCCTCACACTTCTTCTGTTTTCTAACAGCTCAATACCTTCCATGTACGGCTCTAAGTGATGTAAAAAGGTCTGAAATTCGAGGATTCTACCCTCCGGGTCCTCAGCAAAGAACTGATAGACATTGAAAAAATCGTTCTCTGAGGGTTCTCCTCTAGCTCTATCTTTGAACTTTTCGTACATCTCGTCGACTTCTTCTTTAGTTCGGTAAAAGAAAGTGATAGTTCCTCCTTCATCGACAGTTTCGCCCTCGCAGAAGCCGAGCAAAAGGTTTCCGTCTTTCACTATCTTGCACTTATCCTGATCTAGCCAGAGATCCATTTCAAGTTCATCCATGTAGAATTCTCTTGTGGTCTCGAGATCCTTACTCCTGAAGAAATTCATCCCCGTCATGGTTTTGTGATTGATTCAAGATAGAAATATTTTATGCTTGCAGATAGAGGAAATTTCCGACTCTTCTGCTCTCGACATCATTTCAACACACCGTCCTAAGATCACATAAACGAGGTCATCTGATATCGGGCCATTGATTAAGATTATCATCTTATGAACCTATCATTTTTCTGAGTATCCTATCTGAAGTATCTATCTTTATATCTTCAGCACCCAAGAACTCCATATATCTCCCCAGCTCTTTTTTGAAATGTTCTGAAAAATCGTTTTGGTCTAAATCATCGAAAAGGTGAAAATTTCTTATATTCAATACATCGCCGTCAAGATAAGGTTCAAATAAGCTCACATAGGCGTCGTTGAATATTATAGGGAGACAATAATGACCGTATATCCTATCCTCTTTCGGCTTGTATACTTCCCAAATATACTCGTGTTCAAAAACGATGGAAAACCGCTCTCTATTCCATAAAAGTGGGTCTAACGGTGCCAAAAACCGGAGATAAGGATCACCTGAATCCGGACTTTCCTCCCAATGATCTCTTTCTTCTTCACATGCGTAAAGGTCTCCCTTCCATCCATCCACCTCTAAAGAGAATATTTTCCCTCCATCTTTCAATCCATCTAGGACTTTCCTCACCTCTCTGACACCGCCGATCTTCGTCCACTGTGCAGAAGCCTTGGAAGGTGAAACCAATTTCGAAGACTTCAATATTATCTTGGCTATATTCCTCTTGTACTCATCTTCGTCGATTTGTTCATCATGGATCTCTTCGGGCACTACCTCTTTTGCCAAGGTATAGTATTTTCTCCTGCCCTCTCGATGGTGGATCATTATTTCACCTGACAACCACAGAACCCGAAGCAGACTGTGGGTTAACTTCTTTGAGCGCCAACTCTCTTTCCTCGATTCGCCCATATCTCTCAGTTCAAGCGAACTTAGAGGCTCTCGTTCCATCTCTTCAAGTATGAACCCTATCTCTTCGCTGTGCTCTTTGAAAACATCTCTGTGTTTCTCGTACTGTCTTCCCATCTCCACTTTGAAGACCGGATAATACTCCATGGGAAGTATCGAGAGCATCTTGCAGTAGTATTCGAAAAGAATATTTTTCTCATACAATAACTTAGAAAGATATTCTAGATCGTAATCTTCTATCCTGCTGAAAAGAGTCAAATCATGGTTTCTACCACCGGGATTTATCGGATCGACCTGCACGCAGGGTATTTTACTGAACAATTCAGCAGTCTTTTCTTCACCTCTCTCTAATGAATCGAACCCGTGAAGGTGAGACAAGACTCTTCTAGCCTTTTCTGGACTTATCTTCATCAGGTGAATATGCCGTAGATGTATAAATCAGTTATGAGCCTTCAAAATTAGTGTAGTATCATCCATCTTCAAAGAAATTATCTCCGATCCACAGCAGCCTTCCGGGATCTATCTCGATGCTTAGCTCTTCCTTTATCCTTTCATTGATTACATCCCGTGTAGATTCCATAACAGCCACAATTTTAAGGAAAAGTACTCATGACTACTGAAAAGATCTACTTGCATTTAGATTTCATCGCTCTCCTGGCCTTATCTATATCTTGTTTTGATATATCTACCGCCACACCAAGTTCTATCTGCTCTTTCTGGCGAGGTGAAGAGGTAATATTCGAAGCCAAGATGCCCATATGGATCTCTCTATTGCATATCACAGAAGGAAAGGCCGGAGAATCCTTCAGAGCAAATCCGCTGAGAGATATATCCCCGTTGCTGAACCGAAACAGAGGTTCCTCAATATTTGCCGGGGTGACGAATTGCTGGTTCTGGTGTGACCAACTCCAATTCTCGTACTTTCCTGGTATCTCAACTGTCGTTCCTTCAAGCTCCCTGTTCAATAAAACGTCCATGAATAATTCCCCAAGCCAATTGACTTCTCTATCCTTGGGGTTATCATGTATTATTTGAATCTTGATGAGTTTGGAACCCGGTAGTGTCAGATACTTAACGGAGAACCTTTGGCCTCTCAGGGAATCATTTTTCTGCATCTCATAATCGGCCTTGACACCTTTCCAATTCTCTTCGCTGATCTCCTTCAAAGAGACCATTTCGGTCTCATAGAACGAATAGATATCTTCAGGAGTCATGAACCTCGGTTCTATTCCGCCCAGTAAGTTTTCGAACCAGCTCTTCGGCTTTGATTCAGGAAAGCTGTCTGCCAGATATGTTTTTCCTTCCGAGTTTTTGAGCCCGATGAGATAGCCTCCAAAATTATCTAAAATCTCGAATTCTAACTCTCCATTATCTACACGGAGTACTCTTTCTCCTTTCTTCTTCTCTGATTCTATAACTATCTTCTCATTTTTTGTGATTATCACTGGAAGTTCAAAATCCATCTCTCTCTCACCGCTGAAATGAAGGTCCACGGTCTCGAGATAAGTTTTTGGCTCATTTTTCACCTCGATATTTATAGGCAATACCAATTCCTTATCGTCTTCCTCTTTAGACACTTCTTTCATTCGCTCATCATCAGTGAAAGAAACATCCAAGTAATCGGACTCCTTGAGAGTATATCTGCCCGGCATAGGATAATCTACTGCTTTATCGATCGTTATTTTTCTCCGGTGCTTTTTTCCAGCCTCTAAAATATTTTCATCGAGTCGGGCTTCGAGATGTTTTCTACTATGCTTCCCATAACTTCTTTCGTTCGATTTTATCTCTCGTTTTCCGACCAACTGATTCCATGTCTGTCTGAATGAATTCAGCGAAGGGTTTTTTACCGAAAGCCAAAAATGTGAAGTCTTGAATTTCTCTCCTGGATCTACTTTTTCGGTCTTACTCTTCATTTCCTCTAAAAGACCTCTAGCCATCTTCACTTTTTCTAGATTCTCGTCGTCCCATATAATTCCGGAGACAGCCGAATCTCCAAAATCCTCGTAAGCGGTCCAATTTTCTTCCCATTCTTTTGGATCTGTTGGCATCATCGTAGATGACAGCATGTCGCTCACTGGATCGGTCTCTACTATCTGGTCTTTAAAAGGCGTGTATATCCTAGCTTTTGCCTGATACGACTCCGTCTGAAAGCCCCATCTTCTAGTGTTGGTTTTGGCGGCACATTCGAGGTCTTCATCGGAGACGTTCTCTATCTCCGACCAGAATTCGATTTCGTTCGATCTTTTCTTCAACTTTAAGTGCTTTTTGATGAGAGCTCCGGGCTTGTAAATGCTCTCAGCTTTCAAAGTTAAAACGACTTCATCTTCATCTTCGGTGAACTCATGGTCGTATTCTAATGTGGAATCAGGTGTTCTACCGAAAGGAGGACCGATCTGCTGACTGATCTCAAAAGGAAGTTCAGAATCCCTAGTGAGTTCACTGACCTTTACATCCCCGCCCTCCAGTTCCGCTTTGACTTTCATCTTATCATTGACTAGAAATACCTGGTCCTCTGTTTCCGCCAAAACTAGAAGATCATCGCTATCTTCTACCACGGGATGTGAGTAAGATTCCATAAGGAAAGGTCCGTCCTCTTTGCTTACAGACGGTGTGAATTCGATATAATCGACCTTCTTATCTTCAAAATTTAGTTCGACCGGCATCTTGAATCCGCTGCTTTCCTCCTCTTCAAGCTCAAAATCTATAGTTCCTTCAAGGTCACCCAAGGCGAATTCCACTTTTCCGCTCAATCTCTTTTTCGTATTGTTTTTAAGGTCGAAATAGAGGTCCGTTTTTCGATCCGAGAAAACTCGATGCATATCTCTCTGGCTTTCAACTTCAATGGCCGGTTCTATCTTACCTCCCGTGGTAAGTTCGAACTCTTTGTCATCCATCTCGATCATTGTATCGATGGTTTCAGATGATCTTTGATTAGATTCGTAGGTCTCAGCTTTCTTGGTCACCAGGAACTCTCTGGATATCTTTTTCGTTTCTCCCTTGCCTATCTTCACCTCTGAAGGAAAATCATCTTCAAATTCCAATCCCTCGAACTTGTTAACATTCAAAAAAAGTTGTTTTTCTTCGCTAGTACCATTTTCGATCATCAAGGTATATCTGTTCTCTATACCCATGTGAAAATTATGAGAATCAACCCTCGCTTTTACCGTTATCTTCTCATCATCGAGTTGCCTTGTTATGCCGGTTATACCCCATCCATACCTGTCGATATCGACCTCCATCCAGTCTTCTCCTTTCTCGAATCTGTAGCGGTATATCTTCATCCCGTTTACGGTGAGATCATCCGGTTCCTGTTTTAACTCTCTACACTGTGATTCATACCAGTCTAGATGGGAACCGAACCACTCTTCGGTGAGATCGTTCTGGTGGAGAAGAGGGATGTAATCCTGCATGTATACCGTCGTTTCGGGCACCCAGAACATGCCTACTTTTTTGTACAGCGGCATCGCATTCTGATTTCCCGACCAGGTATGAAGGTCGACTCTTTCGATGTTCTCTTCTATCGCCTTTTCGAGGGTTTTCATCAGAAGATTTTTACCATACTTCTTGCCCTTTGCCCGTGAGATGACACCTAGCAGGCCTACATAGGCTGCCTTTTCATCGATCCAGTGAGGTTCTAGATTGCAGAAGCCCACAGGTATTCCGTCTTCATCTACAGCTACGTAATCCACTATGCTGGAACTTTCTTCCATCCTATCTCTGACCCTCTCCTCGTCGAAAGGGACACCTCCCCCGAATCCTCCCGGCCAGGATTCCTTGAACTTGTTGAACATCTCTGCTACGCCTTTTGCCATAGATTGTTCATACTCAATTATATCGCCGTTGATGTCATCCACTTGACTCACCATTTTCTGGAAATCTGATTAGGGGTTATATATTTTTATGTAAAAACTCCTGAACTAGAAACAGAAAAGATTGTAAATTCAAGAACTAGAATATTTCGCTACAAAGGCTTTATTTCCGACTTGATGAAACTCCACAAATTCAATCTCAACCCCCAACTCTTCCAATTCATATACTAGGTCGATAAAGTACTCGTCCATGCAGCAGCTCAAACAGAAATTTCCTTCAAACTTTACTTTGAATCCATCCTCATCGAAATCGACAAGTTCAGCCTCTGCGATAGCAGATTTGTGTTCATTATGTGACTCTATCGCATCCTCTAGAACATCTCTTTTCATGGTCCATATCCCTCGCATAAAGGAATCTCTTCTACCAACCTGATATAGGTCCCGTCATAATCTAATTTGATGGCTTTAACATCTACTCCTTTATCAACAGCCAATTCAAAGGTTTCAGTGAAATCTGGATCTTTATCCTTATGAGGAGCAAAACATCTTGAGTCAGGTCGAAAAACGAGGAACATTAGAGCGCTAGAGACTCTGTCTTCATCCATCACACCGATCAGTTCCTCCACATGTCTCTTCCCACGCTCTGTGGGAGCATCGGGAAACAAAGCTCTCCAGTCTTCGGCCAAGGTACATCCCTTGACTTCCACCCATATCTTTTCATCCTCTTTTTGAAGTAAAAAGTCGATCCTGCTTTCCCCTAATTTTCTTTCGGCCTGATATCTATCTATCTCTCCAAAAGGGCTTTTCTCAGGATCCCCCAACATCCTCTCAGAGAGCTCCCTGTGATAACCTGAGTTTACGAATACCCAGTTCCCCTTCACTTTGCCCGCGAGAAGGGTCCAGTTGGTCTTTCTATTTTCACTCTCGGCTTTTTCGAGTAAAACTTCGTTTCCGGAGAATAATATCTCTTCCAACCTCCCGGGGTCACGGATATGAACATCCACTGCTCGACCGGAGTCCTTCAGTTCGACCCTCCCCAAAAATCTGTTGACCCTTTCATCAAATATTCCTTCAGCGTCGTAAGGGACATGCAGGAGTTCAGCGCTCATCTTATCTTTTCTAGTATGATGGATGGACAGAGATCTCTAACTCCTTGTATCTTGCCGATCTTCTCGGTCATTATATTTGAAAGGTGATCTCCGTCTTCGGCCCATATCTCGGACATTATCATGTGATCGCCTGTCGATTTAGCGACCCATTTCACCTCTTCTATTTCGGACATCTCCTCTATCGCCTTCAAAAAATATTCAGGCTCGACATCCAGTCCTAATAGAGTGACGGTATTATAACCTACAATGATTGGATCGATATCGATTGTGAACCGCTCGATGACTCCTTCTTCTTTAAGACGGTCTATCCTTTTTCTGACAGTAGCTTCGCTCACATCTAGTTCACCAGCTATCTCGGTATAAGGCGTTCTCGAATCTTTCATGAGTATCTCAAGTATTTTCTTGTCCTTTTCGTCAATTTCTGTCATGTTATCTTTAAAAGAGGTAGTTACCTATTTATAGTTTTGCGATTGTCGAACAAAAAATACATATATATCGTACTTATTATCACGTTATGCGGAAAAGATGTGTGTGAGCCGGACCGAATCAAGCCCAACTTTGACACGAGAAACTATAAAGACTTCGGGAGGAAAATCCTACGGTAAAATCAATGATAAAATTAATGTAGGTAGAACTTCATTAAGACACGGGAGAGTGGGTTATAAATCTCAAGAAATAGGAGATTACTCCCTCTCATCTGAATCTGGAGGTTTGAAAATATGGTAGAAGATATAGATATGGGGGATTTGAGTTTTGAAGAGATGTTAAAAGGTGCTGTGAAGGCGGAAATTAACGCTAGAGAGGTATACGAGCACATGGCGGGAAGAGTGAACAACTTCGTTATGAGCGAGCGCTTCGAATTTTTAGCGGGAGAAGAAAAAAAGCATGAAGGATTTCTTAGGAATATATATGAGAAAACCGGTAAAGAAGATGATATCGAGATACCAGAAGAAACGGCGGTGCCTCTTCCCTACATAAGATACGGCGATGATGTTGAAGAAAGCGAGATAATTGAACAGGCGATGGATGCGGAGATCGCCTCGAGAGATTTTTACCAGATGATGGCTAAGAAAGCAGAGAATGCAGGCCTTCAAAAAAATCCAAAAAAATTGTTAGAGTACCTTGCAGGGATGGAACAAAATCATTACGAGATTTTGAAGGAGGAATTCAGCATGATGAGTGAATTTGAAGAGTTTGATGAATATTACCCTGGGATGCACCAGGGACCATGAGGTGATGAAATATGGCAAAATGGAGATGTACTGTCTGCGGATATATATATGATGAAGAGGAAGGCGACGAAACCAGCGATATAGAACCGGGAACGAAATTCGAAGAGTTGCCAGACGATTGGGTGTGTCCAGTATGTGGAGCCGCGAAGGATAAGTTCGAAAAGGTCGAGGATTGAGTGATGGACATGGAAGAAATACCGTCTGAAATAGAAGTTGGAAAAGAGGCTCCAGATTTCACACTAGAAGATCAGGATGGAGAGGAATTCACGCTCAGAGATTACAAAGATAGGACTAGAGTTCTCCTCTCGTTTCATCCGCTTGCGGGTACTGATGTTTGCGCTAAGCAGATGAAGGCCCTAGATAACAGCAAGAGGAAATTTCAGGAATACAACGCAGTGCCTGTGGGTATCAGCGTGGATCCCGTTCCCAGTAAAAAGTTATGGGCAGAAAAACTAGGGTTGGAAGAGTTAAGGATACTGTCTGATTTCTGGCCCCACGGAGAAGTGGCTAAAAGATACGGTCTCTTCATGGAGGACAAAGGTATCTCTAAAAGAGCAAATGTATTATTAGATGAAGATCAAAAGATAGTGTTTTCAAAAGTTTATCCCATGGGGGAAGTACCTGACGTTAGGGAGATAATTTCTGAATTAAAGGAAAGGAGGTAAAAAATGACGAAAATAAAAGATCTGTATAGGACAGACGATTGGAAAACTGAGAAGCACGTACCAGTGATAGAAGTGGAAAAGAAGGGTGAAAAGGTGAAAGTGAAAGCTAGTATTGGTAAAGAGATATCACATCCGAACGAAACGGAGCATCACATCCGGTGGATAGAATTGTACTTCAAGCCGGAGGGTGACGAGTACCCCTACCAGCTAGGCAAGTACGAGTTCACCGCTCACGGCGAATCCACTGAGGGACCGAATACCAGCACTATCTACACTGAGCCAAAGGTAGTGAGTACTTTTGAAACTGAGAAGAGCGGCACGATAATAGCGAACTCGTACTGCAACATTCATGGTCTTTGGACCAATGAAAAGGAACTCTAGTCAAAGGAGTCTGTTGATAACGGTCAAATAAAAACCTTTTCTCTTTAAATATATTTGGAGAAGATATACATGACGGAAAGATTGGAAGTTTATAGATGCAATATATGTGGCAATATAGTTGAAGTAGTACACGAAGGCAAAGGGGAACTGGTCTGCTGTGGGGAGCCTATGGAGCTTTTGGAAGAAAAGATTGAAGAAGAAGGAAACGAGAAACACCTGCCGGTTGGAAAAGAAAAAGGTGACGGGATCTCAGTAAAGGTCGGATCTGTTGAACATCCGATGGAAGAAGATCATTATATCGAGTGGATCGAAGTTTTGACAGAGGAGGGTGCATTTAGAAAATTCCTTCATCCTAACGAAGAACCAAAAGTCGAATTCGATATAGAACCGAGTGAAATCCATTCTATAAGAGAATACTGTAATGTTCATGGTTTATGGAAAAAATAAAAGGTGTATAAAATGAGCGAAGAAGACGAAATGGGAGAAATGACGAAGAAATCTTTAGAGGAAGCGTTCGAAGGTGAGTCTATGGCTCACATGAGGTACTTACATTTCAGTGACATCGCTGAAGAAGAGGGCAAAGAGAACACAGCTAGGTTGTTCAGAGCTATAGCCTATGCAGAAAAAGTTCATGCTGGCAATCACTATGAAGAACTTGGCAAGATAGGAGATACGGTAGAAAATCTTCAGACCGGTATAGATGGAGAAGATTTCGAAGTGACGAGCATGTATCCGGCATATCACGCAATAGCAGAACTCGAAGAAGAGTACGGAGCAGAGACTTCGATAAACTATGCGCTAGAAGCCGAAAAGATACACAGAGAGATGTACAGTGAGGCTAAAGAAGTAGCAGAGAAAGACAAAGATATCGAATTGGACGACGTGTACATCTGCCCAAAATGCGGGTATACACACGAAGGAAAGCCGCCTGAAAAGTGCCCGGTTTGCGGACTAGATAGAAAGAAGTTCAAGGAGTTCTCTGCATAGAGGTGATAGATATGATAGATGATGAAATAGAAGAAGCGATCAACGACCAGATAAACGCGGAGCTTTATTCTGCGTATATCTACCTTTCGATGGCAGCGGATCTGGGAGACCGGGGTTTGGACGGCTTTGAAACATGGATGCATTCCCAGACTATAGAAGAGATAAATCACGCGATGAGATTATATCAATATCTAGGAAGCAGAGGTGGACGAGTGAGATTGAAGGAGATCGAGAAACCGAAGATAGAATGGGATTCACCGCTGGAGATATTCAGGGACGCTTATGAACACGAGCAGTACGTCACAGAAAGGATCAACAAGCTTGCTGACCTAGCCGAGGACAAAAACGATAGAGCGACTTTACAGATGCTGCAGTGGTTCATAGACGAGCAGGTAGAAGAGGAAGAATCCACAGAAGAGATAGTGGACAAGCTCGAGATGGCCGGTGAAGACGGAAGAGCTCTCATGATGTTAGACAAAGAGATGGGACAAAGACCTATCGGCAGCGTATTTCCGGTCAAACCAGGAGAGGAAGAGTGAAGGATCCTAGAGTTGTTTTATCAATAAACAAGGAACCAAAAAACCTTTCTTTTTGAAACCCTTTATCAATAATTGAGCTTGGGTGAAAAATAATGGAGGATGTATTTACTTACATAATAGGCGGTAAGGCGGGCGAAGGTGTTAAAAAAGCAGGTTCGGCAGCTGCGAACTTATTCTCTGATTTAGGAGGAAAAACTTTCAAGATGGACGATTACCAGAGCCTAATAAGGGGGGGGCATAACTTTTCAGTCGTTAGTACCTCTAAAGAAGAGATATACAGTCATCATATGGTCGCAGATATAATAGTAAATCTAGATGATAGAAGTTACCAATTGCATAAAGATCATCTCGCTGAGAACGGACTGATGATCTACAATTCTGGAGATACTGAAGAAGGAGAAGGTATCGGATTGCCGATCGATGATATCGCAGAGGATTACTCAAAATCCGATCTTATCAAAGGCGTAGCCGGTATAGCGGTACTATCCTCCGTCATCGGTATGGATATTGACGAGCTAAGAAAAGTCATAAAGAAAGAATATTCTAAGGGTGTAGAAGAAAATATTTCTTTTGCCGAGAAGATATATGAACTAGCCGAAGAAAAAATAGATAAAAAATTTACTTTTGAGAAATTAGAGAATAAAACTCCTATCTTCAGTGGTAACGAATCTTTATCCTTAGGTGCAGCAGCAGCCGGACTTGATATCTATATTGGATATCCGATGACTCCGGCATCTTCAATACTACATTTTTTCGCCTCTCACGAAGATGATCTACAGGTCATGTCGGTACATCCAGAAAATGAGATCTCAGTTGCTAATATGGCTGTTGGCGCTACGATGCCAGGAGCTAGAGTGATGGTAGGGAGTAGCGGAGGAGGCTTAGCTTTGATGGAGGAGACCATATCTTTAGCTGGGATGACAGAATCACCAGTGTTGTTCGTTTTGGGATCAAGACCTGGCCCTTCCACCGGAGTGCCTACTTATACTGAACAGGCAGATTTAAATTTTGCGATAAATCAAGGCCACGGGGACTTTCCATTGATCGTAGCTTCACCCGGG
Source organism: Thermoplasmata archaeon (assembly GCA_046540335.1). Classification (GTDB taxonomy): domain Archaea; phylum Thermoplasmatota; class Thermoplasmata; order Halarchaeoplasmatales; family Halarchaeoplasmataceae; genus Natronoplasma. The sequence goes on along the minus strand of JBKHFH010000005.1, from coordinate 25,491 downwards.
AGTATTGAAGAGGCTTTTAACTTGGCTGGTGAGATGTTAAATCTTGTATGGAAGTATCAGACACCTGGGATCTTCCTAACGGAAAAGCATCTGTGCGAAAGTAGTATGAATATCGACATAAATCCATCTGATATAGGATGGGCAGAACCTAAAAGATCCGAAGGTGAGGGAGACTATCATAGATATGAAAATACCGACGATGGAATATCTAAATTGAAGTTTCCACCTTCTAAACAACTGATAAAATGGAACAGCTACGAGCATGACGAGATGGGGTACACGACCGAAGATCCACAAGAGGTCATAGATATGCACGACAAGAGGAGGAGAAAGAACGAGACCTTGATATTTGATCTGAAAGAGAGGAACACAGTCAATGAGTTCGGAGAAGGAGAAAATGTGATATTTACTTTTGGCTCGACCACGATGAGTGTTAGAGAAGCCTTAAAATTCGAGGATTTAGATGCAAAGATAGTCCAGCCAGTATATATGAAACCATTCCCGATATGGGAATTAGAAGAATACATCGATGAAGATGCGATCATCGTGGAACAGAACTCTACAGGACAGTTTGCGAAATTACTCCGTAAAAAATGTGGGATTAAGCCCAAAGCGGTGATAAGAAAGTATGACGGAAGGGCATTCGAGCCCCGAGAACTTGCTAAAGAGATAAAGGAGGCGATACGATGAGGTTCGAAGAATTGGAGGTCGAAAGTGAAGAAGAGAATACCTGGTGTCTCGGGTGTGGAAATTTTGGGCTTCTAAACGCGGTTAAGCAAGCAGTAAAAAAATTGGAAAAAGAGGGCATAAATAGAGAAGAACTTTTGATCTCAGCTGGTATCGGATGTCATGGCAAAATTTTTGATTACTTAAACCTCAGCGGGTTGTATTCTATCCACGGAAGGGAAATTTCGACCATACAAGGCATGAAGTTCGCCAATCCGGACTTGAAGGTTTTAGCTTTTGGTGGTGACGGTGACGCCTATGGCGAAGGGATCGCTCATTTAATATACGCTGCTAGGAGGAACGCGGACGTAACTATGATCGTCCATAACAATGAAAACTATGCCCTTACTACCGGACAAAAATCTCCTACGAGTAACAAAGGATTCAAAGGACCTTCTACACCTGAAGGTAACGTCGATGAGCCTATAAATCCCTTGAAATTGATACTTGCATCTGGAGCTGGATTCGTGAGTCGTGGATATTCGGGCAATATCAAGCATTTGGTTGATCTGATCGTAGAAGCGGTCAAACACGAAGGGTTTTCTCTCGTGGACGTGCTTCAGCCCTGCGTTACATTTTACGATACATATGAGTTGTACAACGATCTTGTAGAGATCTTAGAAAAACCAGCGGATACCAGAGAAGAAGCGATGAAACTTACTGATGAAGAAGAGCGTTTGCCTATAGGTATTTTCTATAAAGAACAGATGCCCGTATTCAACGAGAAAGCTTATCCAGAACTGAATCCAGTGATGGACCGACTGGACAAAAAAGAAAGACAGGATAGGATAACAGAAATCATAAATGATAAGAAGTGAGTATCATGGACGTTAAAGAGGCTATCCGCAAAAGAAGGGCGTATCGAGCTCTTGAGAAGACGGAGATAACTGAAGAGTTGATAGAAGACCTTGCCAAACACGCACAGCTCTCCCCTTCCTGTTACAACCACCAGCCCTGGAATTTCGTCTTTGTCTATGACGAGGATATGCTGAAAAAGATGCAAGGCGTGATAAAAAGTTACAATGAATGGACGAAGGGGGCCTCTTTGATTATAGCGGTTTTCAGCAAGAGTGAAGACGACTGTGAAGTGGGCGAGAGGTCTTATCATCTATTCGATACCGGTATGGCCGCGGCTTTCTTACAGTTGAGAGCTACAGAGTTGGGATTAGTAGCTCATCCGATCGCTGGCTTCGACGAGGACGAGACGAAAGAACTTTTGGATATACCAGAGCAATACAGGCTGATCACACTGATAAATTTGGGTGAGCACGCTGATGAGCCGACCGATTATATGACCGAAGACCAGATAGAGACGGAAAAAGAAAGGCCTGAAAGGGAGGAGCTGGACGAATTCGTGCACAGGAATAAGTTCGAAGGGTGAGTTCTATTCAAAATGCCCCTGATCCCAGCGGATGATTTTTACGGTTCCCAAATCGGACTACCCAGCGGTAGTATCGTCTTTTGAGCCATGGTGTTCAATAATATCGCCGCCGCGGTGTAGAAGGAAAGCACAGAAGTTATCAGCAAGGATATTCCCCCAACAAAACCGGAATATCCCCATAGATAATGAGCGATCAAGATCGGAAGTGCTATATCCACCGTAACAACGATCGAAAACAGTGCCTTATTGGTCATCATGGAGGCGAAAGTCACGATCAATAAAAAAATCAATACGGCGATAAGTCCCGCAGCATAATGATTTGTGTCTACCGTCACATCTGTAAATATGTTTATTGTGACGGTCAAAGCGATAGAGTACATCGTCATAGAAAAGAAGGTGAAAACTGTAGCTCCGAAAACATTGCTGCGTTTGAACTCCATCAACCCCGCTACAAATTGTCCGGTCGCACCGAAGAAAAGGACCTAGGGAATCAATAAAGCCGTGTTCGTGTTGTCGGCGAGACCGGTGTATGAAACGCCAAGTACTAAAGCAGCTACTGCAAGACCAAATAAGCCCAAAGCTGCCGGTTCTGTAGATATCTCGGGAAGCTCCTTGATAAAGATATCTCTAGAGTTGTTTTCGCCCTCCATATGATTAAATTAAGTCATTACTTTATTTATTTTTTGCTGGATTTACAGGGAACTACTTTCTCAAAATATAGAACCCTTTGTTCCAATACCATTCTCCTTCGAAAAGCTCTGCTTCTTCTATTTCGTCTGGATCTTCAGGGTTTAACTCACCTCCAACTTCTTCCGCCTCGAAGAGCAGATGCCATCTTTTGAGCTCAACATTGGAGAATTCATACTTGACTTTTCTTATCTCTCGTAAAGCCTTTATCTCTATATTCAGGCCGGTCTCTTCCCTCGCCTCTCTCTTCGACCCTTCAATGAATCCCTCGTCTTTCCAAATTCTTCCCATCGGTAGAACATATTTTTCGCCGCCCGAGTGCATTACACCGACCACCTTGTTTTCCTTCTTTATCTCAAAAGCCGCTTCGCCTTTGCAGTCTGGATAATCTCCCTTGTACTCCAACGCAGAAAGACTTACCTCTTCTTCTTTGATCTCAGGCTCTCCGAACTTTCGGTAAAGTTCTTCCAGCTCTTCATCGGATGGTTTTTCTACCTTCATATTGTTTACAATCCTAACTCCTCATCTATCTCCTGAAGAGCTTTCAAGGAGAGCTCCAAAAACTCGTCCCTTTCAAGGCCAAGTTCCTCGCAGTAGAGTATCCTATCTCTATCTATGTTCTTCGCGAATGAAGAATCGTCGAACTTCTTCTCCACGGATTCTGGTCTGGCTTCTTCCAATTTACTGTTAGGCATCACAAGTGCGGTGGCTACAATCAGTCCCGAGACCGCGTCGGCGGCGTGAATCGCGTACTCCATATCGTTTTTTGGCTCTACGCCCGTGTGTTCGTGATTGTGTGCTTTGATAGCTCTATACACATCGTCGGGAACCTTTCCTTCCACCATCTCGGCAGACTTGAGTGCGTGTTTTTCGGGATCGTCTTTAGTCTCTTCATAATCGAGATCATGGACCAATCCGAGTATTTCCCATTTCTTCTCATCCTCGTTTAACCTTTCAGCAAGTCTTTTCATTATCTGAGCTACTGCAAGCATATGATTCTGTAGATTTTCGGTATCGATATTATCCTCTATCATATCAAGTGCTTCTTCTCTAGATATCATTTTATCCCTATACCGAACTTAGATAGAATCTCGATAGTTTAAATCTTTTGTAGAGAAATACATCGAATCAAAAATACTAAATTAAAAGAGGGTCTCTTAAGTTCGATAAGAATATAAAATCAGATGTTAGGTGAAAAAGTATGGTATCAATCTATAAAGACCAGAGAGTTGGAATATTTGTTGATGTGCAGAATATGTATTATTCTGCTAGAAATGTGTATAGTAATAAAGTTGATTTCGAATCTTTATTGAATAAAGCCCAACAGAACAGAAAAGTGACAAGGGCGATAGCTTACGCTATAGAGTCTGAAACTCCGGACGAATCGAATTTTTTCGAAACATTAGAGAGTATAGGTTTTGAAGTCAAGAAAAAAAGACTGAAAGAGTACTACGGTGGAGCTAAAAAAGGAGATTGGGATATGGGGATCGCTATCGATGCTTTGAAGATCGCGGATAAATTAGACGTGGTTGTTTTAGTAACAGGAGACGGTGACTTTTCCCATTTAGTATATCATCTTCAAGCCGAGGGCGTAAGAGTCGAAGTCATGGCTTTCGAAGAAAGCGCTTCAAAAGAGTTGAAAGAGGCCGCTAACAATTTCATAGACATGAGTGAGAACCCAGATGCGTTTTTGATGTAAGCTAAAGGTCTGACTCTGCATACTGAGATAAAGTAGAAAGGTATAAAGAGGACCTCCTAAGCTTGAAAAGTGAAAGCGATGAAGAACATCGATGAGATAATGGCAGATTTTTTGGAAGATTACAAGGAGAATCCAGAAGGATGGAGCTTTTGGACCGACAAGTCCGATGATTTTTACAATATCTACGTGATACACGATGATAAAGGTTACTTCATCAAGGTAGATTCCATATACACGCAGAACACGCTGGGTATGGGTACCGAGATAAGTGTCGAGAAAGATCAGTTGGAAAGGAAACTGCCCGATTTTGGCTTTCGACGGTTCAAAAAAGATGAATTGAAAAAATTCTTCGATTCGCTTTCAAATTCGGATGATGAAGAAAAGAAAAAATTGGTCCAAAAGAAGATGAGGAAGAAACCGACTCTTCCAGAGAAGAGCAGCGGAAACGAGTACCTGATGCTCGGACCTTTCAACCGGGGAGAGCCCTTCAGATATCCTCTTGAAGAGCAGGAGAAAGTGGATAAAAAGCTTAGAAAAAAGCTCAAAAAGAAATTCCGCAAAAAATATCCTATGTATCGGTGAGAAATAACTATCTAAAAACTTTACATAGATATTTATATTTTTAATAATATGTAAAAAAGGATTTAAGGGGCTGCCTATCATTCGTGTACGATGACTCTACTTCAAGACTGTGAAAATAGTATACCAGCTCTGATAGAGAGGTGCGCGAAAGAAGAGCCTGTTTCTGCAGAAAAGCTCAAGTACCTCGTTAAGAAGGGTAAAGCAGTGATACCTCAAAACCCTCTGCACGGTCCCGATGCCAAAGCGATAGGCGAAGGACTGAAGACGAAGATAAACGTCAATCTCGGGACTTCCAAAGATCACGTAGACATAGATGAGGAGATAGAAAAGTTGAAAATCGCGAAAAAGTACGGTGCTGACGCGGTCATGGACCTGAGCACTGGCGGTGATATAGATAAGATCAGAGAAAAATTGATAGAGCGCACCGACCTTCCCTTTGGAACCGTGCCCATCTATCAGTGCGGATTAGAACTCGCTAGAAAGAGCGCGATCGTGAATATGACATCTGACGATATATTTAACAGTATCAGGAAACACGCCGAAGACGGCGTGGATTTTATAACGGTTCACTGCGGCGTGACCAAAGAAGCGGTAGAAAGTCTAAAAAAGAGCGATAGATTGGCAAATGTTGTGAGCCGTGGCGGCTCGTTCCTTACCGCCTGGATATTACAGAATGAAGAGGAAAATCCGCTGTATTCAGAATTTGATTATCTTCTAGAAATCGCTGAAGAATACAACCTTACTTTGAGCTTGGGGGACGGTTTTAGACCCGGAGCCATCTCCGACGCGACCGATAGACCTCAGATACAAGAGTTGATAACGCTGGGAGAGCTAGTCGAAATATCTCGCGAGAGAGGCGTACAGGCGATGGTCGAAGGTCCCGGACACGTTCCGCTGGACCAAGTGGAGACCAATGTCAAAATTCAGAAAGATATCTGTGATGGCGCGCCGTTCTACGTGCTAGGACCACTTGTAACAGACTTCGCTCCCGGGTACGATCATATCGCTGGTGCGATCGGAGGAGCATTAGCAGGATACAATGGTGCCGATTTCCTCTGTTACGTGACTCCGGCGGAACATCTGGGTCTCCCCGATGCTAGAGATGTGAAAGAGGGAGTGATCGCATCTAAGATAGCAGCACACTCCGCAGATATAGCCAAAGGTATAGATAAGGAAATTGACGACGAGATATCGTTAGCTAGGCAGAGGTTGGATTGGGAGAAGACTCTAGAAAAAGTGATAGATCCAGAAAAAGCAAAGAGATACAGAAAAGAAAAAAATCCAAGTGAGGAGGATGCGTGTTCGATGTGTGGGGATGTCTGTGCTTTAAAGATGGTAGACAAATACCTTAAATAATAGTATAAACTTCAATATTTCCAAGACGCTAACCGAGATGGTGTATAGATATGGATTTCGAAATACTGGAAAAAACCGACACGACGTTAGAAGTAAAGATCAAAAACGCAGACGACACCGTGATGTACCCTTTGATAGAACAACTGGTGAAAGAAGAGCAGGTCACAACTGCAGATTATTCAGTCGAGCACCAAGATTTGGATGACCCCGTTCTCAGAGTGGAAGTTACTGAAGGAAGCGATCCAAAAAAGATACTGACCGATATCTCAAAGTCGTTCCAGGAGGAGATCGAAGAGATATATTCCGATATGTTTGAAGAGGAGTAAATTATCTTAAAAACGAGACCGGTGAGGTGTCCATGGAAAAGAAGGTGGGGCTGGACTATTTTTTTACCGATGTCCCCGGTGTGGGAGGAAAATTAAAGAAATATCCTGAGGACTTCAGGGTGGAAGAGGAGATAGATCTTTTTGAAGAGAGTGAAGGAAAATACAGTATAGCGAAGATCTGGTCAAGAAACTGGGAGACCAATCGATTGATCAAAAAACTCTCACAGGAATTGAGTATCTCTAGGGATGATATCGATTTCTGCGGTACTAAAGACAAAAGAGCTATCACCACCCAATGGATGTCCTTCAAATGCAAACCAGAAAGATTACAAGGATTGAATATAAAGGATATAGAAGTAGAAGAATTTTTCACTTCTCACCGCTCTTTGAATCTGGGAGCCCACAAGAAAAACCGGTTCGAGATTCTGGTCAGAGATATGGATGTAGAGCCCGAAGAGGCACTGAATAGGGCCGATAAAATCGGCGAAAAGATACAGGAAAAAGGTGGATTCCCGAATTGGTTCGGAGTCCAGCGGTTCGGCACCATTAGGCCGATCACCCATCTCGTCGGCAAGAAGATATTGAAAGGTGATTTTGAAGGTGCAGTAAAAAAATACGTCACATATCCAGTAAAAGGAGAAGGTGAAGAATGCTTCGAAGCAAGGAAATTTCTGGAAAATGATTGGGATCCAGAAGAGGCTCTCAAAATATACCCGGATATTTTGACCTTCGAAAAAGGCATATTAAAATATCTGAAAGAAAATCCTGGAGACTTCGTCAACGCGCTAAAAACTCTGCCTCATAACCTACTGATGATGTTCGTTCACGCTTATCAATCCTATCTTTTCAATAAGATGGTTTCTCTTCGTTTAAAAAGAGACTTGCCACTTTACGATGCTTTACTTGGAGACGTAATCCTCCCTGCCGATTCGAACGGACTTCCCAATAAAGACACCAAAGTAAAGGTGAATGAACGCAGCCTGACGAAAGCATCAAAAATGGTCCGAGATGGAAAGGCGTATGTAAGTGCTCCTCTTTACGGTCATAAGTCCGAGCTTTCAGAAGGTGAACAAGGAGATATCGAGAGGAAAGTGATCGAAGAAGAAAATATCGAAAAGGAAGATTTCATAATTCCCGAGATCTCATCTATCAGCTCGACCGGGACCCGCAGAAATATATTCGCCCCAGTCGGTGACTTAAAATGGGGGGTCGAGGGGAAAGCATTGAAATTGAATTTCAGCCTGAACAAGGGCACTTATGCTACAACTCTCTTAAGGGAATTCATGAAGCACCCACCAGAAAAGGCCAATCGCTACAGTTAGAAAAGCTTCTTGAACTTCAACATGTCAGTAAGTGAAGCATCTACTTTTATCTTGTTGCTCGCGTAGGCCTGCATAGCACCTATTTCTCCTTCGAGGAGATCACGCAGAGTTTCAGCGCTACTGGATAGAACGATATCGGCATCTTTTACTGGCCCATCTTCGATATCACTCAATTCGACCCCATCGATAGACAGATTGTATTGGTTGCCGGAGTCGAAATCGACCTGTATATCTCTTTGAAAACCTTCCATCTTATCCTCGAGTGATTCGTCTTCTTCGACCTTTTTTTCGAATTTTCTGAGCATGTCTTCTAATACTTCCTTTTCTTCTTCAACTGACATCTTTTTCCTCTCTTTTGTAATCATGTATCCGCATAAAAGTATTTTGCAATATTTAGAACTCATCTAGCGAACGGTTTTTGAATCTGTTCATCAATTGCTTACAGGTATCCCAGCTTTCACGGGTGTGAGGAGGTAACGAACCATTTTCTGGTATCCACTCTTTGAGAAATTCCTGGGTCATAGTATCTGAGGGGTATCCACTCCCAATATCTCTTTCAAACTTCTTAGAGATCTCTTTCACCTTCCTATCTCGCTCAACTTTGGCGAGTATCGAGGCTGCCGACACCGCAGGATATTCATCATCAGCTCCGTGTTCGGAGATGATCTTTACATCTACATCGACCCTAGCTTTCAACATCTCCGCGAATTTTCTCTCGTTAGTAGAGGCGGAATCTACGTAACATCTATCCTTTCCTGTACACAATTCCTCTATCAACCCTGCGAAAAGATCCGCTTCCAGTTCATTCAAACTCATCCGCTGTCGTGCGGAATCTATATCTTCCGCCGAGACCACTCTGAGACTGAATTCTACACAGTTCTTAATCTCATTTTCAAGCTCTCTTCTGACCGATGGGGTCAATCTCTTTGAATCTTTAACGCCGAGTTCCATAAGCTTCCCATCATCATTGACTTTCACCGCGGCTACGACCAGCGGTCCGATGACCGGACCCCTACCAGCCTCGTCTATACCGCATATCATCGATCTGTATAGTATATGTAGTTAATTAGACTTTGCGATAGGTAAATATAAAAAGCAGTCGTCTTGTCTTTTAATCGATGAAGCTGATCCTGAAGGGAACTGTTCAAGGTGTGGGTTTCAGACCAACAGTCTATAGAGTCGCGAAAGCTTTAGGACTAAATGGCTATGTAAAGAACATGGGTGGAGAAGTGGAAGTGGTCATAGACAGCGATGGGGAGAAATTCTTAAATGAATTGAAAAAGAGCCTTCCTCCTCTTGCGAAGATAGAGGAGATAGAAAAGCGGGAGAAAGAAGTTTCGGCGGATAGATTCGAGATAGTGGAAAGCACCAGCGGTAAGAAAGAATCTTCTACGATCCCGGTCGACACCGCTCTATGCGAGGATTGTTTGGAAGAGATGAAGCGAGAAGATGACAGAAGAGAAGGATATGCTTTCACAAACTGTACCAACTGTGGAGCCCGGTATTCAGCTATCTATTCGCTCCCATATGATCGTGAGAAAACAACGATGAGAGAATTCCCGATGTGTGAAGAATGTCAAGTGGAATACGAAGCCCCGATGGACAGGAGGTTTCACGCGCAGACCATATCATGTCCCGATTGCGGGCCTGAATACACTCTTTATGACAAAAATAAAGAAAAGATAGGAGGCATATCAGAATTTGTAGGATTGATAGAAGAAGGAGAGATCGGTATCGCGAAGAGCTGGGGAGGGATGCATATAGTCTGCAAGCTGGAGGAGATACCGAGATTGAGGAAAAAATACGGTCGCCCTGAAAAACCTTTCGCGATAATGGTCCCAGATATTCAAACTGCGGAAAAATACGCCGAGATAGACAGGAAAGATCTATTCCAAGGCCCAAGGCGGCCGATAATGGTGTTTAAAAAGAAAGATCTAGACAGCGAGATCTTGGATTACGTCGCACCGGATCTACCTACCGTAGGTATAATGCTTCCCTACACCGGATTTCATCATCTCTTATTTGAAAAAAGTGACCTAGAAGCGGTTGTGATGACCAGCGCTAATCCTCCGGGAGAACCGATGGTTATAAAGGATGATCAGGCCTTCGAGCTACCTTTTGATTATTTTCTACTCCACAATAGAAAGATAGCAAATAGGGTCGATGACTCACTGGTCAGAACTCATGGAGAAGATGCATTAATCATAAGGAGATCTAGAGGTTATGTTCCCTCGCCTTTGGACTTTGTTGACGCAAATGTCATGGCTGCCGGTGCAGACAAAGATGGTTGTCTTGCATTATCTACAGATGAGTTGTTATACGCAAGTCAATACCTGGGTGATCTGAAGTCTTACTCTGCCACCAAATTCTATGAAAGGACCGCAGATCACTTGATGTCACTACTGGGGATAGACAAAATTAATTCTGTTGCTGTTGATCTACACCCAAAATATCAAAGCCGAAAGCTAGGGTTAAACTTTGCAGATAGATTCGATGCAGATATACATGAGGTGCAGCATCACTGGGCACACGGTGCCTCTTTATTGCTAGAACACGATATCGAAGAGATCATAACCATTGCTGTGGACGGGACAGGATACGGAGAAGACGGCAATAGTTGGGGCGGTGAGATACTCCGCTGTGATAAAAAGGGATACGATAGACTCTACCATCTAGAGAACTTCCCGCTGTTAGGAGGAGAAAAAGCAGTGAAAGAACCTAAACGGCTTGTATATGCTATCCAGAAAAAGAAAGGTCTGAATGGAGACTATTTTGATCAGGAAAAAAAAGACATCTTCAATAAAATGATGGACGACGCGGTTAAAACGTCTAGTTTCGGAAGACTGCTCGATGCGGTCTCTTGTGGTCTCGAGGTATGTAAAGACAGGACCTATGAGGGTGAACCTGCCATGAAATTGGAGAAGCAACTGATTAAAGGGAAAGACGTCAAGGATTACGACGTGAAGATCGAAGGAGACGAGATCAAGTCTTTAGATCCGTTCTTAAACATGTTGGATGATGATATATCCAGAGAAAACCGAGCACTCTCCTACGTGAAGGCAGTATCCGAAACTCTAGCCGAGGCGGCTCTACAGAGTTGTGAAGGGGAAGGAGTGAAAAATATAGGTATATCAGGAGGGGTCTCCTACAACCGACCCATAGCAAAGACAATAGAGACCTATCTGAAAGATAGAGGGTGCGAGTTATTAACTCACGAAAAGATACCGAACGGAGATATGGGTGTTCCCTTCGGACAGGCCGTAATTGCCTCTTCCCTAGACAAAGTATGATAGAAAGCTAGGAAAGAAAAAAGGGAGGGGCTAGTTCTTTAGGTCAGGATGGTGGGATGGGATGCACTCTAACCTACTAGCCCCGAATACCCTGTATATATTATCGATTAGGGACTCATTTAAATTTTTTCCAGTTTTAGAGGATAAACGTGGATAATCTTTAAATAAAAAAAGCAAAAAATTGGATTTTCTCCAATATATAAATAAGAGTTTTTGATTTCGTGTCTCAGTTGTTAAAGACACTTAGTTGTTCTCCGCTTGTCTTATTCAGTGACCCCACAAGCCTCTACTTTGAATACAGCTTCGCCCTCCGGCATATTGGGAGAATCTACGAGCCTTGCTATCCTTTTATCCCCTTTGCTCTTCCTCAGGTAAACTCTAAAGGTAGCTGTATGACCCAGTATGTGTCCACCTATCGGTTTTGTCGGATCACCAAAGAACTGATCTGGGTTCGCGGTCACTTGATTTGTTACGACTATAGCAGCATTATTCCTCTCTGCGAATTTCAATAGTTCATGTAGGTGTTTGTTCAACGTTTGCTGTCTTTCGGCTAATGAACCTCTACCGACGTACTCAGCCCTGAAATGGGAGGTGAGAGAGTCAATAACTAGCAGCTTGATAGGATGTTCATCACCGAGATCAAGAGCTTCTTCTGCGAGCAGCATCTGATGGTGCGTATTGAATGCTCTAGCTACGTGTATATCTTCCAAAATACTTTCAGCGTCCAGTTCTCTGGTCTCTGCTATCTCCGTTATCCTTTCTGGTCTGAAACTGTTTTCTGTATCTATGATCATCGCCTCACCGTTTAAACCGCCCTTTTCTTCGGGAAGTGTCGCATTGACTAGTAATTGGTGAGCGACCTGAGTTTTACCTGAACCGAATTCTCCAAAGAATTCGGTTATCGATCCAGTCTCAATTCCTCCTCCGAGAAGATCGTCAAAACTCTCTGCAGAGGTGCTCAGCTTTCCGATATTTTTTCTTTTCTCCAAAAGTTGATCACCAGTCTCGAACCCCCCTATATCAGCCGCATCCTTCGCGGCCTGGATTATCTTCCCTGCAGTAGAATCACCGATATCGGCCACGTCAGACAGGACGCGGGGCGATTCCACAGCTATGGACATTAGATCTTTGTAACCTGCATCCATGAGCTTTTCTGCAGTTGCGGGTCCTACTCCTGGCAACTTGGTTATTTTATTTTCGCTCATTTTACCACGTATCTCACACCGAAGTCACTTATTAATTTTCCTGATAGGGGTCAGTGAAAGTAGAGACTTAGATATCGAAGATTATCTCGACGTCTCCGTCAGGGTCGATCCTCAATTCGTGATAGGAAACCGCCTTCACGGCCGTATCCATAACGTGCCTCTCCAAATCGATCTTTTCCCCATCAACTTTCGCTCTCAATATTATCTTATCCTTTTCCTCTATCTCTACATCGAATTCAGCGTATAACTCATTATAAACTTCATGGAGATAGATCAGTTCAGAGAGAAAATTCACCAATAAGCTCTCTAGATTGTCAGATTCTAGCTCTATTTCGCGGTGGTCCTTCGATTCGACATGAGATAAATCAGTGATTATGCTGAACATCCCTCGGGCAGTCTCTTCGAAAACTTCTTCGAGGTCTTCTCCGTAGGCGTGAATACCAACATCTGCTGTATGATCAATTTGTTCGTAACCGATATATTCTCACCTTACAGTTAGGAGATCAGTATCTAGTTCCTTGTCATATTTTTTCGTCATCTTCAATTCGTCGAACACTATCATAGTTATCTCATTGACATTACATACCTCTGCCTCTTTCAGGTGCCCTCCTATAACTTGGTGATCCTCATCCGCTAGTTCAGCATGCATATGGATGCTGACATCTTCAGTTATGCTCCCATTTACTGACACCAACTCCATCGGTTTTTCGTATTTCTCAAACTCGTATTCTCCACTCTCCATGTTGTAGTAGCCTAACTTAAAATTCCTCAACATCCCTATTCCGGTTACTAGCACACCACAGTCTTGATCGATCTCCGACATGATCTCCTTTAAAGATTCGAAAAAATCACTGCCATCATCTAATTTAGCTACAATGATTTTTCCCTCTTGTCCATATTCCATATTATCTCCTACCTCTATGATAGATTCAGCACATATAAATCTATGGAACCTGACTTAAAGGATGGATATCAGACTTCAACGGTCATATTGAGTTTATCCGCCAGTTCTTTGTATCTATTTCTCACAGTGACCTCGGTTACATCCGCAACGTCCGCGATCTCTATCTGTGTCCTTCGCTCTCCGGTCTTTATCCCGGCGATATAGATGGCAGCCGCGGCAAGACCGGTCGGGCCCTTGCCTGATAATAGTTCTTCCTGTTCCGCCCTGTTCAGTATCTGCTCCGCGAGTTTCTTAACATCGCCGCCCAAATTGAGTTCATTGCAGAATTTCTGGAGATAGTTTTGAGGTTTGGTCGGTTCGAGCTTCATATTCAACTCCCATTTAAGGAACCTGTAAGTCCTACCTATCTCTTTTCTGTCAAATTTAGTGACCTCGGCGAATTCATCTAGTGTTCTAGGTATCCCCAATTCCCTACATGCGGTATATAGGACCGCGGTAGCGACTATCTTAACACTCCTGCCACGGATAAGGTTCTTCTCAACAGCCTTTCTGTAAATAGAGGCGGACCTTTCCTTCACATGGTTCGGCAGCCCCATAGTGGAAGCCAAACGCTTGATCTCACTGAGAGCTGAAACAAGGGTGCTCTCTCTAGCACCGGATACTCTACTTCTTCTCTGCCATTTCCTGAGTCTATACATCTGGGCTTTCTTACTGCTGGACAGAGTCCTGCCCTGAGAATCTCGATTGCTTTCATCTATTTTAGTGGATAAACCTCTATCATGCATCATTTCAGTCATGGCAGGACCTGCTCTAGCCCTGTTCTGCTCCTGCTGCATATCAAAAGCTCTCCATTCAGGTCCTTGATCTATGTATTGATCATCTATGACCAATCCACACTCTTCACAGATCAATTCGCCTCTATCATAATCTTGAGCTAGCTGCGAGCTTCCACATTCTGGACACTCAGTGACTCTTTCTATAACGGGTTTATCTTCTCCTTTCGTTCTTGCCTCAGCGGTCATATATAACACCTCTAATATTTTTGATCTTGATAGGGAGAGGATAGATGATATATACTGATACCAAAAATTTAATGTCCTCTCTAAACCGTATCCCCACGCCCCACCTAAGCAATCTCAAATACTTCTAGTTCTTCTATAAACATCTGTTCGTTGGTAATATATAAATGTTTCGTTAAAATCTAACTTTTGTTATATCGATAAATATCCTATATACAGCAATACAGTGACAAGAGAAAATCTCACCGCAGCGGAGAAAGTTATGACAGCCCAAACCCTTTTCCATTCGAGTCCCAGTAATCTTCCCACCAAGGTCATAACGTTCGGTCCGAAGCCGTAAACAGGTAAAAACATGAGCCAGAAAATACCTAAATACTCAACTTTTTTGATTATCTTCTTCTTTTCAATTACATCCATCGCTCTGCTTCTCAGGCGTTTCATATAAGTCCCTAACAAGGGAACCTTCTCAAGAAGAGGATAATTAGCACTCACTATAAGAGAGCTCTCAGATGAGATAAAAACTAAAATTAAAATCACCCACACGGGATGAATACCGGAGGCCAATGCGATGGCTGGAGAGAGTATCCATCCAACTCCTAGAGCGAAATAGAAGGCGATGAAGACCTTTGAAACAGGCATATATATATCGGATCCCAATAAATACAGCAAAACTGCCCCTATGACAGCTGGAAAGATAGAAATTAAAAATCTGATCACTGGATCCTCATTCAATACGGTGATGTCGGCAAACTCACCATTCAAGTTTCAGACTCCCACGAATTCAGATATTTCATAACATTAACCTGCACCTGATAGAACCTATAGGCAGAGCTGAATGAGAGCTGATAAATGCGATAAGGACCGAGAAGAGGGATATGTGCATTATTCATGAAATAGGAGATTACGTCATCGCCCCCATACGACTCTAGTATGAAATCGATGAGTTCCTCGTCGTCGAGACCTATCTCACCCTCCTCTTTGAAGGCGCCCATCATAGACAGAGCCATCTGTTCCAGGTCTTTAGTTTTCTTTTCGAGAAGAGATAGATCTTCATGATATTCTATCTCAAAATCTATCCAGTATACTTCGCCGTCTTCCGATATCAAACAGTTCTGAGTATTGGGTTCGCCATGGTAAAGATTTCTCTGATGTATGTCATTCAAACCATTAGAGATATCCTTGATTATCTTTAGTTTTTCTTCATCGCTTACCTCTTCAGAAGAAAGAAGATCATATGCTACTTCACCTTCGATCTTTTCCATCAGTATGGCATTTTCGTGCTCCGTATCGTCGATTTCAAAATCGGGGTTCAAAGTCTTCAAATATTCCTTCTCACGGAGCCTCCATCTCTCGTTATCCAGTATCTTTCTTGACCCGGTACTTGAGAGTAATCTTGATAGGTTACTGAGGATACCGTTCAGATAAAATAAAGGGGGTCTGATCTTTACAAGATGGCTGGTACCTCCTTCACCGTCTTTTATCTCCTTGATCACACTGCTGAAATGGCCATAACTGTTGTTTTCTTCCTTATTAAAAAATGGGCTTTCGAAGGTACACTCGTCTATCTTCTCTTTCAAGTCAGCATTGACTGCCTTCTTTACCTTCCTTTTACTGCCCATAGGGTCCAACCGTAGGAATATAATAAAATATTGGGCTATATAGTTTTTGCCGGTTTTTTAACGGCAGTATTTTCTACTAAGCTTTAAAAATAACTAAATACTTAGACATACCATCGGTAAAACAATTAATCCCTGGGATAAAAATGTTCAAGAAAGGCCAAAAATGGTACAGAGAAGAAGAAATAGCGGACAGTTACGATGAGAATAGGTTCACTGGTGGAGGTGAGATCCTCGATTTTAAGGAAAAGGAGATGCTTCTCTCACTTGTAGAGCCTAAAAATAAAATCATACTAGATATAGCTACCGGGACCGGTAGATTCGCAGAACTCCTGGAGAGACAAGGAGGAAAAGTCATAGGGGTTGACGCTAGCAAGGAGATGCTAACGCACAACCGAGTCGAGTGCATCCAGGGAGATGCCCTAAATCTTCCATTCAAAGATGATAGTTTTGATATCACAATCAGCATGCGGTTTTTTCATCTTCTAGAAACAGAAGATATAGAAGACTTTATAGTGGAAGTGGCAAGAGTTAGCAGAGAAAAATTTGTTTTTGAAACTCTGCATCCGATGAGCCTTCGGATGATGTATCAGTGGGCGCTTCCCCAGAACAGCAGTCTCTATTCAAACTCTTTACTCAAAGATAAATTTGATGAAATCCCTGATGTGAAAGAAGTTAATTACCAGGAAAAATTCATAATTCCATACGGCATATATCAGATCCTACCTCTAGACATCGGGAAGACACTGAACAGATTAGACGAGAGAGTTTCTGAAAAACAAAGCTGGTTGAATTCAACGGTGTACTGGGAACTTTACTTTTGAGAAGCATGATTATTTCAGAATTTTATATTTTCTGAAGTAGGTCTCTGTCGGTTGATTGACCACGTTACCTTTATATAGAAGCTCTAGCTAAATTAATTACTAATGAATAGACCCCAACTTATTGAAGAAGTAAGGGAGGTACTTTCAAGATCTGGGTTTTATCTCTCCAAAAAAGAGTACCAGGAGACGATGCCCTTCGATATAATCGCAAGAAAAGACGATCTGCTCTTAGTTCTCTGCATAACCCTCAATGCGGATAGTTCCAGGGTGAAAGACGCTGAGCAGTTGAAGATATTGAATGAAGCGATCGACGCCTCCCCCCTATTCATCGCTTGGAAAGGTGGACAAAAAAAGTTGAGACAAGGGGTCGTCTATTCCAGGAAGGGTATACCGTTGATGTCTCCCGAAACTTTCAAAGATATGATCATTGAGGGGATTCCCCCTTACGTTTTTTCCGCACCCGGAGGACTCTACGTAAGGATGAACTCAGACATCTTAAGAAAGGCTAGAAAGGATGAGAGGATAACGCTCAGTAAATTGGCGGATATAGCTGGTGTTTCCCGTAAATCCATCCAAAAATATGAAGATGGTATGGGGGCCGATCTGGAAGTGGCGCTCAGGCTCCAGGAGTTCCTAGGCGAAGACCTGATCATGCCGATAAATCCCTTTGAAAGGGTGGAATCCGACAGAAAATCCGATATTTCTCTAGACCAGTATTCAGGATTCGAGAGAGTGATATTCGAATCGCTACTTTCTATGGGATACCGGATACTTCCTACATGCGAGTGCCCCTTCGAAGCAGTGACGGAAGATGAAGAAAGAGTCTTCCTGAGTGGTGTTGGTGCTAAAAAAGACAAAAAACTGGTAAAGAAGGCAAAGATAGTTTCTAACCTCTCCGATATCACAGAAAAAGATCCAGTGATATTCATCCACAAAAAATCTACCAGGATGAACATCGAGGGTATCCCTCTGATCGAGAAGAACGAACTGACTAGTATAGAAGATAAAGAAGAAGTCTCGGAATTGGTGACCGAAAGAAAGGGTTGAATATGGGTTCATTTAGTGAATATAGATTTGAAATCAATGACTCGAAGATATATCTTTTCGGTATAGTCAAAGGACTAGTTAGCGAAGCTGATAGATTGAAAGATATCGTGAAAGGACTTGAATTCAAAGTCGGAGGTCTTCCCATATCCAAGGAAGAAAAGAAAGGTTTGAAAGAATTGATCATTAATGAGGACATGGAGACCGATATAGAGCCCTCAAGACCTGAAAAAGCATATGCAAAAAAACTCAGTGAGTTCGGAGAAGTCAGTTTACCTCCTCCATCCTACACGTTTTTCTTGAAATACTGCCTTGAAAACGATATCGAAACGGAGGCGATAGATATGGATGAAGAGCATTATACGATGGCTTACTGCGACAACGTATCGGGATTCCAATGGATACGACAGTCTATAAGGGAAAAGGGGTTGTTCAGAAAGGATATAGACGCCAATCATCCTGTAGAGTTTGCAAAAAAATGGGATGGTTTCATAAACAAACTAAAAGGATTCCAGAAACTAGAAGCTTACAGAGAAAAAACGATGGCAAAAAATATTTACAGGCTTTCAAAAAGAGGTGATATGGTGGTACTCATAGAAGAAGAGCGGATAGACGGGGTCAAGAAAAAACTTAAGGAGATAAACAGGGAGAATCCTAAGA
This sequence comes from Thermoplasmata archaeon, assembly GCA_046540335.1. GTDB lineage: Archaea > Thermoplasmatota > Thermoplasmata > Halarchaeoplasmatales > Halarchaeoplasmataceae > Natronoplasma. The sequence goes on along the minus strand of JBKHFH010000005.1, from coordinate 6,850 downwards.
ATTGAAAAATAGATTTTTTGACATGATCTGCTGACTTGCGTCATCGTTTTATATTAGATAGTTTTAACAAAGATTGAGTGAGAGTTAAGATGGACTTTGAAAAATCCCAAGGAAACATCATCAAGGACCAGCAAAAACTTTCCTTCGATTTCATCCCAGATGAGCTCCCCAACAGAGAGGAAGAGATGCAGAAGCTCTTCGGACTTTACAGAGGCGTAGTTTCCTCTAACGTGTCTCAGAATGTTTTCTTGCACGGTCCGGTCGGTACTGGAAAGACCGTTACGGCTAAAAGGTTCTGCATGGACTTTGAAGATTGGGCTGAAAAAAGAGATCAAAACATAGATTACGTATTTGTGAATTGCCGGAAAAGGAAGAACAACAGTTCTGCGATGTGGAAAGTGGTACACCATTTCGATAAAGGTTTTCCCGATAGAGGCTTTTCGGTCGAAGAGATGATGAAGATCGTGAAGGAAAAGGTAGAAGAACAAAATTTGCATCTTTTCATAGTACTTGATGAAGTCGACTCTCTCATACAAAAAGATGGGTCCGATCTGATCTATCTTCTTTCACGATTCGATGAAGAAGAACTTTCCCCAGAGGGTAACATCTCACTCATGTTGATCTCTCAGAAAAATATCTTCGAACTTCTGGAAGAAAGCGCAAGAAGCTCTTTCAAAAGAAGCAACCGGGTGAGGTTCCCAAGATACACTTCTGAAGATCTCTTTCCGATATTAAAGAACAGAGTAGAGATGTCTTTTTATCCCGGAGCCCTAACAGAAGATAAAATACGACTCATCTCGGACATTGCCGGTAAAGACGGAGACGGTAATGGTGACGCTCGCTTCGGGATCGAACTGCTAGAAAAATCTGCTTTGATAGCGGAGATGGACGGCAGAGACGAGATCGTCACTGAAGATATCCGATCGGCGAAGGGAGAGATAGATCCGTATTTCACTGAGAGCAAACTCAAGGACCTGAATCAGCAGGAAAGATTGATACTCTTAGCTTCTGCTCGAAAGTTGAAAGAACAGAGTTACACTATCACGGGAGAGATAGAAGAACTTTATAAAATATTATGTGAAGAGTACGGGACCAAAAAACTTGGCCATACACAATTCTGGAAGTATCTCAAATCGCTGTCAAACGAGGGACTGCTGGGGACAAAAACAGTTTCAGACGGAGAGGGGAGAACGACTAAGATCTCACTTTCTGATATCACTGTGGAGAAACTCGAAGAAAAGCTGGAGGCTATGCTTGAAAGAGGGTAGGCGAACATGGAACTCGATAAAAGGAAAATTTTGACTATCGCCGTAGTCTTTTCAATCATAGGTATTTCTGCACTGTATGCATTGACCGACAGGAACTCGACCAGAACCCTTGAACTTTCTGAAATCAATGAGGACTTTTTGGGTTCCAGGGTGAAAACAGAAGGATTCATCTCCGATATATCATGGTTGGGCTATACTGTTGTGTTCCAGGTTAAAGAAAAAGGTGTAGAAGATAGTCTGACGGTAGCTACTGACCGGCAAATACTCGAAGAAGTGGGTTTGAAAGAAAAGATGATTCCCGGGGCAAGGGTCGGTTTAGAAGGTAAACTGGAAGAATATGAAGACGAAGTACAGTTGAAGATCGATAATACGGGTGAAATCTCAATCGAAGAGGAGACTTATTCAAGTTTCACTTCGATAGAGTATATCTTGGAAAATCCTAGCTGGTATGAAGGGATGGAGGTCAAAATCCGTGGTGATATCAAAAAAATCGAGGAGTCAGACCAGAATTTGAATCTTTTAATCTCGGATCTGGAAGAAGATAAATACATAATCACCTGCAAAGTAGATCAAGAGATAAACGAGGCCGAAGGTGAATTATTAGGAAAGCCAGTGGTGATTGAAGGTAAAATAACGTATGATAGCACTACAGGAACATGGATGATCAGAACTTCCAACGAGGTGAAGTTCAAATAGACCTAACCTCCTTTTCGGAAGAATTAAATATCTCATGCAGCCCATCTATTCTTGACCAGGAGACCGTGGCCGACCGACGGTGTTCGACACTGAGGAAAGTCCCCTCTCCGCAGGAAAAGTGGATCAGCACAAGCTGGTGTGGTGAGAGCCACGGTTCAGGGCGCAGAAACGACACGTCCTCTTGGAAGCTGTGAGATGTGCGAAACTTCCCGCAAGGGGAGTGAGTTAACCCATCGAGCTTTGATCAAGGGGGAACGATGAAACGGCCACTTTACCCCACTGGAGCAAGTCCAAAGACGCCGGGTTGACCTTTCCGCGACCGGCAGGTAGGACGCGCAGGTGAATGTCGGCTGAATCCAAAACAGAAAGGGGCTTACATCGGTCACCTGGTCTCCCTTTTCCTATCCCCTTTCCATAAGTAAAGCTTTAATAGTCTTTTTACAATCCTCGAGTGAGTGAGAGCATGGTAAAAGCTTATTGCGTCAAATGTGGCGAAAAAGTCAAGGTGAAAAATCCTGAGGAAACCGAGATGAAGAACGGAAAACCCGCCATAAAAGGTGAGTGTCCAAAGTGCGGGACCGGAGTCTACAGGATAGGTAAGCCTGAATAAAAAAATCCTTTTCTTTCTTTATTATGTTTATTTTAGGGCTAGAAGGCACAGCACACACTATCGGTTCTAGCGTAGTTACTGATAGAGGAAAGATTCTATCGAATGTCTCAAAAACTTACAAAGGTAAAGAGGGTATACATCCTAGAGAGGCCGCGAATCATCATACAAACCACGTATTGATGATGCTCCAGAAAAGCATAAAAGAGGCAGGTATAGAAAAAAGCGACATAGATGTTGTCTCTTTCTCACAGGGACCGGGTCTAGGACCCTGTCTGAGAACTACTGCAACAGCAGCTAGAAGTCTCTCCCTTTCTCTTGATGTTCCACTTGTAGGGGTTAATCACTGTATAGCCCACCTAGAGATAGGTAGACTGATGACCGGGGCCGAGAACCCAATACTTCTTTATGTGTCAGGCGGCAACACTCAAGTCATTGCTTTCAGAAAAGGGCGCTATAGAGTCTTCGGTGAGACGCTGGACATAGGTTTGGGAAATATGTTGGATAAATTCGGTAGGGAACAAGGAATGACTTTTCCCGCCGGACCGGAGATCGAGAAAAAAGCTGAGAAAGGAACTGAACTGATCGATCTTCCTTACAGTGTCAAAGGGATGGACGTGGAATTCTCAGGTATAATGACGTCAGCACTGAACACCGAAGCTCCGTTAGAAGATCTCTGTTTCTCTCTACAGGAAACGACTTTTGCTATGCTCACTGAAGTGACTGAAAGAGCTCTAGCGCACATCAGAAAAGATGAAGTATTACTCGGCGGAGGCGTAGTTCAAAACAAAAGACTGCAGTCGATGATCGAAACAATGACCGAGGAGAGAGGAGCAGAATGGTACGTGCCCGAAGCAGAATACTGCGTCGACAACGCTGCCATGATCGCATGGACGGGTTACCTTATGCATAATGCAGGTATCTCGATCAGTGTGGAGGAGAGCCATATAAAGCAAAAATTCAGGACCGATGAAGTCGAAGTCACCTGGCGATGATCTTTTGTTTCTTATGAATGATATTGTTTAAGCCCCATTATCTATTTATAGGCTAATCCATTTCCATACGAGGAACGATATTATGGGTAATGAAGAAATGACCAAAGAAGAACTTTTAGAGAAGTCAAAGGAACCCGCTAAAAAAGCGATGGAATGGCACCCCTTTTATAAAGGAAAAATAGAAGTTTCACCAAAAGTGCAAATAGAAAGTCTCGATGACTTCGGCGTTTGGTATACGCCAGGAGTAGCTAAGCCTTGTGAAGATATCGCTGAGAATCCCGAGAAGGTCTACGAACACACCAACAAGTGGAATAACGTCGCTGTAGTGAGTGATGGAAGCAGAGTATTGGGGCTAGGAGATATAGGCCCAGAAGCAGGTATGCCTGTGATGGAAGGTAAAGGTCTGCTTTTCAAGTACCTGGGAGGCGTAGACGCTTTCCCGATATGTCTTAACGCTCACGATCCAGACGAAATAGTACAGGCAGTTAAATGGATGGCGCCCTCGTTCGGCGGTATAAATCTCGAAGATATAGCTACGCCCAAGTGTTTCGAAGTTCTAGACAGGTTGAGAGAAGAATTGGACATACCAGTATGGCACGACGACCAGCAGGGTACCGCAGCTATAACTCTCGCAGGAATAATCAACGGTCTAAAAGTTGTTAACAAAGAATTGGATGAAGTAGAAGTAGGCCTTATCGGCGCAGGAGCCGCTAACCTATGCTTGGCGAGAACACTCCTCAAAGCGGGAGTGCCAGAAGAGAACATGTATCTGTGCGACTCGACTGGACTTTTGCATCCCGGTAAAGACGACCTAGATGAAGAAAAAACACCTGAAAAGTGGAAATTCGCCCAGAAAACGAACAAGGAAGAAAAAGAGGGTGAAATACCCGAACTTATAGAAGGCAAAGATGTGGTCGTCGCAGCCTCCGCACCCGGTCCGGGTACCATCAAGAAGGAATGGTTGGAAGGAATGAACGACGACGGTATCCTGTTCGCGGAAGCGAATCCGATACCTGAGATCTATCCATGGGAAGCAAAAGATGCTGGAGTGAGAATAGTCGGTACAGGACGTTCCGATTTCCCCAACCAGGTGAACAATTCTATAGGTTTCCCAGGCATATTCAGAGGAACTCTAGACGTGCGAGCCACGACCATAAGCGATGAGATGCACATCGAAGCAGCGTACGCAATAGCCGAGGTAGCCGAAGAGGACGGCCTAGACGAAGAAAATCTCGTTCCCACGATGGAAGACACGGAAGTGTATATCAGACAGGCAGTAAGAGTAGGGATGAAAGCTATCGAACAGGGATTGGCTAGAAGAGAGCTATCTGAAGAAGAACTTAGAGAGAGAGCTGAAAAAACCATCAAGGCGAGCAAACGGAAAACAAAGAATATGATGGAATCGGGCGACATCAAAAGGGCTCCAGATGTCGACCTGAGTTAAAACCCATTTTCTTTTTTTCTCTTCTTTCAAAAAGACTATATTTCTAAAAGTAATTCTAACAGATGTGAAGATACTAGGAGTGGCGACGGACAATTTCGAATTCTACTATGACATAGTAAAAGAGTTGAAACAGCGAGACATACCTTTCGTCAGTCTCTCTCCGACCGATCCGATACCACCTAATGTAGATTTAGTCATCACCACGGCTCAAGAAGCTGAAGGGATCGATTTTGAGAATGTGGTCGGTGTAGAAGACGATATCCGAAGAGGAGTTAGAAGGGCCCTATCGATGTTAAAAGGTAAACTCACCTATCAGAAGATCGTCGTAGGAGTAGATCCCGGAACACAACCGGGTATCTCTCTAGTCGGAGATGGAAAGATTTTAGAAACAATGCACGCTGATTCACCAGAGGAAGTAGGCAAGATAGTAGAAAGGTTTATCGAAGATTACAGCTTTCAAAGGATGACGGTTAGGATCGGACACGGAGATAAAACCAACAGAAATAGAACCATAAACGCTTTGGAAGGTCTAGCTATAAGGATCGAGATCGTTAATGAAGAGGACACCACCAAGCTCACAGAGGCACCAGACATAGAAGCCGCCAAAAAGATAGCTCTCAGTGCAGGTAAACTAGCCGAAGGACCGTTCGACGTTGAAGCCACTGAGGGAGAGATGAGAGAGATGCAGCGTAGGAGTCGGATGAAAAGCGGAGAGATCACTATTTCTAAAAAATTGGCAAAAAAAGTGGTCGAGGGAGATATGAAGATGAAAGAGGCTATAGATGAACAAAAGGAGGAAGAGGACTGATCAGTCTATCCTCTTTAAGTTACCCAAGACTGGCTCGTACAATTTTCCATCTGTTCTCAGATTATTGACCGCTTCCTCAAATTGATCCTGTGATATCTCCTTTTCTTCCATCACTTTATCTTTCACTCTCTCGTAATCCACGCCATTCTCTAGATTCTCCCTTTCTTCGATGTCACCTATGACCTCCAAGATGAAATCTTCTAGATCTTCATCTCTCTCTTCTTGGCTTTCTTCTTCCATATCCTCTATAGATTTCGTTTCGTATTCTGGTAAAACATATCTCAAGGAGTCTTCGAGCATCCTTTCGTACCTGTTGAAATCAATAGAATCATAGTGATCGGATGCCAATTTAAAGCCCTCTGCTAATTTCTCGTCGAAACCCAACTCGACCAGCTCTTCGACGGATATCTCGTCCATCTTCGATGCTTCCATCGCGACCTCCAATCTCTTCTTCAGAGAGCGGGCGGCTTCTACTATCCAGTTATCACGCTGTTCCTCGGTGACTTCTTTGATCGTTTCCGCTCTTATAGAAGTCAAGAAGGTATCTTCATCCGGTTCGTAGGTGCTAGCTTTGCCCACTACTGCGACGAAAAGCGGAGGCTCCATATTGGTCAGCGTGGAAGTGACTTCGGGCTGATACTGCCCCGCGGAAACGAAGAAGGTCCCGGTCTGATCCGTGACTCTAGCTCTCCACATCGGTTCTTCGGGATCGCCTATGTTTTCCTTCTCGGTGAGAACGCCCACAGCATAAACACGGTTGAGTTTCGCCCCGAGAGGCGTTACTAGATAGCTAGGTGCTCTTTCTTCCTCCCCTTCGATCTCGAGCGTTGATTCATTGAATTCACTCGCGAATACTCTCCAAGCCACTTCTCTATTTATCATACTCATCTTAAAACCTCCGTGTTTTAATGATGAAAGGAACGTTTTTCCTGCTCATCTTAAAACCTCCGTTGGTTTTAACGGTGAAAGGATGTTAATCCTGCTCATCTTAAAACCTCCTTTAGTCTATAAGGAAAAAACAAGGATGAGGAT
>JBKHFH010000004.1:0-50310 GCA_046540335.1 Thermoplasmata archaeon | reverse complement strand
CCCCTATCGACCTGTTTTCCGGTAGAGATCTCTATTCGATAGGTCTTAACGGATCTGGCCTGTTTCAATTCTACAACTTTTTCTTTCTGAGTAAAATTTAAGGAATTCACTTTGACTTTATCACTCTCGTTTATCTCTCGTTCCAGTTCGTTCAGGTATATATTCCTCTCAACAGGCTCTTTTACCTCGATGACGAACGGTCTTCCGTTTCCTAACATTTTAGCGTCGATATCTTCTCTACCCATGCCGTGTAAAGTGAAGTCTTCTCCTGAAGTCATCTCGATGAGTGGTTCTCCTATAATCTCTTCCACACTCGTTTCATACATCTTACCCGTACCGCCGCATTTTTCACAACCTTTACCCCGGCACCTTTTGCATATCCATCTAGTTTGAGGGATATCTCTACTCAATTTCTGATATCTTCCATAAATGAATAGAGGTGAGACCTCGATCTCTACAGAGTCGAATCTGGTATCTATTATAGCCTTGATATCGGGTCTTTCAATTTCTACTTCTTTTTCTAATATTCTTTGAACTCTCTTACCTACTTCCCTATTGACCTCTGACTTGATAGGTTCTCCGCTCGAAAGATTGAGTTCGGTCCACAGGCTTTCCTCGTTTTCTTCTATCTCTGGGTCTATCCTTGAACCTATCAGAAAATCTTCAAATTCATACTCTTCTAACCTTTCAGAGGCTAATTCCGCGAACTTATCCGTTTCTTCAAAAAGATCGAAACACAATCCACAGCTTTCAGCTTCTTCCGGGACCTCCGTTCTCTCTTCTTCAGATATGAACATCGCATAAAGCTTGCGGAGAGCTTCACCCCGCTCTCTATTCGTCATACCAGTTCCTAACTGAGCGAATAACCTACCGAGACAGTGATCACAGAGGTCCTTTTGTATAGCGCTTTCTACTTTATCAAGTGAGGTCATGATGATGAGTCCTTAACATGTTAGCTATTTAGATTTAACGAGAAGTAGATGACGATTATCTACCGAGTTCATGAGCAATCCTGTGAAGTCTCTCTTTTGTTATCAGGAGAACGGTAGTTATTATAGTCACGAATATAGCCTCGAGTATAAAACCTTGTTGAATGTAAACGCCGATGATAAATGTGATAAAAAGCGCCACTGAAGTCGTTATACCTATGGTCTTTATTTCGTATTTAAGGTAAGCTAAAATGATGGAGAATATCCCGAAGATGATAACACCTACCTCGATGAATCTAACTCCTATAGCACTAGAAAGGAAAGAAAATAAAACTCCCGACATCGAAGTCAGAGGGAAGGTTCTAACACCAGCTATAACTCTCGGCTTCTTTTGCTCTTGTTCTCTCTCTAGTCCTATCAATCCACCCAGCCCTATAGCTAATAGAACGTGAAGCACGAATGACAGATCGATGGCCGCTACTTCCATATTTCGAGTATACTAAAGATATTATTTTTACTTTCTCCCGATAAGAATCAAATAACACTTTTTAATCTTTGAATATCATGAAAGAAGCAACTAAAATACAAGCTGCAAGAGAATACCTTTCAAGAGAACCTGTCGTGAACTCCTATCAGATCGCTAGATTGAATGAAGATGCTTCTGAAGTATTTCTAAGGGAAGATGAAGAAGATATATCGGGTGTGTTGATCCACCGAGAAGATACTATCACGATGAGGGGTCGATATGATGGAGTCAAGGAACTCCTCGATCAGCATATCGAACCGGGTGAGGATTTCAGGTTCCACGCTGTCGATCCGAATTCCTTCAGAGCTGCAAAGAAAGTTTTAGAAGTCGAAGATGACAGACCAACTTGGTTATTGAGGCGCGAGTACGAAAAGCCTCGAAAACCAGAGATCGAGGTTTCACCTTTAGTTAAAGATGACGCCGGTGTTATCAACGAATACTGGGGTTTGTCTGACAGCGATTCTACTGATTATATCAAACAGAGGATCGAGAAAGCGCCGGCTTACGGGGTAAGGAGAGAAGACGGACTTGTAGGCTGGTGTTTGACCCACTTTTTGACAGATGATGCTATGGTCCTTGGGATGCTCCACATCAAAGAAGAATGGAGGAGGGATGGACTCGCGAGGGCTCTGACAGAAAAACTTTGTCTAGACGCCGAAGAGATGGGGGTAGTTCCCGCAGTCCAGATATTCAAGGATAATGAACCCTCTCTTTCACTCAGTTCTGATTTGGGATTTGAGATAAGAGCTGACCATCATTGGTTCGACGGAAAGAGACCTAAGAGTTAAAGATATAGGTCCATCAGTAAAAAAAGAAATATATAACCTCGCTCTTAAAGCAGGTTATATGAGAACCAGCCAGCCCATAGTCAGCGTACTAGGTCATGTCGACCATGGAAAGACGACCTTTTTAGACAGGATCAGAGGAACGGCTGTCCAGGAAAGAGAAGCAGGGGCGATAACTCAGCATATAGGTGCTACTGAAGTTCCCATCGACACCTTGAAAAAAGCATGTTCGGTGTTGGGCTGCAATATAGATTTTAAATTACCCGGACTCCTTTTTATCGATACGCCAGGTCATCATTCTTTTATAAATCTGAGGTCTAGAGGCGGTGCTTTGGCCGATCTAGCGGTCTTGATCGTGGATATTAACGATGGTTTCATGCCACAATCGCTGGAATCATTAGATATATTGAGAAGAGAGCAGACTCCTTTTGTCGTGGGAGCGAACAAGCTGGATAAGATACCCGGCTGGAGATCAGAGGATGAGCCCTTTGTGAATAGCTTTCAAAAACAGTCTAAAGAAGCTAAAAGCAGGATGACCGACGCCCTTTATGAGATTATCGGTGACCTCTACGATAAAGGTTTTTCTGCCGACCGATACGATAGGGTCGACGATTTCTCTAAAAATATAGGCATCGTTCCGATGAGTGCTAAAACCGGAGAGGGTATAGAAGACCTTTTGATGACTTTGATAGGTCTTGCCCAGACCTATCTTGAAGATCAAATACAGGTAGAAGAGGGTCCCGGCGAAGGGACTATACTTGAAGTAAAAGAGGAGACGGGTCTCGGTACAACTCTGGATACCATAATCCACAACGGCGTGATAAGGAAAAGCGATGAAGTGGTGATAGGCACCCGGAATGAACCTATCCATACAAGGGTCAAATCTCTGATGAGACCAAAACCTATGGATGAGATCAGAGATCCCAGTGAGAAATTCGAGGAGATAGAAGAGGTTGGAGCCGCTGCTGGAATAAAACTTGTCACTCCAGAGTGCGAAGGTGTTCTAGCTGGAGCTCCTTTAAAGGTAGTGGGCGACAGAGATTTACAAGATGTGATGGATCAGATAAGAAAAGAGAGCAAAGCCAATATAAAAACGGACGACGAAGGTGTGATAATCAAGGCAGACGCCATAGGTTCACTAGAAGGTTTGGCCTTCGAACTTGACGATGAAGACATACCTATATTGAGGGCGGGAGTCGGAGACGTATCCAAAAAGGATGTAAGCGACGCCAAGGCTATAGACGAGCCCCTTTACAGATCCATACTCGCTTTCAATGTCGATGTTCTGCCTGATGCTAGAGAGGAGCTGAAGAAGGCGGACGTTGAGGTATTTGAGCACGACGTAGTTTACAGGCTGGTTGAGGATTATCAGGAATGGAAAAAGAAAAAGAAAGAAGAGATAGAGAAGGAAAGAAGGAAGAAAATAGTCCATCCAGCGAAGTTCCGTATATTGAAGGACCATGTCTTCAGGATGTCCAAACCTGCGATCGTCGGCATTAGAATTCTAGCAGGTAATATAAGACCCGATAGAAAATTGTTGAACAAGGAAGGAAGAGTACTAGGGGAAATAAAGAGTATCAGAAGCGGAGAACAGTCTCTAGATTATGCTGAGCAGGGCGACGAAGTAGCCATCGCGATATCGGGAGTGACCGTTGGAAGGCAGATAGAGGAGGGAGAAGAACTGTATATAGAGATACCAGAAGGCGATGCGAGAAATCTGAGGGACTTAGAACTAACATTTGATGAGGAACGTATACTTAAAGAGGTAAGAGAGATAAAGCAAAAAGAAGAGGACTTTTGGGGATTATGATAATCACTTCCGCTCCTCGAAATCAGAAAAAATTATTAATATGATTTTATGACTTTTCAACTTAAATAATATTAAATAAGATTAAAAATATAAAAGGAGGTATAGTTATGACCAATAACATAGAAGCAGAAGTAATTCACGAAACCCCTATAGAAAATCAAAATATCGAGATCGTAGAAAGGAAGGGGAAAGGTCATCCGGACAGTATAGCCGACGGCATAGCGGAGGAGATCAGCAAGGAACTATCCAGGATGTATCTAGAAAAACACGATAGGATACTCCATCATAATACTGATGAAGTCCAGATCGTAGGAGGTCAGGCCAAGCCTGCGTTTGGAGGAGGAGAGATCCTTGAGCCTGTGTATATACTCCTCGCGGGTAGAGCGACTACCGACGTGAATGGGGAGAGATTGCCTTATAAGTCCACTGCTTTGAATATAGCTGAAGAATATCTCGAAGAGAATTGCCCTCACTTGGATGTGGACCAGGGTGTTATGCTCGACTGCAGGATAGGTAAAGGATCGGTAGATCTTCAGGATGTATATGATACAAGCAGACACAACGCCAACGATACCTCTTTTGGTGTCTCATACGCTCCGTTGAGTGAAACGGAAAAGATATCGTTAGAGATCGAAAAGTTGATCAATGGCCCCTTAAAAGAAGACCTACCCGAAGTAGGTCAGGATATAAAAGTCATGTCAGTCAGAAAGAAGGATCGGATTGATATCACCATAGCAGCGGCTCTTATCGATTCTCTAACACCTGATCCTGGTCACTACAAAAGCGTGATCGAGGAATTAGAAGATAGGGTTTTAGACCACGCTCATAAATATACTGAGAGGGACATCGATCTTATGATCAATACCGCAGACGATTATGAGAACGATATTTATTACTTAACTGTTACTGGTCTTTCTATGGAGAACGGCGATGATGGCTCTGTAGGGAGAGGAAACCGAGTCAATGGATTGATAACACCTTTCAGACCGATGAGTCTCGAAGCCTCAGCGGGTAAAAACCCTGTCACTCATATCGGTAAGCTCTATAACATAGCGGCAAAAGAGATTTCACAGCATGTATATGAGGAAGAGAAGGATGGAGTACACGAGGTCTTAGTGAGGCTGGTTTCACAGATCGGTAAACCCATCACAGAACCCCAAGTGGCTAGTGTTCAATTGGTAGTAGATGAGGATGAAGACCCTGAAATCAGGATGGACAATGCCGAGGCTATCGCTGAAGATCATCTTGAAAATATATTTGATCTGAAAGAAAGGATCTTGAACGACGAGATAACTGTCTTTTGATCATCCTTCCAGAGCGAATCGTGCGAACACTTTGCAGTCTTTAACCATATAATCGAGGACAGCGAACTCGTTTGGTTCGTGGGCTAGGCCTTTGTTAGAACACCAGACTGCGGTAGGAATTCCCTTTTTACGGAAGCTCTTAGCCACCGTTCCTCCACCGATACCTGCAACTCCGGCTTCTACACCCGTTACTTCTTTTATGGCTTTTTTTAGATTTTGCACCACTTCTGAGTCTTCTGGTGTTCTCTCTGGTGCCTCGCTTTCCTTCACAAATTCCAACTCTATGTTACCTTCAGTTTCCGATTCTATCTCCTCGGCAGCATTCCTAAAGGTATCCTTTACCTTGTCAAGATCGATAGTAGGAAGAACCCGACAGTCGAAATATTGTGTTTCGCTACCCGGGATGGTATTAACATTGGGCACATTGCTGAGCCGTTTTGTAGGTTCGAACGTACTCTCCGGCGGTGAGAATAGCAGGTCTTCCTCCTCAAATTCGTGGTGAAGTTCCTCATCCACTAGATTTTGATACCTAGCCATTATCCTGTTTGCGTTCACGTTAAGATTCGGGAAGGCCCCGTGTCCTTGCTCGCCATGTACCACTATCTTGACCCATAAACCCGCTTTCTCCACGATCTCGATCTTTTTCCCCTCGTCTTCACTGTGATCGGGAACGATTACCAGATCCTCTTCGTCTATCAACCCTTCCTCGAGTATATGTTTCACTCCATACTCACTGCCGGTCTCTTCGTCAGATACCATTATTATCTTCATGTTGTATTCCGGTTTGACGCCAGCTTCACTCATAGCTTTGACCGCATAGATGCTAGATATCAAGGCCTGACCGTTGTCTTCCGTTCCTCTACCATAGATCTTACCGTTTTTGAAAACAGGATCGAAAGGATCAGTATCCCAATCATCGAGATCACCTTCTGGAACTATATCCATGTGAGTGACTATGACTAGGTTCTTATCGCTTTTTCCTTCCTTCGTAGCTACTATGTTTGGTCTTTTTCCTCCCGGTACCCTATCATCTTCAGCATCATAACCCTCTATAGAATCGAATCCGAAATCAGCTATGAGGTCTACAATGAATTTAGCTCTTTCTTTCTCACCTTCACCGTCGTTGTCAGGACCGATAGCGGGTATCCGGACCATCTCCATCAACGAATCCTTCATCTCATCTTTCATACCGTCTATTTTTTTGAAAACTTCTTCCATAATCTCACCTTATGATCATAAGCAAAAACAGTAAAATGGTATCTAGATATAAATTTTAGGCAGGAAGTGGATGTTCTTCGTAATCTTCCTTCAGGTCCTCGCCGGTTAGATCCAGATATATCTGAGTAGTGGTCAATGAAGCATGTCCTAACATCTTCTGTACGCTTCTCAAGTTCATCCCTGACTTCAAAGAGTGAACTGCAAAACTGTGTCTCAGCATATGGGGGTAAACATTCTTTTTCAAGCCCGCCCTCTTGGCGTATTTTTTGACTATCCTCTCGACCTGCCTATTGGACAGTGCTTTTCCTCTTTGGGAGAGTATCAGCACACCTTTATCTTTGTCACCTTTGTAGAGCTGGATGAGATCTAGGGTATCGTCATCTATAGGAACGATCCTGTCTTTGTCCCCCTTGCCCCCTCTAACCGTGATCATCCCTTCGTCGAAATTTATATCTTGTATTTTCAGTGAGGTAACTTCAGAGACGCGAAGCCCACACCTGTAAAGGATGCGCAGTATGAGTCTATCTCTAACATTCTTCCTCTCTGGGGAGTTCAAAAGCTTCCTGACCTCGTCTTCTTTTAGATATTTAGGCAGTTTTTTTCCCATTGACCCACCATGTCTGACGTTTTGTATGACAAAATAGGTCGATGAAGATATAAAAACGTTTTCCCACATAGGAAAGCGATCTTAAGGGTAAAGATTTTATACCTACACATTTCATCCCACAACCACGTAAACGGGCCTGTAGCTCAGCCCGGCAGAGCAATCGGCTCTTAACCGATCGGTCTGGGGTTCGAATCCCCACAGGCCCATTTAATATTGGAATTGGAAGTGATATCATACTTGAAGAGGAAAAGATCGCCCTTTTAGTAGGGATCATATTTATACTGGGTGGAATCCTCGCCATGGTCCTCATACCGATTAATTTGGTGTTCAGTATAAATTGGAATTGGATGATAGGGCCTATAGCCCTAATTATAGGTATCATCATAGAAGTTATCACATTCAGAGATTGATCCTTATAATCACGAAAGATTTTTAATGACCACTATTCTATGAATTAACATCTGATAAACATGGAGATGTCCAAGAAAGACGAGTACGAATTCAACAAAGCTATAAAGGAGATCGAAGACTTGAGGGGTAGGGGTACAGAACTGATCTCCCTTTACATACCACCCGATAAATCCCTGTCTGATGTGAGTTCCTATATCAACCAGGAGATGTCGGAAAGCTCGAATATCAAGTCTAAACGCACTAGAAAGAATGTTCAGTCCGCTCTGAAGTCTATCAGAAACAAGTTGAAGTACATAGATGAGGTGCCGGAAAATGGTGTGATCTTCTTTGTGGGAGAGGTCTCTAAAGAGGGGGATAAGACCGAGATGATCTCTAAAACTGTCGAACCGCCCGAAAAACTGCAGACATTCACTTACCGTTGCGATTCTGAATTTCATGTTGAACCTCTAAAGGAGATGTCCGGTGAACGAGAGAACTACGGTCTGATAGTGATAGATAGAAGTGAAGCGACTATCGGTATATTAAGAGGGAACAGAGTGGAGACCTTAAAACACATACAATCCATGGTTCCCAGTAAACACTCTAAAGGAGGACAGTCAGCTCAGCGTTTTGAAAGAAGCATCGAAAAAGCGGCACTAAACTTTTTCAGAAAGGTCGGCGAGAAGGCCACCGGGCTTCTTCTTGAGGAAGATATTGATGGTCTCATAATAGGTGGACCCGGGAAGACCAAAGACGATTTCGTAGATGAGGGTCACCTTCATCACGAACTTCAGAAAAAGATAGTAGATACGTTCAACACTGGCTATACAGATGAATACGGACTTAAAGAACTTATGAAGAATGCTCAGGAAACGCTTTCAGACCTTGAAGTGATGAAAGAGAAAAAGCTGGTCGATAGACTGATGGAGCAGATCAAAGATCCAGATGGTGGTCTCGCTACTTACGGTAAAGAGGAAACTTTGAGAGCTCTCAGGATGGGGGCGGTAGACACACTGCTTCTATCCGATGGCCTGGATACGGAGGTTGTCAAATACGAGTGTGATAACTGTGGTGCTCATGGTTTGGAAACCGAAGATACTAAGTCAGGCGATGAAGAATTTTTCTGCCCTGATTGCGGGTCGAATATCGATGATCCTGAGAGAGAGGATATAATCGATTTTTTCTTTGAAGAGGCCGAAAAAGTAGGTACTGATGTAGAGATGATATCGGATCAATCTGAACAAGGTGAACTCCTTCTTAACGCGTTCGGTGGGATAGCCGGGATATTACGATTCAGAATAAATTGAGGAATTGAAATGACTTATCCGATACTGGAATTTAAAGAGGAAATAAAGCAGGAGATCAGCCGTATCATTGAGATATCTGAAGATAAAATAGATATCGAAAGACCTCCTAAGGAAAAGGGTGATTTTGCCTTTCCATGTTATCCCTTATCCCCAATACTTCAAGATGATCCAGAAAATATAGCGGATGAACTTTCTTCTGAAATAGAGTTGGAAAGAGGAGAAGTACGGCGCAGCGGCCCATATCTCAATTTTAGTATCGATGAAGAGTATATTGCAAAGGAGACTATTAAAGCCTGTATAGAGAAGGAAGATGATTACGGGGCACTTCCACGGAAGGAAGAAAAGATGATAGTCGAACATACAAGTGCCAATCCTAACGGCCCATTACATGTAGGGAGGGCTAGAAATCCGATCATAGGCGATACTCTCGCTAGGATATACGACAAAGTTGGTTATGATGTCGAACGTGAATATTATGTGAACGATATCGGGCGTCAGATGGCGATACTTAGTTGGGGTCTAAAAAATTTAGAAGAAGATCAGTTATCTCTTCCTCAAAGAGATAAGGTAGATCATAAGATGGTCAGATATTATCAGCAGGCAAGTCGGCTACTCGAAAAGGATGAAGAGCTGGAAGAGGAGATACGAAACATAATAAGGGACATGGAGAAAGGAGATGAAGAAGTGTTTTCTTCTCTGAAAGAAAATGCTGAAGAAGTTCTTTCTGGGATCACCACTTCTTTGAAGAGGTTAAATATACATTTCGATAACTTCAGAAATGAATCAACCTTGATCGAGGATGGTTCAGTGAAAAAAGCCATCGAAAGAATATCGAAGCTAGAAGAGACTGGTGATGAAGACGGGGCTCTCTATTTTGAATCCGATGATGATAAGATATTCATCACTAGAGAAGATGGTACCAATCTTTATCCGGCGAGAGATGTAGCTTATCATCTATCTAAAGCTGAGAGAGCCGAAAGATTGATAGATATATTGGGTGAGGACCACAAGGCTCATGGCGAGTTCATAAGAGCAGTATTGAGCTCTTTGGGTATCGATCCTCCTGAGATAGTTTTCTACTCTTTTGTTACTTTTGAGGGCGGCGAGATGTCGACCCGAAAGGGGAGTTATGTCACATTAGATGAGTTCATGGATACTGCAGAAGAGAAAGCTGATAAAGAGATACTGAAAAGGAGAGACGATCTTTCAGAAGAAACTGTAAGGGAAATCTCGAAGAAAGTAGGACTCAGTGCTGTTCGGTACAACATAATAAGAGTTCAACCCAAGAAACCTATCGATTTTAGATGGGAGGAGGCACTTAATTTTCAGGGGGATAGCGCACCTTTCATCCAGTACAGCTACACTAGAGCGAGAAGTATTCTTGAGAAAGCAGATTCACGGATTGAGACGGATGATCTAAAAATAAAGAGGCAGGACTTGGAAGACGGTGAATTACGTTTATTGAAGAAGATAGCTGAACTTCCTCTGTCATTTCACGAAGCGTCCGGAAATAACGCTCCACATAGGATCGCCGAATATGCTCATGAACTCGCTGCCGAATTCAATCAGTTCTATAGAGACTATCCCGTGCTAGACAGCGATAAAAAGGAACTGAGACTGTCGATGGTCAAAAGTTTCTCTTGTGCGATGTCTTCTGTTCTAGACTCATTAGGCATGGAAAAACCAAAAAAGATGTAAAAGGAAAAAAAAGGGTTTCTGTGTTTTTGTTTTTATCTAAGTCTGTCCTTGAACATGTAGAGTCCTACTGCAACACCGATTATTATTATCGGTATCAAAGCATAGACTAGGTACTCTCTCCAGACTGCTTGTCTCACATCTATTGTTTCTTCCATCTCGTTGTCAAACCGAAGATCATCAGGTTCCTCGGCATCTGTGATGTTAACTGCCACATCGTTATCACCGTCTTCTTCTGGTTCCCATCCGATCTCGATAGTTACCGTTTCTCCAGGTTTTATCATCGTTCTATTCAATTCTTCACCGTCTTTGTAGAAAGTTTGATCGAACTCTACTAGCGAGTCATTGTTGATAGTGAGGCTAGAATCAATATTTGTCGCGTTGACATCACCGACATTTGACACGTTGACGCTGATCGTTACGGTATCGCCGACTCGTGGATTATCAGCGGAGAATCTGAGGTCCGAGGCCAACAGATCAGGTACCGGTCCTCTCTCTATTACCAACGTTTTCGTCTCTTCTTTGAAGTTTCCAGATTGATCTGTAACATTCAACCGAATGGTGTACTCACCTGATTCCGTGAAATCACTGTATGTCCAAATAACCTCTTCGTTCTCTTCGATGACCTCATCATCTTCATCTCTAAGAGTCCAGTTGTATCCTTCAATCTCTCCCTCGTAATCAGGATGTGCCTCTATATCCGTGGCGTTGAAAGTCACATTGGTGCCTTTGACTATATTAACAAGAGATTCTTGGCTCACTTGATCATCCCATTCGATGGTGAAATTTCCGACTGGTTTGGTGGTGTCCGCCACTTCAAAGTGCAATTTGATTTCATTCGTGTTTTCTACAGCATCAGTAACATTAAGGGTCACGTCATACTCACCAGGTGTTTCGAACTCATGGGTTATGTTCATGCCTTCCTGGATCTGGCTTCCGTCGGTAAAGTTCCATCTGTAGAGTGCGACTGAATCCGTTGCATCATCGGTTATCTGTGAACCGCTGAAATCAATTTCTTCGCTTTCGTTGACATTTAAAGTATCATCGTCGGAATATTCCTTATCATCAACGAGGATGGGGCCGTCCGGTCCATCGACATCTACAGTTATATCTATTTCATCTTCCACGTAGTTGCCACTGCTTTCTGTGACATTTACTGAAACGGTATGGTCTCCCGAGTCTCCCTTTTCAAATGTGATCGTTCTCATCCAGGGATCTTCATCACCGTCATACTCTACTGGTAGGTCCCAATCGTAGTGTATGGCTTGGCTCACATCATTCTGATGTTCAGCCTCGAATACAACCTCGGTACCATCTTTGACAACGTATTCTCCTCCTTCTTCTATTTCCTCTATAGTAGGTTCACTAGAGTTGTTTATTCCTAAGTTGACTTCACCTTCCTCGGATTGTCTTATATCTAGCTTTAAGTCAGAAGTGAGGTCGTTTTCCCCTGGGGAGATATCAAGTTCGGTGTAACCATTGACATCTACATTTTCCGGTATTACCTCTTCGGTTCCCGGACCCATATATCTTTCATAATCGTCAGTTAAATCCACCGTATAACTCTTATCTCTGAAATTCCCGTAGGTTCTGTTGTTCTCGACTTCGAGATCAATTATATGTCTAGCTTCATCTATGTCGTCTACTGCAGTGTAGGTTCTCGTTGTGTTGAAATATAGCGTCCCTTCGAATAGGTCGGTTGCATCTCTAGTGAGGTTTGCCTCTAGACCATCACTAAACTTTGAATCGTAATCCTCAAGTTCGTAAACCGTATCATTGACCATGATAAAGTTGGGAGTGTACTGGATGTCTTTTGTATAATCGAGCCTTCTCTTGAATTCTTCTATATTGTTCTCCCCCAGAGCATGGTCTATCTGCATGCTGAGATGTCCCAGATAATCATTATCTAAAGTCTCGATCCTAGTATTGTTTCTTAGTTGACGAGATGTGGTAACTTCCATCTCGTTCAAGTCTTCGCCTGAATTAAAGTCGATCCCCGTTTGGAATTCTTCGGGCTTTGATTCACTCACCGAATGAGTTCCTATGAACCTTCTTTCGTTCTCTCCGAGAGGGCCCTCTGATTGTCTGACAAGGGGCTCGTATCCTGGAGCACTGACAACGAGCGTGTAAGTATAATTCTTTGCAGCCCTGATCCTAAATGTAGGTCCACTCTTGGTAGTGTGAAGTATCCCTGTTGATTCGTTGTAGACCGTTATGTCCATCTCTTCTCTTATCCCACTACCACTTTGATCAACTAGATTACCTTCGATCATGGGTCTTTTGGTCAGAGTTACATTGTAATACCCTTGGTCTTGGAAAGTAAAATTAGTGTTAATATCAGGAGCGTATCCGTCTTTCTCGATCATCAGTGTTCCATCGAAACCATTGTAAACTTCTATACTGTAATGACTTATTGTTTCATTGTTCTCTGTCTTTGTTTCAGTGTTGACCGAATGTTCAAAATCTTCCGTTTTGAGGGTAACGGTCGCATCCTCTATCGAATTTTCCTCTACGTCGGTGACCTGGCCTTCCAATGTATCGGTGTCTTCAGTAGCACCAATATTGATCTTGTTCGGAATTCCCTCGCCCTGATCAGGAACTTCAAAGGGTTCGGTGGTGTTCCTCATGTAGGCGACTCCGTCTTTAACTTGAGAAGGGACTATGATCTCATACCAACCAGGTTCAACTTCAGTAAACTCATAAAAGTATTCGGAGGTGTGTTCATTCCTGACTTCACCGGTAGATAGACTTTTTAGTTTGATTTCTAGATTGGATTCTATTACGACATCATCGGTATCAAGGAATCCTTCTATAGTATACGTATAGTCCTCATGTTCGCTCGCTTCTGCGGGCTGGGCGTTCCATTGGACCACCATTAACCCTGATATGACTAGGAACAGTACTGCCAGGGTGGTGGCCATCTTGTTCAATTTTCCAGATTTCATGTATAGTTCCTCCTTACTTATGTCAGAGATTGGAGGTTTCATGAGGATACCCCCTATAAATATTTTTTTAAGTGAAGTTTGTTGAAGCTTTAGATCATTCCATCTTGAAATTTGTACCTACAACTAATGAAAATACCACTTTTGAATGGATGGATTGAAGACACTTAGGGTAAATGGCAATATACAAATATCAATAACGATTATTTGCTAATATGAAGCATAAAAGGAAGAGCAAAAGGAAAAAGGAGAAGACCTGCGATGTGAAAGGCTGTGATGATGATAAGAAGAAATCCGTTTCTAAAAAGAAGGTCAGGAAAAAGACTGATCTCGACATCGATGCTTCTGGGAGAAATGCTTACCTCTGTAAAGATCATTACAAGGAGTACAAGAAAGCTACGGAAGAAGAGAGAAGAGCTAAAAGACTCAGTTGGGATTGAATAATTAGTGAAATTACTTATCGGGATAATGGGATTTCTTTCCTAGCTTCGAGAAGTGATATTAAAAAACTAGGAAAAATTACTTTAAGCAGCGTTTAGATGGAAAAAGGTAATGCAAATCAGAAGAAGGGATATTTAATGGATAAAGAAATCGTTAAAATCAAGTATTCACTTTTACAGATGCTATCGCTTTTTTTCCTCTCAATCTTCGATTCTAGAGAGCCTAAAAGAGTAAAAGTCCCTAAAACGCAAATGGATCAAAGAACGAAGGATAGAAAAGACGCTCCCTCTGAATATACTAATTTACCTCCTATAGATAAAGAATCGCGGGAGGCAGTTGAACTGATACCAGTGAGAGAACCCTTCAGTTACGCGCGTATAATATATGATGACGATGATAAGGAGTACATCTATCAGGCCATAGAACCTAGCTTGACAGAAAAAGAAGTAAAGATGCTAGATAGGATAAAAGATACATTAGATAGAACACTATCATATGAATGGAAGATCATGGAAAAAAAGGATAAAGAATCTTTTATCCGTGAGGCAGTAAAGAGCTATATCGAGAGTAGAAATCTCAATCTGGGAGAGAGGTCTAAACAGAGGATCATGTATTACATAATCAGAGATTATGTCAGATTTGGGCCGCTAGATGTCTTGATGAGTGATGAGAATGTAGAAGATATATCTTGTGATGGAATTGACATTCCAGTTTTTATTTATCATTCGACTTATGAGTCCATAAGGACTGACGTAAGATTTGCCGATGAGGACAGACTTAATTCCTATATCATTCAGCTAGGACAGCGGTGTGGAAAGCAGGTCTCTGTTTCCAACCCGATCCTTGACGGAACGACCCCGGAAGGTCATAGAGTGCAGGCCACATATGCAAAAGAAGTATCAACTAGAGGGTCGTCGATCACTGTCAGGCGTTTCAAAAAAGAACCCTTCACACCTGTAAAGCTCATAAAGTACAATACGGCCAATCCAGAGATGATAGCTTATCTATGGCTGATGGTGGAGAATGAGAAGTCATCTATCGTCGCCGGCGGAACTGCTTGCGGGAAAACAGCGACTCTGAATTCTATGACCCTTTTCATCCCCCCTGGACTGAAGATAGTCTCTCTTGAAGATACTAGAGAGATAAATCTCCCCCATGAGAACTGGATACCCAGCACGACTAGAGCAGGGATGACGATAAGTGAAGGTAAAGGTAAGGATCCCGGGGAAGTCGACATGTACGACCTTGTAAGGAACGCTCTCCGACAGAGACCGGATTATATAATCGTGGGTGAGGTCAGGGGCGAAGAAGCTCATGATATGTTCCAGGCGATGGCGACAGGCCACGTTACTTACAGTACGATGCACGCAGATTCTGTACAGTCCATGGTCCATAGGCTCGAAAACCCTCCGATCAACTGTCCTAGAGTCTTACTGACCGCCTTAAGATTTGTGATCATACAGAAATTTGCTATGGTGGATGATGAAAGAGTAAGGAGGATACAGGAGATAACCGAGATAGTTGCATTCGAGCCAGAAAGCGATGAACTGATAACCAATACTGTATTTGAGTGGGATAGGTCTACAGATAGTTATGACTACCAGGGTCATAGTTACAATTTTGATGAGATCATGACCGCCAAAAATTGGACACAGGAAGAGATGGACGAGGAGTTCGAGAACAGAGTGGAGATAATAGAATACATGGTCGAGGAAGATATGGTGCATTATAAGGATATATCGAAGATTGTCGCATCATATTATAAGGAACCTGAAGAGACCCTGGCCAAGATAAGAGAAAGGAGGGATGCATAGATGTCGAAGTTAAAAGATGCCTTCAGCGGGTTTGAGTTCAGTGACAGTTCTTTCTTGTCATCTAAAAGAGCGGAATCCGGTGAAGAGATAGAAAGATACGGCCCTCATGTGAAAAGGCTACCGAAGTCAACGGTCCCTGAATATCTGACGATGAGCAGATACCAGAAGTTCTGCTGGGAATTGATGGGGCCTATTGTTGAAAGAAGAGATGTAGAAGATGAAGAACTGGAGCAGAATTTGCTCCAAGCCCATATGAAGATAAGAGTAGAGGAATACATCGCCTATGTTTGGATGAGTACTATCTTGGCTGCGATGGGAGGTCTAGTCGGTGCACTGTTCATAGGGATGATATTGTCTCAGGTTTTGGGAACAATGGGTTATGTGATAGGCGCTGCCGTGGGTGTATTGACTCCTATTTTAGCCTATTTTGTTTTGAGGTATCAACCTGCCAGCAAGGCTAACAGGCGGGGTAAAAAGATAGATGACAAGTTGGCCGCCGCAATGAGTTTCATCGCCTCCATGGCTTCTGCGAATATAAACATAGATATGATATTTAAAGAACTAGCTAAACAACCTCTTTACGGTGAGGTCAGCGAAGAGGCGAAATGGATCACTAGGGATACAGAGATACTCGGTATGGACATCTTGAATGCTCTAGACAAAGCTTCGGACAGATGTCCTTCCGACAATTTCAGAGAATTTCTTCAGGGCGTGGTCACTACTTCCACATCAGGAGGACAGTTGAAACCGTACTTCAAAAGTAAATTGGAAGAATATCAAGAGGAAAGAAAGCTCCAAGTGCAGCAGAATATGGAAACTTTGGGCATGCTTGCAGAATCTTTTGTTACTGTTGTCGTTGCTTTCCCTCTTTTTCTGATCGTTATAATGGCTATAATGTCGATCATGGAAGGATTAGGTGCCGGAAACATAATACCGTTCTTATACGCGGTTGTAGGCCTTATGATACCCGGATCGCAGGCAGGCTTCATATTCATAATTTGGCTCGTAAATCAGGATTGATGATAGCATGGCAGGAGAAGAAAGAAAAAGTTCGCTCAAAAGGGTCCTATCCTTAGGATATGCAAAAGAGGTACTGATAATATCAGGGATGGTAACTGCAATACTGGGTTTTATTGCGATACTTGGTATACTCGGCGTTGGATGGGTTCCATTAGCGCCTTTGGATTGGGCTATGATTGCGGCTATGGTCCTTTTTGGTCCTTTTGGATTTTATGTAAGTCACAAACAAAAACAGATCGAAAAGATAGAAAGGAGACTCCCAGACTTTCTTAGGGACGTATCTGAAGCCGGACGTTTTGGTATGACACTCTCAGATGCTATCATCGTCTCTGCTCGAGGTCGATACGGAGCATTGACCCCTGAGATCAAGAAAATGGCCGCTCAGATAAAGTGGGGCGTACCTGCTAACAAGGCTCTGAAATTGTTCTCTGAAAGAGTTGACACTGATCTCGTAAATAGGGTTGTAGCCATCATCACCAAGGCGAACGAGGCTGGGGGTAATGTCGCAGATGTTTTGAATATGGTCTCACAGGATGCTAAGGAGGTACATACATCTGAGGACGAACAGAAGATAGCTATGACCTCTTATCTCGCTGTTATTTACATCTCTTTTGCGGTATTCATCGTTGTCGTGATAATATTGAATACACAATTTTTGGCTCAGATGGAACAGGCTGGAGCCCAGCTCGAAGCTGGGGCTGAAGGAGTGGAGATGGAAACTGATGTAGCAGATATCGATGTAGAGAGTATTCCCGTTATCAGGTATATATTCGCTCTAGCGGTTTTCGCTCATGCCCTGGGCGACGGCCTCGTAGCAGGTGTACTACAGACCGGTAAGATAACAAACGGCATGAAGCACAGTTTCATATTGCTTTTGATCGGCTTCTTGAGTTTGAGGGTTTTGTTTGGTGGTATAGGTCTATTAGTGTGAGGTATATTTATGGCTATGAGTATAGGAGAGAAAATAAAAGGTGTGTTTACTACACAAGAAGGCCCAAAAAAGGTCAAACTTCCTTCTAGCGAGGAGAGTAGACCTGATTATTCGGAAGAAATAACACCGATACCCAAGATAGCAGAGGAGAACGTTAAGGAGATCGAAACCAATGCTATCGATGAACCTTATACTTATGTAAGAATAAAATATGATAATACTTCAAACGAGTATATTTATGAGGTGATCGAACCTCCTTTAACTGAAGATGAAGAAGAGGTATTGGGGATAGCCAAAGACAGTCTTATAGACAGGGTAGAGCTTATCGATTTAGAGACTGAAGAGGAAAAGAGAGAATATCTAGAACATAAAGTGAGGAACATACTGAATGATCTTGATGTAGAATTAAAACCCACCTCAAGAGAACGAGTGATGTACTATGTTAGACGTGATTTTCTCGGTTTTGGATCGATAGACGTGATGATGAATGATCCGGATCCTGAGGATATATCCTGCGATGGCGTGAACATACCCATTTACGTGTTCCATAGAAAATATGGGTCTATGAAATCAAACGTGAAGTTTGATGATGCTGATGAGTTGGATAACTACGTCATATGGTTGGCTCAGAGGAGTGGTAAGCATATATCGGTTGCTGATCCGATGTTAGACGCTACTATGCCCGACGGTTCCCGTCTTCAGGAAACCCTAGGGACTCACATCACTCAGAAAGGTTCGTCTTTTACCATCAGGCGTTTTGAAGAAGAGCCCTATACCCCTATAAACCTCATAAAATTCAAAACGTTCAATCCTGAGATGATGGCATATGCTTGGATCGCGATAGAAAACGGGCAGTCGATGCTTATTTGCGGTGGTACAGCGTCGGGTAAGACGACTACTTTAAACGCCATACTGTTATTCATACCTCCTCAGGACAAGATCGTGAGTATAGAAGATACCAGGGAGTTGAACTTGCCTCATGAAAATTGGGTCCCACTTCTGACTAGGAGTGGCTTCGGTGAGAGAGATGAAGAGACCGGCAGGAGGGCTGGTGAGATTGACATGTACCAGCTCCTTCAGGCGGCTCTAAGACAGCGCCCTCAATACATGATGGTCGGTGAGGTAAGAGGTGAAGAGGCCTATGTTGTGTTCCAGGCTATGGCTACCGGGAAGAGTGCTTACACCACCTTCCATTCTGAGGACGTTCAAACCATGGTCAACAGGATGGAGAACGATCCGATAAATCTACCCAGGGCCCTTGTAGGCGCGCTCGACATCGTTGTGATGCAGGCGAAGGTCAAGGTAGGTACAAAGATGGTTAGGAGGATAAAGAACATAACGGAGATAGTCGGCGTCGATCCAGAAACTGAAGAATTGATAACCAACAAGGCTTATACCTGGAATCCCGCAGATGATTCATATAATTATAGCGGTCACAGTTATATCTACGAGAAGGTAGCACAATCGAAGAGCTGGACACAAAGGCAGATGGAAAAAGAGGTCAAAAGGAGAAAGAAGGTCCTAGATTATCTAGAGAAGGAAGAGATATTCAATTACAAAGATTTCGCTCACATAATATCCTCTTATTACAGGGATAAAGAGGCTGTCCTGGAGCAGGTGAATGAAAGACTAAATGAAGATAAGAAGGAAGAATTTAGTTATGATGGTGAGTAAATATGCGCCGACTTAAAAGGAAGATGGATAAAAACGAAAAAGGGGTCGCTACGACAGTAGGAACGATAATGGCCCTGCTTATATTTTTGAGTATTCTTTCGTTGATAACGCAACAGTACGTTCCTGTTTGGATGGAAGATAACGAGTCTTATCACATGGACGAGGTGAAGGGACAATTCGCTGATATAAAAGGAGGAGTGGATAGTCTGGTGATAAACGATATGACTGACTACCCTAGATATTCTTCAGTAAATCTTGGAACCGAAGGAGTACCGATGTTTTCAGGCGCGAGTCCAGGCAGACTTAGTTTCAATCCCAGATGGAGTGATAGCAATCCGAATAAAGGGATGTATCTCAATTTTACCGATACTGAATCTAATGAGTGGGTAACCTTTAGAAGCTCTGGTAATCTGTCTTATCACGCTATAAATAGAGAATTTGAAGATCAGACCTTAGTATATGAGCACGGTGCACTGATCCTAGAGCAGAGTGACGGAGAGATAATGAGAGCAAGACCACACATCTCTGTGGAAGAGGTAGAGACAGGTGAGTATGAAGTCAGTATTACTCTGTACCATTTGATCGGCGACTCACGAGAATTATACGGGACATCACAGGTAGGTGTTACAACAGAGTTGGTCAGTATCTTTAGTAACACCTATTCTAATGTCACGAATTTGAATTGGAACCTGACAACTGCTTATCCAGAGCTTTGGCAGGGATACATCGGAAATGAAATTGATGCGTTAAATCTTTCCACTAGTGGGAATACGGTGGGGATCTTTAACTCGGTTGATAATATTACTGAGCTAGAGATAAGACGAGTAAGGGTAGAGATGGAATTACAGAGGTAGTTGGTTATGATCGTAGATGCGCGGAAATAACTATTTTTCTCTTTTCTATTTTGATCCCTGATAACTTATGAGACAGTGAGATTACTAAAGTCACCTATAGTTAATTCCAAAAATAAAAAAATATATTGAAGTCAATGCATATTGACGCTTAGATCGATGATCTAATGCTCTTTAGCCCAGTTGTAGTCTCTCCTTTTGGCGGACTTTCCGAAACCGCAGGATGTGCAGAAACCCTTATTCACATTATAGGATTTGTTACCACATCTCCTGCATTTGATATGTGTTTTTCCTGATGATTTTTTTCCTTTAGACGGAGTGCCTTTACTCATATTCATCAACTCTACGGTGATACATATACGACGTTGTCTCCTCTCACGAGGGCCTCGTCCATCTCTCTAGTTTTTTCTCCATTTATGAATTCCTTCACATCTTTCATTACCAAGTTCAGATGCGGATCGTAACCGTCGAGTTTACCTCTGTATTCCTTCCCATACTTAAGCTCGACGATAACGTTGTTTCCGAGGTTGTTATTGAGGATCGTGAGCGGTCTATTATCAGTCATCAAGCAACTTAGTAACTACATGTACTTAAATCTAATGCTTTGGGATTCAACCTTAAGGACCGAAAAACTATTTTGTCAGTCTTCGATATCCCGATAGATGTCAACCTTCGTAGTCCTAGAGGGTATCGACGGTTCGGGAAAGTCCAGCGTAATAGAGTCTATCAAAGAGGATCATCCTGAATATCATTATACCAGGGAGCCTTCCGATTCCGAACCCGGTAAATTGGCTAAGAAAGCGGAAGCCCAGCACCATTCTCCCTATCTGGATCTTTTCTTGTATTTGGCTGATAGAGTGGAGCATACAGAAGAGATCGATGAGAAATTGGAGAGTGATGGAACGGTTATCTGTGACAGGTACTGGGGTTCGACCTCGGCATATCAGGCAGCTAGTGAAGACATATCTCTAGAATACACTGAGTCTATACAGATGCCGTTTATCTTGAATCCTGATCTCACTATCCTGTTTGATATAGATCCTGAAGCCTCTCTAGAAAGGATAACTGAAAGAAAGAATAAGAGCAAGTATGAACAGGTAGACTTTCTTGAAAAGGTGAGAGAGAATTATCTTGAATTGGCTAAGAAACACGATTGGGAGGTGATCGACGCAAAACAGAAGCCTGAAGATGTTCTTGCGGACGTTAAAAAACTGATATACGGAGAAACCGATTAGATGATTTTTAATCAAAATGTGAAAAAGAAGAAAAGGGTTTTGAGTTGTAAGAGTGGCTATCGATTTTAGAAATCGATCCTACATCATTCCGGGCATTCCGCCGCCCATTCCGCCGGGCATTCCTCCCGGTCCGCCGCCTGGTGGTCCCCCACCTTCTTCTTCGCCTCCACCTTTGGAGGCTATGACGTCGTCGATTCTCAATATCATGTTAGCGACTTCGGTGGCGGCTTCTATAGCCTGGGTCTTCACTCTCAGAGGTTCAACGACCTTTACTTCTGTCATGTCTGAAACGTCTCCGCTGACGATCTCTATGCCGTGGTTCGTGAGTCCTTCTTCTTCGTGAGCGTTGTTCAGTTCCATCAGTACGTCTATGCCGTCAAGACCGGCATTCTCTGCGAGAGTTCTCGGTATAACGTCGAGTGCGTTGGCAAAAGCCTCGATAGCGAGCTGTTCTCTACCTTCGACTTTCCCTGCATAGTTCTTCAGTCTGTTCCTGAGTTCTATCTCTACGGCTCCGCCGCCTGGCAGTATAGCTCTGTCCTCTATTGCGACTCCGACCACTTTTAGGGCGTCGTGTACCGCTCTTTCGAGTTCATCGACAACGTGATCGGTACCCCCTCTCAGTATGAGGGAAACGGCTTTGCCTTTCTCACCATCTTCGATGAAAGTCATCTGACTGTCTCCGATCATCTTTTCAGCTACCGATTTCGCCTCGCCGAGGTCTTCTTCACTGAGATCGTCAAGATTGGTAACTATGTTCCCACCTGTAGCTCTGGAAAGCTTTTTCATATCGGACTTTTTGACCCTTCTGATAGCGAAAATACCTTCTTTGGCAAGATAATGCTGAGCGAGATCATCTATGCCCTTCTGACAAAGCAACACATTGGCGCCTGCATCCTTTATTTTCTGGACCATCTGTTGTATGCTTTCTTCTTCTTTGTTGACGAACTGCTCGAGCTGGTCGGGGTCTGTGATCTCTATCTCGGCATCGACCTCTGTTTCCTTTATCTCAAGTGCAGAATTCAGCAGTGCGATTTTGGCATCCTTCACTTCAGTGGGCATATTGGCATGAGGTTTTTCCTTATCAAGCAGGATACCGTTGATCAATTCCGTTTTGTCTACGCCCGCGCCGGCTTTCTTTTCGACCTTGATGTTATCGATATCTACACTATACTCTCCGTCCTCTTCTTCTGCGACTTTTCTGACAGCCTCCACAGCCAGCTCAGACAGTCTCTCTCTGTCGCCTTCGATGGCTTTCCCTGTCATCGCGGTCATCGCTATTTCACGCAATTTCTCTTCGTCGTCGATATCTATCTCAATCTTGTTCTCATTTAGGATGTCTCTAGACTTTTGAGATGCCAATCTGAAACCTTTAGCTATCACACTAGGATGGATGTTCTGCTCTATCAGGTCTTCAGCGAGTTTGAGGAATTCACCTGCGAGAACGACCACTGTAGTTGTTCCGTCCCCACACTCGTCGTCTTGACTTTCTGCCATCTCTACAGCCATCTTGGCCGCAGGATGTTCGATGTCTATCTCGTCAAGAATCGTAGCGCCGTCATTTGTGATGACCACGTCACCTAGACTATCGACCAGCATCTTGTCCATTCCTTTTGGACCCAATGTGCTCCTAACCGCGTCAGCTATCGCTTTTGCTGCGGCTATATTGTTCTTCTGTGCGTCTTTTCCTCTCTCTCTTTCTGTGTCTTCTTTTAACAGTACGATCGGTTGATTTCCCATCATATATATTCACCTTGATATTAGGTGTTCGAAGGATTATTGAACTTCTATATAAAGATTCCCCTCATGGATTTTTTTGCCATATTCTAACTTTTATCTTTTTCGCTATTACTCACGAAAATCTTTTTACTCTCCTATCTTTACGTAGTCCGGTGTGCAGATGTCTGCGGAAAAAGAGATGTTGGATTTCTTGGGGCTGGATGAAAAAGAAGAGCTTTTCGACGATATACCTGATGAGATCAGGACCGATTTAGACATCCCGGAAGGTCTTTCTGAGCGAGAGGTTATGGTTGATTTAAGGGAAAAATTGGAGAAAAATAAAAGTTTAGACGAATTAGTATCCTTTCTTGGTGCGGGGATCTACGATCATTATGTGCCTGCAGCTGTAGGAGAGATCGTAGGTAAGTCAGAGTTTTATACATCTTACACTCCTTATCAGGCTGAGATAAGTCAAGGACTTCTTCAATCACTTTTTGAGTATCAGAGTTTGATCGCCGAATTGACGGGGTTGGGTGCTGTGAACACTAGCATGTACGACTATCCCACCGCTTTGGCCGAAGCTGTTTTGATGTCCAGCAGGATTCAACGGAAGGGCGGTAGGTTCCTGATCCCAGAGAACATCCATTGGGACAAGGATCCCGTTTTAGATAACTATCTGAGAGGGAAGGATATAGAGATAGAGAACGTGGCCTTTGACGAGGACGGTAAGATAGATAAAGATGACCTCAAATCGAAATTGAATGAAAACGTTATCGGGTTTTACGTCGAGACTCCAAACGTTTTCGGTGTTCTAGAAGAGGATCTAGATGTTTTTGAAGGGTTGAAGGAAGAAAACGACTGTATTCTAGTTGTGGGTAGTGATCCGATGCTTTTGTCTCTGATGAGACATCCCGCTGATTGGGGCGCGGATATAGTGGTGGGAGAGAGCCAACCGTTGGGGATACCGCCCTCTTATGGGGGTCCGACCGTGGGTATTTTTGCGTCTCACGAGGACTATATCCGGAAGATGCCCGGTAGGATCATAGGTGAGACCGAAGATTCTAAAGGAAAGAGAGCTTACTGCATGACGCTCCAGACCAGAGAGCAGCACATCAGGAGGGAAAGAGCAACCTCCAACATATGTACCAACCAGTCTCTGATGGCTTTAGCATCCGCCGCTTACACCTATATCAAAGGAGGAACAGGGATGGAAGAGCTCGCGAAGGAAAATTACGAGAAAGCACATGAATTAGCGGATCGGATAGATGAGATCGAAGGTTTCGAGGCACCTTATTTCGACAGCGAGTTCTACAACGAATTTGCTGTAAAAGTACCTGAAGATTCTGAAGAATTGTTTGAGAAGTGTGCAGAGAAGGACGTACTGCCCGGTATCGCTTTAGATGAAAAAGAAAAATTCGCTTCTCTGCCGGACCTGCTTCTCGTCGCGGTCACGGAGATGAATACGGAAGAAGAGATGGATATTTTGGTCGAGACTCTTGAGGAGGTGGTCGTATGAGTTCCGAGTACAGACAGGCGCGTTACGATGAAGATCTTTTGATAGAGAGAGGTGAAGATAAGGAGATAGGAGATAACCCACTTCCCTCGGAAATAGAAAGAGAAGAAGCGGCAGAAATACCTGACATTCCCAAGCACGAGGTTGTAAGGTACTTCAACCGATTATCTCAGATGAATTATGGTGTAGATACTGGGTTGTATCCTCTAGGTTCGTGTACGATGAAATACAACCCGAAGTTCACAGAGAAGATCGCTTCTCATCCCAAGGCGAGTCGTATCCATCCTTATCAGCCCGAAGATACGGTTCAGGGAACTCTTGAGATAATGTATGAGTTGCAGGAATTATTGGCTGAATTGGGCGGCATGGATTCCGTGACCCTTCAGCCCGCCGCGGGAGCGCAGGGCGAGATCACAGGTCTGATGATCGCTCACCAGTATCATATGGATAACGATGATGATAGAGACCAGGTCATACTTCCTGATACCGCCCATGGTACTAATCCTGCTAGCGTTTCGATGCTGGGTTATGAATTGGTGGAGATACCTTCTAAAGATGGTTGTATGGATGTTG
The DNA here is from genome assembly GCA_046540335.1 of Thermoplasmata archaeon. GTDB lineage: Archaea > Thermoplasmatota > Thermoplasmata > Halarchaeoplasmatales > Halarchaeoplasmataceae > Natronoplasma. Next base: position 25,026 of record JBKHFH010000004.1, on the reverse strand, counting down.
AGGCTTTGGAGGAAGCCGCTGGAGATGATACTGCAGCATTCATGATCACCAATCCCAATACTTTAGGCCTTTTCGAACAAGATGCATGTCAGATCGCGGAGATCATACATGATGCTGGAGGATTACTTTACTATGACGGCGCGAATCTCAACGCGATCATGGGTAAGACCGATCCAGGGGCGATGAACTTCGACATAATGCACTTCAATCTTCATAAGACCTTCAGTACGCCGCACGGTGGTGGAGGACCTGGAGCAGGACCCTTGGGAGTTAAAGAAGAATTAGCATCGTATCTTCCCGTGCCCGTAGTGGAGAAAGACGATGACGGTTATCATTTGAACTATGATCTAGAGAACAGTATAGGAAGAGTGAAAGGTATCTACGGCAATTGGCTCGTCCTGTTAAGAGCCTATACATACATAAAAGAGAAAGGTAAGGACGGTCTTGAAGAAGTTACGGAGAGAGCAGTTCTGAATAGTAACTATCTGAGGAAGAAACTGCAGCCCCATCTCGACCTGCCTTACAGAGAACTGAGGAAACATGAATTCGTGATGTCCGGGAAAAAGATGAAGGACAAAGGTCTGAAGACAACCGATCTGGCTAAGCGACTCTTGGACTACGGTTTCCATGCACCTACTATTTACTTCCCTCAGCTGGTTGATGAGGCCTTGATGATCGAGCCTACCGAGACAGAGACCAAGAAAACTTTGGATGGTTTTGCTGAAGCTGTGGCATCTATCATGGAGGAGGATAAAGAAGTGATAAGTGACGCTCCTCACAATACCGCCGTAGGTAGGGTAGACGAGATAAAAGCTGTCAAGGACTCCGTTTTGAGCTATAAGATGCGGGAAGATTGAGAAAAAACTTTTCTTGTATTTTTCTTTTTGGGAAAAACTCAAATAAACAAAATCTTATGGGGACTAAAATAGGTTCATCATTCCCGGGGTAAAAAACTATGGATGATAGAATTAAGTTTATTAGCGTTGTAGCGTGTGCGATTTTGATCGGCTCTGTATTTTCTGCAGGCGTATTTTCTCCGACTGGAATTGACAGATTGAAAAAAAGTCAGGATGAAGAAGAGATAACCTCCTCTAGCTATCCTTTCAGCAGTGAATATCCCTCCGTATCTCAACTCTACGACTGGTTCGACAATTTGACAGCGGACAATCCTGATATATGTGAAAAGATCAAGTATGGCGAGTCATGGGAAGGAAGGGATCTGTACGCTATGAAGGTCTCAGATAATGTTTCCCAAGACGAGGACGAGCCAGAGATACTCATCGACGGCGGGATGCATGCTAGAGAATGGTCCGACCCTCAGGTCGCTTCTTACTATTTATACAGGATGGTGAACGAGTACGATACTAACGATACGATCCACTGGTTGGTAAACAACAGGGAGATATTCGTTGTTCCGATGATAAATCCAGATGGGTACTACTATGACGGCAATGGAGATACATCAGAACAAAACAATTGGCGAAAAAACAGAAATGATTCCGTTGGCACATCAAATGATGTTGGAGTCGATCTTAACAGGAACTGGGATATCGATTGGGAGAGCGGAGACGACGACCCTTCGAGTGACACATATCACGGTGAATCCCCTTTTTCTGAATACGAGACCAAGAAATACAGCGATTGGATATTGAGCAGGGACATACAGTCCTATTAGAACCTGCACAGTTATGCGGGGACCCTGCTAATACCTTGGAGCTATACGAGCTCATCTTCACCTCACGATTCGTGGTACAGGAGTATGGCCGAAAATATGACGTATCATACTTCTATCATGGGTTCTGAAAGTGATCATTACAGCTACGGCCAGGCGGATGAGGAGATAGGATATACAGCCTCAGGAGGAGCCAATGATTGGGTCTATAACGATACGGGAGCCCATGGTTTATGCTTCGAGATCGAAACCGATGGTAATGGATTCTATCCGCCCACTAGCGATATAATGACGATAAATGAAGATCTAGATGATTCCCTCATATATCAGACCAGGATCGCGGATATAGATCTTGGTGACGGTAGTAATGAATTACATCCACCGAGCCCTTACATCTTATACGGAAGTGTAAAAGTCAGTTCTGGGAGTGTAATCAGCGATGTGGAAGTCCAGGTCGAACATCAAGATACAGGCGAAACGCTCTCCATTCCTTCAGATGATAATGGATATTACGAATTGAACTTTGGAAATCTTGTTAACGAAGGATATAGTGTTGGGGATACATTCACAGTAAGTGCTGGGGATACTAGCAAAAATTTCACTGTGGAAGGAGAATGGGGCAGGAGGATCGATCTAACAGCCGAATACAGTTCAGATGGGGATATCACTTTGGACCAGGATGAATATAGGGTAGAAGACAGCGTGGCTATAACCGTGACCGACGGCGATCTCACCGAGGAGAATATCACTGTAACTGTTGAAAGCACAACCGAATCTACGGGGGAAAGTGTGGGTCTGAGTTCTACAGATACGCAGGGTGAATACACGGGTGATATAACTATATCTGAGACAGACAGCGATGGGATATTACAAGTTTCTGATGGGGATAATATCACAGCTTATTATGAAGACGCGGATACAGGAGACGGGACTTCGGAGACGAAGACCGATACGGCGATAGTTGACGGCAGCGTGGCGAGCCCGTCCGATCTTACTGTAGAGTGGGATGGGATACAAAACAAAACCTTCGTAGACGAAAACTTCGATGGATCTTTCCCACCAGCGAATTGGACGAGTAAAGGAACAGATGGAAGTACTCAATGGGAACAGTCGAGTACAAGTGATGCTGGTGGAACATCTCCGGAAGCGAAATTCAATTATGGTGATTCAGGTGTTGAAAGCCAATGGAGGCTTTACGCAGGTCCATTTGACACGAGTGGTATGAGCGAACTTAATCTACAGTGGGACAATTATCTCAACAGTTACGGTTCAGGCTGCGAAATACAGGTAGAAACCAGCTCGAACGCAACTACCTGGCAAGATACCTCATGGGTGCATACAACAGATACTGATATAGGGCCGGGAACAGAAACATTGACCGTAAATACTTCCGATGTAGGTTCTAGTAGTTTCTATGTTAGCTTTACTGTAGATGGAGACTCTTATGATTTAGATGACTGGAATGTTGATAATGTTTTACTTACCGGTACATCTAGCGGTGGAAGTACAGAGGATAACCTGTTGGACTGGACCCTGTCTCCGGACGACGGTGCTGGAGAAGACGATGTTGTCCAATACAACATCTACAGATCGGAAAATGAATCTGGACCATGGGACGACAGTAATTATCTGACTAGTGTTTCCGCAGGCACCAATAGTTACCGCGATGTTGATAAAGGCGAACCCGACGGGATCAATTGGTGGTACGTTGTCAGGGCGGAAGACGATGTTGGTAACGAAGATTCGAATACCAATGCGGTTCCAGAGATCGAAGAATCGAACAACACAGCACCAGATGCTCCGACGAATCCATCGCCTGCTGATGGAGCTACAGGGGTGAGCACAAGCCCGACGTTGAGTGTAGATGTATCGGATCCAGATGGAGATACGATGGACGTATCGTTCTATAACGCATCTGATGACAATTTGATCGGTACAGATACTGGTGTGACGGATGGTGGAACAGCTTCAGTCACGTGGTCAGGTCTAGCGTATGATACAACGCATAATTGGTACACGGTAGCCGATGATGGAAATACCACAACGACTTCGGACACTTGGAGCTTTACCACACAAACACAAAATTATACACTAACGATTGATTCGACAGGTGGAGGCAGCGTGACACAGCCGGGAGAAGGCACATTTGAATACAACTCTGGTACAGTGATTGATATTGAAGCAGTAGCCGATACGGGTTATCACTTCGTCGAGTGGACAGGCGATAATGAAACGATAGGAGATTCAACAGCGAATGCAACTACGATAGAGATGTTGGACAACTATTCGATAACCGCTAATTTCGCCATCAACACTTACACTTTAGACGTGTCGTCAACGGCAGGAGGTAATGTAACTCATCCAGGTGAGGGTACATTCACGTACGATCACGGGACCGAAGTAGACTTGGAAGCTATAGCAGATGAGGGTTATCAATTCGTGGAATGGACGGGCGATAATGGAACGATAGGAGACGTGACCGCGAACCAAACGTCGATAACGATGGAAGACAATTACACGATAACTGCTGAATTTGCGGAAACCCAAGTAGACAACGTAGAGATAACGCCTGGTTCAGATCAGGTTATCACCGCCGGAGACGAATTGATATTTGACGCAGCGGCGTATGACTTAGATGGTGATTTGATCACCGACGATAGGGTTGACTTCACTTGGCAGACAGCGACGAGAGGAGTATTCAACAAGAGAAGAGCTGAAGATTATGAGGTGACAGCCACTTACGACGGTGTGACATCAGGTATAACGACAGTCACGGTAGATCCTGCCTCGGCGGACCGCATAGAGATAAGTCCAGAGGAAGATACCGCTGCAGCAGGAACTACGATCACCTATACAGCGACAGCTTACGATGCTTACGAGAACGAGATAGGCGACGTGAGCGGAGATACGACATGGTCTATAGAAGATGGAGCCGGCGGCAGTTGGACAGGAAGCGAGTACACATCTGAAGTCTCGGGTGACTGGACAGTTACTGGTGGATATGATGGTCTAACAGATACTGCCTTACTGACAGTCGAACCAGGTGCCGTAGATACAGTCGAATTGACTCCATCAGAGGATCAGACTATTGTTTCCGGCGAGAAAATAGAGTTCTCTGCAGTGGCGTACGATGCTCACGGTAATCTGATAGCGAGTAATGTCCAAGCTTTTGATTGGCAGAACGCAAGTAGGGGAGTATTCTATTACGATATGCCTGGCGAGTATGAAGTGACCGCTACTTACGATGGAGTCGAATCGGAGGTCACGACTGTTATCGTTGAGGAGGAAGAAACCATGGGAAATAACTCAATTGAAACTCTAGATGATCCTTTAGAAGAATCTGTGTTAGATATGAGGAGGGCTATAGGTACTGAGGAGAGAAAATATCTTAGTAGTCTACTTTAAAACCCTTTTCATTATTGATCTGATCATAAGTTATATTCAGACATTTTGGAATATATGTGGTATATGATAAATAAAGAAAAAAAATCTCTATTATCAATAAAGTTTTTAACCCACCACGACCAATCATTTTAATTCGCCCGTAAAATCTAAAGATAAGTGATTCTCTCTATCATCTAATACTTTTTTAGTCCTTATTTATTAATCGTATTCTTCCTAATCACTTCCGAAGGATTTGCTATTTGACTCCGTTTTTTCTTTTAGAGGAGGACATGAAGGACGATAACCCAATAGATTTCTATCTTCCTGTTCTCTTGGAGGTTGACTATAATGTTTCTCATCGCCACAAGCCCCTTAATCAATTCTTGAAGGCTTTTTTCTAGTCTCTTTAGAACTCCTGTTTGTTACTCTTTAGTTCACTCTAATACTCTGCCCTAGTTCTCAGAATAGGAAGATTCTTCTTCGTATTTACCATTTATACTTCTTGTCGGGTTACAAAAAAAGAGAGTTGAGGTATCGCCTGAAAGACTATTAGCTTAGCCCGATAGAGATTCACTTTCTCTATTATAGTCATTAACCTTTTTCTTGCTTTTCTTGCAATAGATAGCAACTGCGAAGACCATACCAAGCAATAGAAGAGTCAAGTTAAATCCTGGAATATCATTTTCATCAGCCTCTTCCACCTCTGGAGGTATAGTAGTGGTTAATGGGTATTTGTCCACATTGTCTCCTTCACCTTTGATCTCTTTTGGTTCATCCACGAACCCGTCAGAGCCAGATTCATTTTGATCAGGTCCACTGTACTCATCCGGTTCCGTGTGATTATCCCAATAATTACCCCCAATGGGATAGGGTTTGCTCCAGATATTATCTCCTTGATCCACAGCGTGAACTTCGTTGTTGATCATAATGTTGTGATAGATGTAGTTGTTTTTTGAGTCACTATCCGCAAATATACCTTCCGATCCATTTCTCTTGTAATTGGATATACGATTTTCAGTAACGATATTATCGTCAGAACCCCATAGGTGAATACCAATTGCATTTATCATGATACCCTCCTCTTCGTTAGTAATGTTATTACTGTCTACTGTATTATTTTGGGAAGTCCTCATCCTGATACCAACAACATTATCTATTAATGTGTTGTTGAGTATTTTATTATAGGAACCTCCTAAGTTAACTCCACAAGAACTACCCCTAATAGTATTGTCATTAACAATCCCATTGGTCACATTCATAAGTGTAATTGCACCTGTGTACCAGTACGGTTCTGGAAACCAAGCACCGTACAAATAATTGTTCCGGACCACAAAATGCACATCGGTATGTCCGATTATGATCGCATAGGTTGGCTCGCTACCGTCGATCTCATACCCCTCTATGATATATGGATCTTGTTCTGTTCCATCGCCGGACCAGTTATTCTCCTCCGCCTTTTCGTGAAACTCATCATTGCCATGGATGTTGATCGGTTCTCTAGTGGTGTAATTGTCTTCATCTATTTGATTTTTTATTTTTTCTCTGTGATTAATCTCCAAGAGATCCTCTTTCCCGTCAAGTTGACCTTTTTCTTCTTGTTCACTTGGCCATCGCTCCCCCGTTTTGAATTCAATTTCATCTTCGTGAAGCCTTTCTTTCTCACTGGATTGATCGATTGAGAGATCATCTTCAGATTCAACTGTCTCATTTATTTTTTCAGAAGAACTCTCTACTAAGCCAAAGGCAACAGTGCTAACAACGAGTAACAAAATAATACAACTAGTGAGTAATGATTTACGATCCAAACCGATCTACCTCCTCGAAGGATGATGTCTCGTAAGATAATTAGGTGAATGATATTAATATTTTACTCCGTTATATATATATATATCACTTTTAGCATAAAGGCTCAGAGGGTAGTCTATGAAGAAGAGCGCTAAGGTGAAGACGAACAAATCTCTGATTTCACAGGACTTAGTCCTTTTCTTCTTCGGAAACCTCTGGTTTCCTGCGAATTGTGAGCGTGAGGAACTTGTTCCTCACAGTGAATAAACTTAGTTTATGAGCGTTTAGAATATGTTGGTATTCTGAACAGTTTTCGAATCGACGATTCGGCGTGAATGACGTAGGAATGAGTGAGCCTCTTGCCATCAATTTTTCTCACTTTGTTCGAAAAATAATGATGGTTTCGTGGAATCGAAGATTCCACTCACTTTTTCATTTTCTTCGCTATCACTCAGAAAACAGAAAAAGCGCCGAAGAATCAAAGATTCTCCTTGCTTTCAAACTTTCTCGCCAAGCTCAAAAGTTATGAAAGCGCCGAGGAGGAGATTCGAACTCCTGAGGTGCATAGCACCACCGGCTTGCTTGATCCACCGGAGATCTCTCCCCAGTGTGAGGAAAAGCCCGTCAGGACTTTTCCCTGTTTGGCGGCTCTCAAGGCCGGCGCCTTGGTCCAGACTTAGCTACCTCGGCATATGTGAAAATCTAATCCGGTCCATTTTCGAAGCGTCTTAAGACTTTAGCAAGGACAGTTTATAATTTTTGTCCTTGGTCCTATCCGATCAAATCAGATAACCTATCAAATTGAAGCTCGAAACCAACGACTGGATTCTCTAGATCGAAGTTTTCTAGTACCTCGGGAGAGAGCTCACCGAAATATCCTATCTCTTCTTCTTGAGTGACAACAGCAGCGCATCTACCTTCGATGAAAGAGGGATGTTTTTTAGACTCAACCGTCATCTCCTGTCCAAGATTTGTCAATAACCCGTCCAGTATGGATTTCATCTCGGTGAAACCAGCGTCCGAACTCTCGATGACAGCCGCGACCTTCGTTTTTTGCTCGTTATCAACAACGATATCTCCGATTTCGAATAACTTCCTTGGCAGCGATTGAGTCTTGTTCTCTTTTAAATTTTCCAGTAAGGAGGGGAGCAGCCATGTCCTGAGTGAAACACTGTCTTCACTTACTGGGTTCTCCACTTTTGCCATTTTTTCCCCTCGCTCTCTTTCCATCCTATCGAATTCTTTTTCAGGACTGCTGAGCATGTAGTTCATGACTTCGGTGAAACCATATCCGACCAGCAGCTCCACCATCGCCTCTTCCAGTTCGGAATTTGATAACGATTTACCTATCGTGACGTCTTCCGGAAGCGTGCCATCAAAATTGTCATAGTCAAAACCTATAGCGACGTCTTCCATGATATCCCAGGGGTGCATGATATCGTGTCTGTAGGCCGGGATATTCACTTCGATAGTTTCATCTTTATCCTGCGCATCGTATCTCATCCTTTCCAATATATCGATGATCTCTTCATTTTTGATATCTACTCCGAGCAAATCTCTACATTCTGATGGGGATATTTCTATCTCATCTGATCCGAAATCTGGATAAGTTATGGTCCTGTTTCCGTAGTTGACTTCTGTAGTATATATATCAGCGCCTCTCTCAGCGAACATCGTGCACAGAATATTCAACGTCTGTTCTAATGCCCGCATATCAGTTCCCGTCATATCGATGAAGAGAGAATCCGTTTCTGGAGTGACCTGCGTCATCTGTCCGTTTATCACAGGCGGAAAAGACAAAACGTCATCTTTCGAATCCAAGATGATCGGATATTTCTCCTCATCTTCCAATATATGGGCGAATTCTTTCCCTTTCTCATGTTTTTCCAAAATCTCCTGAAGATCCATCTCTATAGATCTTTCTAGAGGCAGGAAGCTTATCTCTTTCGGCATTACTGCTTTATAAGTCAGAGGCGGTTCTATCGGTTCCAGATCGTGAACACCTATTGCAACTTTGGACCTGTTTCTACCTATCGTCAGGTGAAGTTTCTCCTGCAGATCCATCATCGACTTGAGTATGGGCTCGTTCAATTCAACGTTCTTTACGACCGCTGTCACGATATACGGTCTGACATCTTGGACACTGAGTTCTACGTCTGTCTCTATCTTAGATGGATTCAATTCGTAGTCTGGTACTCCTGTTTCCTTCTCCAAAAAACCTCGGACGGCTCTTCCGATACCTTCGACAGAAAGAAGATCGCATCTGTTAGGATCGATCTCCAGTTCCCATTTATCCCCTTCGATCTTCTCTATCTCTACACCTATCTTTGGCAGAACATCCAGTAGAGTGACCTGATCCGAATCGGTAAGGTCGAGCAGTTCATCTGAGTTTACTGATATTACGGGCATGGTTGTCTGAAAGAAATCGGGTTATATGGATTTTTGGTATTAAAGAGCGATAAGGGCTAGATATAAGAAGTGGAAGGTGAATTTTATGCTGTTTTATCGGTAAGTTAATATGTCTCGAATTATTTATATTTGGCAGATATGACAGACGAGCATCCTGATGACGAAGAGGAGCCAGAAAAAGACGAAGTATTTGACGGATCGGATTCTTTTCCTGATATGCGAACAGAGGAAGAAGACATAGAGCAGGTCGTGGAAGCTGTACTTTTTTCTTCAAGCCATCCTCTTACTGTTCCGGAGATAGAGGAAGCCGTAGGTAGACCCAGAGATGAAGTCAGAGACGGAGTCAAAAAAATCCGAAGGATGTATCAGAACCGGAAAACCGCGTTAGAGATAGCCAAGATCGGGAGAAAATATTCACTCCAGTTAAAATCGAGGTTGAACAAATACGGCTTGGAGATGAAAGACGAGGAACTCAGCAAGCCTCTGTTGAAAACGGCCGCTCTGATCGCGTATTATCAACCCGTAAAACAGAGCGAGCTCAAGAAGATGGTGGGCGAAAAAGTGTACGATCATGTTGATTCCCTGAAAGATAAAGGATTGATACTTTCGGAAAGAGACGGCCGGACTTACTCTCTCAGAACGAGTCCTAAATTCCAAGAGTACTTCGGTTTAGAAGCCCGAGACAGGAATGAATTGAAAAAATTGATGGCGGAGAAGGTAGGTATCGGTGACAGTAGACGTGAATGAAGTTAAATCACGCTGAAATTGGCAAATCTCGACCAAATATTATATAGAAAGAAAAGGGATTATATGGAGAGGGGTAAAGATGAAGGGTTGTTTCGGCAGATATCTGAAAGTCGATCTTTCGGATCGTTCTTTAGAGGAATATGAGATACCTGATGAGTGGCTGCATAAATATATGGGAGGTAGAGGCATAGGTGCTCGGATATTGTTGGAAGAGATGAACGGCGGTGAAGATCCGTTAGGGCCGGAAAATATCTTGATATTTGCTACGGGTCCTCTTCAGGGCACTAAAATTCCCGGCTCCGGAAGACATGTGGTTTTATCCAAGTCACCCAAAACCGGCTCGGTGAGCGGTTCTTATGCTGGTGGGTTTTTTGCTCACGAATTAGCTACAACAGGTTACGACGGTATAATGATAGAGGGAAAGGCGGATTCTCCAGTTTATATTTCAATAGATGAAAAATGTCCCTCTATAAATGAAGCCGATGATATGTGGGGTGAGGAAGTAGCCGATGTTGACGAAGAGCTCAAAGAAATTCACGGCGGTGGAAGAGTTGCGGCGATCGGAGAAGCCGGCGAGAATCTGATAAGATTCTCCTGTATAATCAACGATAGAAACCGGGCTGCAGGAAGACCAGGATTTGGAGCTGTGATGGGGAGTAAAAATCTGAAAGCGATCCTTGCGAAGGGAACAAAAGAGCTACCTGTACATGATGAGGAGAGATTGAAAGAAAAGAAGAGAGATTTCTTCGATCAACTTCAGGAGTCCGGTACAGTGGAATGGGGAAAGTACGGCACCACTGGTGCGATCGAACCTCTCGACGAGATGGGCATCCTGCCGACGAAGAACTTCCAGGAGGGCGTATTTGACCAGGCTGAGGAGATAGACGGAACTGTACTTTACGAAGAGATACTTGAAGAAAGGGACAACTGCACCGCCTGTCCTGTCAGGTGTAAGAGGGTAGTAAAAACAGAGTTCGCCGGAGAAGAAGTCGAAGAAAGGTATGGAGGTCCTGAATACGAAACGATCGCGACCTTCGGTTCTCTTTGCTTGAATTCCGACCTATCTTCTATCGCTTTAGCGAACCAAAAATGCAACAAGTACGGGATAGATACTATCAGTGCTGGTGACACCATAGCTTTTCTGATGGAGGCATCGGAGAAGGGCATTCTCGACCGAAATATCGAGTGGGGCGATTCAGAAGCTATGATCGATCTTATCGATAAGATCGCGAAGAGAGAAGGGATAGGCGAACAGCTCGCTGACGGTATCGATGAGTTCGCTGAGAAGATAGGCGCCGACTTCGCAGTCACTTCTAAAGGTCAAGAGATACCGATGCACGAGCCGAGAGGAAAGAGAGGTCTTGGATTGAGCTATGCGGCGAGTCCTAGAGGAGGTACTCATAACGAGGGTTTCCATGATACCGGAGCTGCAGAGATCCCAGAACTCGGTTTGGAAAAAATCAGTGGTCGCTTTTCGTTTGAAGGTAAAGCTGAAGCTGTAAAAATCTTTGAAGACATCAGATCTTTTGTGAATTCGTCCATACTCTGCATCTTTGTCGTTTCTCAATCCGGTGAGGATTACAATCTTCCGCTGATAAGAGATATGATGGAGGCGGTAACAGGTTTAGATATCGATGCAGATGAGATGCAGAGGATAGGCGAAAGGAATTACAATCTGCTGAAATTACACTCTGCAAGAGAAGGTTTTGGAAGGGAGGATGATGGTTTGCCCGCACGGCTAAAAGAATCTCTACCTAGAGGCGAAAGTGCCGAGGAACCGATAGATGAGGATGAATTACAGAAGACTATAGATGAATATTACAGAGAACGAGGTTGGAAAGATAACGGCCCAACTTCCGAAAAGTTGAACTCCTTGAGTATGAGCGAAGTGGAAAAATATCTTCCCTAATCTTACTTGTCCTCACCTTTAATTTCTTTCGATATCTGTGAGAAAACACCCATCAGCCGGTGATACTCCCACTTCGTCAACGAGGCTCTCCCTAAGATCCTTCTAAACATGATTTCGGTTCTATCGTGCTTGTGCTCAGGATATCTTATCTCATCTAAGATATCAGAGAAAGATCTGTGAAGTCTTTCCCGTTCGCTCTTCTCGCTGGAAAATTCTTCATGCTTGACTATTCCATCTCCTTTTTCCTTGAAGATCTCGTATAGAACTATACCTACCGCATGGGACAAATTCAAGATAGGATAATCTTCCGAGGCCGGGATCCTCACCAACCTGTCGCATTTTTTCAGTTCTTCGTTGTTCAAACCCTTGTCTTCTCTGCCGAATACCAGCGCTACTTCACCCTCATAATCACTGAGGGATTCCGCAAGATCTTCTGCTGTTTCCGCTTTTCTCAGGAATTTTTTTCTCTTTTCTGTGTTTATACCCGAGGTCCCAATGACGAGATCGAATCTTGAAACCAGTCCTTCATAATCATCGACTATCTCAGCGTTTTCTAAAACATCCTTTGCGTGCATCGCTCTTTTTTCCGCTTCGTCGTCGATCTGAACAGGGTCTACCAGGTATAGATTTTCGATAGAGAAGTTCCCCATCAACCTAGCGATTGCTCCTATATTACCTGGTGTCTGAGGTTCCATCAGAACGACCGAATAGTTAGCCATGTGAATCCTGAACTTGAGTACAACCTATATATATTTAGGGAAAATCTTCCTCTTTAGCCAAGGTGATAGACGATTAAAACTATATGCTCCTATACATTTTAGGAGGATGGTGTAGCTATATGGCGGGAACATGGAATAAGGTATTGAAGGTCGATCTATCAAGAGGCGAGACAGAGACGAAAGAAGTTGAAGAAGAGACCATGAAAAAGTACCTAGGAGGTAACGGCTTAGGGATAAAACTACTTCACGAAGAAACTAAAGGTAAAATCAGAGCTTACTCGGAAGAAAATCCTCTGATATTTGTACCAGGCGCTCTGAATGGAAGTAAGATCCCGATGACGGAGAAATGCGGTTTCTATTCAAAGTCCCCTATGACCGGTATGATGGCTGAGGGGATATACGGTGGTTCTTTGGGGGAAGAAGTCAAAAAAGCGGGTTTCGACGCCATCGTGATAAAGGGTAAGGCTGAGAAGTTGAGTTATCTTTCCATAGAGGAGGAAGGGGTTTCGGTGAAGGAATCTACAGAACTCAGAGGGCTAGGCATAAAAAAGTCTGAAGAGATATTGAAGAAAAGACACGGGGGAAGTGCCGCTGTGATAGGTCCGGCAGGAGAGAACCTTGTGAGGTACGCTATAATATCAGGAGATGATCGGGAAGTGGGAAGGACAGGACTGGGGGCGGTGATGGGCTGGAAGAACCTGAAGGGTATCGTCGTAGATGGTTGGAAAGAGATCGAATCTGTCCATCCCGAAAAGATAGATGAATTGAAAAGTCGAGCTTTTTCTGAATTTACTGAGGAAGACGGTGTAGGAAAAGATAGTTACGATGCCTATAGCTCTCACGGCACTATCAAATTCAGTGGTATGGCATCTGAATTAGGTATTTTCCCTACAAGGTATTGGGAGAGCGGCTCATTCGAGGACGCAGATAAACTAAGCAGCTATCACTGGGAAGATGATATAAGCGGTAACAACGGCTGTCATAGATGTCCGTGCAGGTGCGGTCAGGTCTATAAGGATATAGTCGATGTGGAGTACGAGACTTCTTTCGCGCTGGGTTCCAATCTGGCGATAGGTGATATAGAAGAGGTCGCAAAAGCCAATCATCTGTGTGATGATTTAGGCATGGATACTATAAGCGCCGGGAACAGCATCGGATTCTTGATGAGATTGAGTGAGAACGGAGATGTAGATGAAGATTTCGAATTTGGAGATGCTGAAAAGGTCAAAGAGTTGTTGAGAAAGATCGCTTATAGGGAAGATAGCGGTGATATCGCTGCTGAAGGAGTGAAGAAGATCGGAGAGGAGTTCGAGAGTGAAGAGTTAGCGGTCCACGTGAATGGTATGAGTCCTCCCGCATATGATCCACGGGCGCTGAAAGGAATGGGACTCGGCTTTTACACATCTACAAGAGGTGCGTGTCACCTGCGCTCCGACTGCGACGGTATAGAGCTTGGTGGAGGTAAAACCGCCGATGATAGAGGAGAGTGGGTGACGATGGATAAGGATAATAGATCTGTGGAAGGAAAAGAATACGTTGCCTGGAGAGAGAATTATGTTACTCTTCATGATACTTTAGGTTCCTGTAAATTGACCGGAAGAGACGTTTACTCTCCCCAGATGATGAGCGAGTTCATCGAGGCACATCTGGGTTTCGATATGACGGCGGAAGAAGTCTACAAGATAGGAGAAAGGATATACAATATGGAGAGACTCTACGGCCTTGAACAGGACCCCGGTTTAAAGAAAAGACTCCACGTTCCAGAACAATTCTCCACTCCTACTCCGGTGGAAGACCTAGATGGCGCGAAACTCACAGAGGAACAAGTGAAAAATATGCTTGACGATTATTATGAGGCAAGGGGCTGGAACGAAAGAGGCGTTCCGACCGATGAGAAACTCTCAGAACTCGGTATTGACCTCCACCACAATATTAAATAATGACAGTTCGATTTACGTATCGAGTGAGACGATGAAAGGAATAGAGAAGTTAGTAGATAAAGCGAAAAGACTCAAAGAAAGGGGATTGAAAGAGAAGGAGATAGCTGATGAACTCAACGTTTCACCAGATACCGTCACCTGGCTTTTGACCCGTGATATTGAGGAACAAAAACCCCCTATGGACGTAAAGATAGGTTGGAGATCGATAGGAGTATTTGGAAGAAGGATAAGTTACCTCGCTAGTTTATTTTCAGATATAATAATCGAAGAGATAGAGAGGATGGATACCGAGGTCGAGACCGTAGTCGGCCTCGCTGTAAACGGTGTTCCCGCAGCAGTTCTAGTCTCTGACCAGTTGGATAGAGAGTTAGCCATCTATAGGCCTCCTCAAGAGAACAGAATGGAGGGTGGGGGCACACTCGCCTCCAATTACGCGGGAGTGGATGGAAAGAATGTAGTCGTTGTCGATGATGTTATCAATACGGGAGAGACGATGAAAGGCGCAGTGACAGACCTCGAAGAGGAGGGCGCCAATGTTAAGCTGTGTACTGTTATCGTTAACAAGAACGGCAGAGATGACGTTTTAGGAGTGCCTCTACGGGCGCTTATAAGAGCACGGATGATAGGTTGATGGTTGTAATATGCATTGGGCAGACGCTGAAGCAGAAAAAATAGATTCCGAAAAACCCTTAGTTAATACAGGGGAAACACCTTCTGGACCAATACATCTCGGTCACATCAGAGAGATATTGACGGGTGAAGCTATTTCCAGAGCTTCGGATGGAGATCTGACGTTGATAGTGGATTCATTTGATCCTTTAAGACGGTCTTATCCTTTTTTGGACGAATCTTTTGAAGATCATATAGGTAAACCTCTGAGCGATATCCCGTGTCCATGTGGGGACCACCAAAATTATGCAGCACATTTTATGGAACCTTTTTTGGAGACTATAGAAGAGCTAGGAGTTGACGTCCAAGTTCTTTACGCACATGAGATGTATGCAGAAGGCGAATTTGAAGAGGCCAATAGGATCATAATAGAGAGAAAGGAAGAGGTATCTGAGATAATAGAGGAAGAAACTGGCCGGGAGCTCGAAGAAGACTGGTTTCCCTACAATCCAAGATGCTCTGAATGCGGCAGTATGGTTGATAGTGAAATTCTGGGTTTTGACGATCCTTATGTGGAATACAGGTGCAGCTGCGGCCATGAAGGTAAAGCCGATATAAGGAAAGATGACGGCAAACTCCCTTGGAGGTGCGATTGGCCAGCGAAATGGTGGCTTTTAGATGTTGATTGTGAACCCTTTGGAAAGGATCACTCCGCATCCGGTGGCTCCTGGGATACCGGCAAAAGGATAATCGAGGAAGTATTGCAAGGTGATGCACCACATCCGGTGGTTTACGAGTGGATCCAGCTGAAAAACGAGGGTCCGATGTCATCCTCCTCAGGAATTGCGATAAAGACTGAAGAAGGCCTAAATATGGTATCTCCTGAGGTTCTGCGATATCTTATAATCAGTAGTAAACCTCGAACACATATAGATTTTGATCCAACATTAGGTCTATTGGATCTAGTGGATAAATATGATGAATGTGAGATCGCCTATTTTGACGGGGAAGATGAAGAAGCTATGAGGACGTATGAATTGTCTCAGGTAGGATCCCCACCTTCGGAAAAACCTCAGCGGATACCCTACAGGCATTTAGTGAATCTTGTCCAGATATATGATGATAGGGAGAAGATATGGCAGATAGCTCAGAAAACCGGTCAGATAGAGGAAGATAAAAGTGAAGATTTCGAGCGCTTCAAAGAGAGGGCGGAAAGAGTGGAGTATTGGCTGGAAAATTTCGCCCCGGAGATGGTGAAATTTTCACTCGAAGATGAGTTTCCCGATATTGCGCTAGATGAAGAGGAAAAGAGCTTCCTGTCTTCCTATCTGAAAAAGATGAAAGATAAGGAGTGGGATCCAGAAGTACTCCATAGATTAGTCCATCAGACCGCGGAAGAAGTAGGGATCGCTAAAGGCAAAGCTTTCCGCTCGTTTTACAAGATACTACTTGGACAGAAGAAAGGACCGAGATTAGGAAGATTTTTGAGTCAGCTAGATCGAACATTCGTGATAGAGAGGATAGAGGAAGCTGTTTGATCAAACCTTAAGATTGAAGGCTTATTATAGCCTCAGCAGGTTCACCTTCGGCTTCCTTCAAGGCCTCTTTAGCTTCTTCTTTTGAGACTCCCGCCCTTTCAGCTACCATCTCTATGTCTTCATCTGGTATGAGCACCTCTCCTTCTGGAGCTTCTTCTCTTGGCTCTCCGACCACTTGGTACATACGTTGACCTTTCATGTCCATCTCGACAACTTGAGGATTATCGAAGACTAGATTTTTCTCATCGGTCTCTATGATGACCTTGTTAGCGTCGAGTTCGTTGCTTTCTAGCCCCATCTTTTTCATCATGCGCTTCATCTGTCTGGAGTTTCCACCGCCTGGCATCATTTTATCTTACCTGACCTTAGTACTGCATGAAAGTTATAAAACGGTTTCGGAGAGCTGTAGTTTCTGTACAGTGACTCAAAAAAGATAAATTAGTAGAACTCATTCTATCGATGATGACCTATGTTGGTGAAAGGACCCGCATCTCCACTTCTGTGCAAAAGGATAGAGAAAAGGACTGATGTTGAGACCGTAGGAGTCGAAACGAAAATATTTCCAGATAAAGAGATATATGTGAAGCTGGACGGCGACGTGGAAGGAGAGGACTGCACTATAGTTCAGACCACCTATCCGAATGAACACCTTTTGGAACTATTCATTATACAGAACGCTCTGAGAGAGAACGGAGCTGGATCGATCAGAGTCATCGTGCCGTATTATGCATATGGGAGGCAGGACACAATATTCGAGGAAGGAGAGGCTATAAGTGCGAAAGCCTTCGCTAAACGTATCGGTATTGAGTGTGAGGAATTTTTCAGTGTTGACCTTCATTCTGAAGAGATCGTTGATTTTTTTGATATATCAGCGGAAAATATCTCCGCAATGACTAGGATGGCGGAACACTCCCTAGAAAAGAAAGATCCAGACCTATTGATTGCTCCCGACGAGGGAGCCAAGGATATGGTTAAAGAAGCGGCGTTATCGGTCGGGCTGGAATGGGATTACCTTGAAAAGAACCGTATAGACGCAAATACGGTGGAGATAAAAACGAAGAATATAGACGTGAAAGGCAAATCTGCCGTTATACTCGACGATATAATAGCTACGGGAGGGACGATGACCGAGGCGGCCCAGCAGTTAAAAGATTCGGGAGCTGAAGAAGTGCACGCGGGCTGCACTCATGGACTTTTCGTGGAAGATGCCGAGGAGAGACTGGAGAGTGCATGCGATTCAGTATTCTGTACAGATACTATAGAACAGGAGAAAAGTGAAGTATCGGTAGCGCCGCTCCTGGCTGATAAAATAAATTGAAATTATCGATCAGAGTAAGGGATATCTAGGAAATCAGCTACCTTATCAACACCTAACCCTTCTTTTGCATTCGTTTTTATCAGAGTTCCGTGTGGATTGACTTCTCGATAGTCCTCTTCTATGGTCTCTATATCCACGTCCATCGCATCCGCTAGATCGACTTTATTGAGCACGGTCAGATCCGCTCTGGAGAATATCAGTGGGTGTTTCCGGATCATATCGTCGCCTTCAGTAACCGATACTACCACTACTTCGGCTTCGGTACCCAGGGGAAAATCGACCGGGCAGATCAGGTTTCCGACGTTCTCGATGAAAAGAAAATCTAGATCACCCAGATCTAAATCTTCAAGGCCGTGGTTTACGTAGTGAGCGTCGAGATGACAGTCCTTACCCGTGTTTATCGCAGCCGCCGAGATGCCTTTCTCAATGAATCTCTCGTAGTCGTCCTTGCCGTTCAGGTCTCCGGCTAAAGCACCGACTCTTTCGTCCATGCCTTCTTTCAATCTTTCTATCAGTGATGTTTTACCGGAACCTATCGCTCCGAGGATGTTGAAAGCACGGACACTTTTCTCTTCGAACATCTCTCTGTTCTTTTTGGCTATCTTCTCGTTCTCTTCTAGTATGTTCTTTTCCATGTCTACCTCAGTTGTCTTGTGCATATTGATACCTTAGCTATACAATCTTATAAAGTTTGTTCCCTCTTCTCAAAGAAATTTTTGATTTCAAGTTCCACATCATCTACGAGCTGCAGATTCTCTAGATATTTTTTGAAGTGTACCGCTCTCTCATCTAGGATAACTGATGCCCCCAGATCGTCTTCGCTCCTGACCAATCTTCCCGTCGCCTGTAATATCTTCCTCACCGCAGGCGCTTTGACAGTATATTCCCAGCCCTTGTTGAACTTCATGTCGTAGTAATGCTTCAATCCTTTCTGTTTTGCGGTGGGTTTTGGATAAGGTATGCCTACAACGACCGCGACCTCCAGTTGTTTGCCCGGGAAGTCCATCCCTTCGCTGACCCTGCCGCCAATGACGGAGAAGAGTATGCCGCCGGTTTCCTTGAAGTCCTTCACCATCCCCATCAGTTCCGACTGCTTCATACCCCGCCTTTCGGTGAAAACGTTCTCGTAATCACTTTTTAAGGGAGACACTATCTCATCCATCAGGCGATAGCTCGGGAAGAAGACGACCGTATTTCTATCGAGTCCTTCCAAGATAGAATTTAGCTCATCTCTAAGTTTTCTTTTCATCTCGTCTCCTCTTTTCATCTCCTCGTGTCTTGTAGTCACCCTATCAGTATAGAACAGAACGCTGTTTTCTTCGGGGAACGGGCTTGGAAAAGTTTCTAAGACTGTATCGTAAGGAAGGCCAATAGAGTCACGATATTCGTCGAGAGGCTCCAGGGTGGCGGATTGATGGATGCTGGAATGGCAGGAATTGAGTATCGAAGTGACGTTGCTAGGGTCCAGGCAGAAAGCTTCTAAGCTCGGATTTTCCCCTCCATTGATCAGTTTGATATAGTCTTCTCCTTCAATGGAGAACCAGAACGAGAGAAAAGAAGCCAGTGAATTGATATATGATCGCGGTAATTTTTTGTTCTCTCTCCTCTTCTCCTGTACTATCTCGCCCTGCACTTTCAGGTCTTTTATTATGCCCTTCAACTGATTGGTGTTCATGCCTAACGAATGCAGCAGCTCGGTCCGGATCTCGCTCGGCGGGATCAAACCGTCCTCTTCGACGACGAATTCCCTCACCGTGTCAAGGATGATATTCTCGAAGAGATCGCAGAATTCAGAGATGGTATGATCGGTCTGAAGAACCGGATCGTCGAACTCGTGGCTCTCTTTCTTTGCTCTCTCCAGTGTTATCTTGGCTATCTCAGAAGAGGAGAGTTCTCTAGCGTAGTCCGGAAGGTTATGCGCCTCGTCTATGATCACGATCAGGTCGGAAAGTTCCACGCCCATCCATTCTTTCAGCTGTTTTCTTATGAACGGTAGGAAGAAGTAGATGTATGGAGCGGTGATCAGGGTCGCGTCCGGGATGAGCGCCTTGGTGAGTTCGTAGGGACAGATATCTCTCTCCCTGCAGAAATCCATGGTCTCGTCCACAGTGGGAACGTTCTCCTCGAACCACGGCCGTATTTCCTTCAGATCGATCTGGAGAAGTCCGGCGTAGTACGGACACGCGGTCGGTTCCTTTCCTTCGTCTATCGCTCTTCGGACCTCTTTTTTCCGATCACTGCAGTACTTGGAGAGTTCTTCCGCATCACCTTCCTGCAGCTCTTCGTCCTCTTCGGCTAGAAGGCAGGTGTTGTTCCTCCCTTGAACTCCGAGGCCGTAGTGACCGCCTATCTCACGAAGCTCTAGCAGGACCTGCCTCTGCTGGCTGTTGGTCCTTGTCAGGTAAAGTATTTTCTTTCCTTCTTTTCTAGCGTAGTCAATAGCGGGTGTAAGAGCGCAGATAGTCTTTCCCGAGCCCGTCGCGGCTTGATAAACGATGGATTTGCCTTTTTCCAGACATTCCTTTATATCGTCCATCATCTCTTCCTGGTTTTCCCGGGCGCTGTATGGAAATAGTTTCTTCATCGAAGAGGGTAAACATAGTCGGTGTCAAAAAAACCTATTGTCTCTCCCTAAAAGATAAAACGGAGTTATATCTTATATCCAAGATATGCGAGTTGAAAGTGTATTAGAAGTTGTAGGGGAAACGCCGATGGTAAAGCTAGAAAAGACGAATCCCAATCCCGAAGTTCCTATCTATGCGAAACTGGAAAGGGTCAATCCTATAGGATCGGTGAAAGATAGGGTGGCTCTTTCTATGATAGAGAAAGCGGAACGAGAGGAAAAACTCGATGAAGATACCGTTATAGTAGAAGCGACCAGCGGAAATACGGGTTTAGGGCTGGCTATGGTCTGTGCTGTAAAAGATTACCACCTTCACCTTACGATGTCGGAGGGAGTCAGCGTTGAAAGGATGAGGATGCTTACCGCTCTAGGAGCGGAATTAGAATTTACCCCGGAAGAGGAAGGGACCGACGGAGCTATACGTAGAGCTGAAGAGCTTGTAGAAGAGCATGAGAATTATTGGAGACCTGATCAGTACAACAATCCCGCGAATCCCCGGGCACATTATGAGACTACAGGTCGAGAGATCATAGAAGATATGGACGGCGATCTTACCCATTTCGTCGCTGGGATGGGAACTACAGGTACTCTGATGGGTGTTTCGAAAAGGTTGAAAGAACATGATCCAGATATAAAAGTGATAGGCGTGGAACCGACCAAGGATTATGATATACAAGGACTGAAGAATATGGAGGAGGACATAGTCCCGGGTGTTTACGAGCCCGAAAGATTAGATGAAGTGAGGACGATAGAGGACGAGGACGCCTTCTGCACCGCTAGAGAACTGGCGATTCATGAAGGACTCTTCGTCGGGATGAGATGTGGAGCCGCCGCTTACGTATCGCAGCAGCTGGCTTCCGAGTTGGATGAGGGAACAATAGTCACGCTCTTGCCCGATGGAGGAGAGAAGTATTTTAGCACCTCACTGTTCGATATAGATGAGTGTTTGAACTGCATGTACGAGGACGGACGGGATTTCTATCATCCTCCCGAGGATGAGGAAGAATACATCGAACAGATGAGAAGATTGATGGAACAAAAGAAAGGCTAAGAGGCAAAAAGTTATCAAGTTCTTAATACATGAATAAACCATGAGCGAAGAAAAGACCGAATTTACTATCGGGATGGAAAGACTTGAGGATTATAGATTCAGAGTGGATTTCGACAAGGAGTCGATGGGAGAGCTTATCACCGATGAATCCGAGAACGCGGGGGGAGACGAAACTGGACCGAATCCTAGTCGATTGTTGGCCACTTCCTCTCTCAACTGCCTGATGGCGAGCTTGACTTTTTGTTTGGAAAAGAAGAGGGTAGAGCTAGATTCCTTGAAGGGAGAGGTAACAGGGACGATCGAAAGAGTAGACGGTCGGCTGAGAGTTTCAAAGTTGGACGTGAAGATAGAACCGGAGATCGAAAGCGAGGACGAGGAGAAGTTGGAGAAGTGTCTGGATATCTTCGAAGATTACTGCGTGGTCACCCAAAGTATAAGGAACGGCATAGAAGTGGACGTGGATGTCGAGGTGTAAACATAGCCGAGCAGGTGCGACTTTCAGGTGGATTGGATCTTACCGCGGAAAAGGTCAAACGCTGCACTAGATGTAGACTGCATGAAAATCGCAAGAACGCGGTCCCTGGAGAGGGTGACGACGATCCTGCGATACTGCTTATAGGCGAAGCTCCCGGTGAGAACGAAGATATCGAGGGAAGGCCTTTTGTCGGAAGGGCGGGAGAACTACTCGAAGAAATTTTGGAAAGTGCTGGACTATCTAGGGAAGAGGTCTTCATCACCAACGTGGTGAAGTGTAGGCCACCCGATAATAGAGATCCGAGGAAAGACGAGATAGAGGCATGCAATCCATATCTGGAGAAGCAGATAGAGATATTAGACCCGGAAGTCATCGTGAGCCTAGGAAACCATGCAACTGAAACATTGATAGGGAAGAGCGGGATCGGCGATCTTCATGGAGAAGAACTGGAGTACGACGGCAGGAGTATCATACCGATGTATCATCCCGCCGCGGGACTATACAATCCTAACCTGAAGGAGACTATGATAGACGATATGAAGGCGCTGAAAAAGTACAGAGAAGGCCAGTGAACTAGGCTGTAAGAAAATTTTATTTACCCCTTCCTCATAAGTTGAAACCCAAAGGGCCCATGGCTTAGGTTGGTTATAGCGTCCGGCTGATAACCGGGAGGTCGAGAGTTCGAATCTCTCTGGGCCCACTATTTTTTTGTATATCGACATGATATGGGAGGAGAGGGTCTCGACTCAAAAATCCGAAGGTAATATATAATTCGAATATATTTGCTGAAAGGAGGGATCCCCGATAAGAGCGAAGATATCCACGGAGAAGGTATCTGATATGCCCCTGGGTTACGATTACCAGTACTGGTTAGCTAGTATGCTGCTGGATAGATTGGATACTGCGGATGGTGATCTTGCGGATTTCTTACATTCACATACCGGTTACAAGTTCTATACTTTTTCGAATCTTCGTTTGGAGGACAGGCGTGATTCCAACGACGGCTTACAGTTCGATAACGCTCATTTCTTTTTGACCTCTCCGGACAAAGAATTCATCGAGGGTTTTGCTTCTGGATTGCTGCAGGAGCCTGAGTTCGAGTTGGGTCACTCGGAGTTCATGGTCAAGTCGGTGGAGATCCTGGACGGTAAAGACGTTCCGGAGAAGTGCACCATGAAGACGTTATCGCCGATCTATGTTAAGACTAGGAGGAAAGTGGACGGCGAGTTGAAAGACTGGGACCTTTATCCGACAGATGGGAAGTTTTACGAAAGATTACATCAAAATTTAGTCGATAGGTACGAGGATTACTACGGAGAGAAACCATCGAAAGACTTTTTTGACATAACTAACATCCACCATCACAAGGAGAGAAGGTATACTGTGAAAGGTGACTACCGAAGGTGCAACGAGATGAAATTCGATATTCAAGCTAGTAAAGAACTAATGAAGCTCGGCTACGAAGCTGGCTTTGGCGAGAAGAATGCGATGGGGTTCGGGTGCGTGGAGGTGGTGAACGGTGCTTAATAAATGGAAAAAATCTGGAGAATGTGCCTTTTCGTTTGTTGACCAAGAGGATATGGATGATGAGGAATTTTACCAATTGTTCAATGATAATTTTGAAGATTTTATTAATTCCTGGATCCTCAAAAAAGAAATAAAAGAGTATAATTCTGAAAAAGATTTAGTTACCACTAGAGAAGCTTATAATGGTTATACGGTCGTAACAAAGGAACTTTTCTCGGGAATTCTTCGTAATAAATTTCATATCCGAAAGTTGATAAATGTTTCTAATGAAAAGCTAAATGATTTAGATAATGGTGTAATATATGACGAAAAAGAAAATAAAGTATATCAAAAGCAGGGTATTGCCTCTGAATATCTCAAGAAAAGTATGAATAAATGGGGGGAGAAAAATGGAATTTGTACTTTATGTGAAGAGGAAAAAAAGGTTGATGATATAAAGCAATACATTTATCCTTTTACTATTGTAAGAAACAAATTTAAAAATTTAAGACCTAGGGGTGTTGAAAATATTCAAATTTGTAAGAAATGTGCTATGAAACTTTTTTCTGCCTATTCAAACATGATTTTTAATTTGAATTCGGATTATTTGAATATGCTTGTAATATATTCAGATGTTAGAGAGAATTTTACGTTTTTTAAAGATAATGTGATTAGAAAAAGTTTTAAAGTGAAATATAATACAAACCTTAAAGGTCTCAATAAGTATAAATTCGTATCTAGACCGGGTGAACTATTGTTTGCAACTTTAAATGAGTTTTCAAAAAAACCGGAATTTAGTTTAGATAGTGAAGAAATTGATTTAGCAAATATAAATATAATATTAGCAGGAGCAAATGTAAAAGGGAATAAAACAATCTATTTTGATATCGACCATCTAGACTCCTCTTCGGAAGTATGGGAACTATTTAAGACCTGGAATGATGACCGTGAAAATACAGCAAGATTATTTTTCCTATCTTTAGCGCCTAATATAAAGGATGAAGATGATCTAATCAATCGAAATAAATTTATTGAAAAATTATTAATCCAAAAAACCATTGATTATAAATCATTAGAGAAAGCAACTTTTAAAAACATCTCAGAGAATAGGAGAACATTAGCTTTTGTGAATAAAATAATATTAGACTATCTGGAGGTGATGGATAAAATGGAAGAGAAAAATCTATATGAAAAAACATCAAATATTGGCTATAGGTTTGGGAAGGAAATAGAACGACGCGAGACAAATAAAAATAAGTGTAAAGGACACCTGTATGAGTTGAGAAGATCTAGAGATTTAGGTAATTTTTTAGATACGATCAATAGTATACAAACTAGCTT
>JBKHFH010000003.1:0-78047 GCA_046540335.1 Thermoplasmata archaeon | reverse complement strand
AAAGTTTCTACTAGCTGTTCATTTACATATGAAAAAATATCATGAGGTTTTCTACACAGCCCCAAATTCAAAAAATATATATAGATCGTCGCTTTTATTGACTGACTGTCAGTCAGGAGGTTACTATGAAACGAAAAACAGGCTTATCTGATTATTTTCCCACCGCGATCAGCCGCAATCCGAAGAAGATAATCGTGTTGATTGTCATATTCACGTTCGTTATGGGTTATTTCGCATCTCAGATGCAGATGGAGACCAGAGAAGAATCATTTGAACCCGAGACTGAAAAGAGTGAATGGTTGGATGAGATACAGAAAGATTTGGGAAGGACGGGTGAAGCTGTCCAAATAGCTTTCGTCGCGGACGACGGCGACATCTTCACCCACGATACTATGGAGGACATGTTGCGCACTAAAGATAAGATAATCGAAAGCGAAAAAGTCAATCAAACGTTGATGTCCACGGATGAGATACCTGATGGGGTGAACACTCTAGCGGATACGGTGATGATCGCCAACACGACCTTGGAACTCGAAGAGGTCCTGATGGAACAATCTTTAGAGATATCCAACATGTCTAGCTCGATGGAAAATCAAAGTGCCATGTATTCGGCAATGTATTCTTCTCTAGATAATATTTCCAAATTGGTATATTCTCATCAGCCGTCCCTCTTAGAAAATACTACAATGGAACTGACCTCGATGGCTAATATAATCTCTTCTCCACGGAGTTGGGCAGTCTTAGAGGCGCACGGGAATGAATTTTATAACCTTACTGAGAACATGACAACTGATCCATTCAATGTCACTAAGATAGTCCATCTTTCAAATGATCTGATTTCCCGCTTAAAGAATGATCAAATAACTCCAGAAAGATACAAGCAACCCTTTATCGGACTCGTTGAGGGCATGAAGAACAACACGTTGATTACAGCATCAGATGAAAATCTGTCTGAGGAGTATCGATATAATCAACTGAGCTTTTTGACCTTTATACAGATGAGCGAATATATATATGATGTCGATATGAATTTTTCTTTTGAGGCCGATACTCCATCTCTAGATATGTCTTTAGAGGATAAAAAAGAAAATTTGACTAGCTTGAGCGATGAAGATATAAAAGAGATAGTCGGGGACACAATCAATCACGATTCAGAGCCGATCGAAGAGAGTACAGAGCGGGCTACTGAGGACCTCGAGGAGATAGGGAACAATAGCGAAGAGGCAACATACAAACTGAAAAGGACGAATGAGACCCTTACCGGGCTGATAGGATTCTACGAACAGAGAGACCAGGTACAAGTGATCGACTCTCTTATTGAATACAAGGGATCGGTCGCTAGAAACAAGACGTTTATCACCCGATTACAGCCAGTATTGGACTCGATGAAAGGTGGTATAAATTCCGCAACGTTTATCCCGAATCTTATAGACCAACTCGGGAGTACGATGACCAGAACGGTTAGCAGTGATTTTGAGGAAAACGCACCTATAATAGATGACATCAAAGCCAAAAGCACCATATCTCTGGTACAGATGAACTCTTCTATTCCCCGCGATAAGAGAAGAGAAGCACAAAAAGAGATAATGGAGATCAGTGAAAGTAACTCCTACAGTTCTACACCAAGAGTTTTCGCTCAGCAGGTGATGGTAGATGAGATAGAGGAAAGTTCTAACAGGAGCTTGAACACGCTCCTGCCGATCGCTTTCGTCTTTGTTATTGTGGTTCTCTTCATCGTTTACCGCACGATGATCGAAACGGTTTTGAGTTTACTTTCGCTATCGTTCGCGATAATCTGGACCTTCGGGTTTGGAGTACTTCTGGGTTATGAGTTCAACCCTATGATAATCGCCGTGCCGATCCTGATAACAGGTCTGGTGATAGACTACGGTATCCATATGGTCATGCGCTACAGGGAAGAGGATGAGAAAGGCCGTGATAATTCCGTTTCCACTATGATCGCCATCTCTACCGTTGGTGGGGCCCTGTTGCTAACATCCTTGACAACGGCGATAGGCTTCCTCTCCAACACGTTCAGCAATCTCAACGCCATGGTGCAGTTCGGTATTTTAGCCGCAGTCGGGATCACCTCTAGTTTCATACTTATGGTCGCTTTTCTACCCTCGGTTATCCAGTTGATTGAGTACTGGAGAGATAAGAGGAACTCAAAAAACAGAAACAATTCCACCAAAAGGTTGGCCAAGAAGAAAGGTAGCCTGATAAGCTCCATGCTATCTACTTCCGCCGATACCTCTGAGAAACATCCTGTGATCATTTTGGTCGTTGTGGCTCTGATAACTTTTTCCAGTGTCTATGGACTGATATATATAGACACGACCTTTGAGTTGGAGGATTTCCTTCCCGAAGACAGTTCCCAGAGTGAGAACATAGAATATATCAATGACAATTTCAACGTCAGCACATCGTATGTTTACATCATGAATGAGGGTGATCTTACAGATCCTGAATACTTAAGGGCGGTTGATAGGACCGTCGAGAATGCAAGGAATAGCCAAATGGTAAGAGTGGAAGAGAGCGTCACGTCCCCGCTTACCGTATTGAGAAACTATGGTATGGCCGTGGAGGGTAGCACGAATTATGATCGAGATATAGTGGAGAACTTCACTGAAAGTGGTATCCCGGAAGACATTGATGGTTGGGAAGACGAGATAGAGAACGGCAACATAACCAGTGATAATATCACCCAGCTGTACGACCTATTGTATAAGAAAAAAGTGAGTAGGAGAGCTATCAGCAACGTTTTATACAGAGATGGTGACGGATCCTATTCCAAAGGAGTTATAAGGTTCAGAGAGAACGTTGAAAAGATAAATAAAGATCTGGGAAACGCTAAAGTGATGGATGAAGAACTTTATGAGGATTCTGAGCCCTTAAGAACTGAAGGCTATTCTACAAAGATAACGAGTGGAAGCATTGTGGGACAGGAGACCACTGAAGAACTCACTGATACACAAAGAGAATCTTTGATCGCTACCATTATCGTCGTCGGTGTTCTGCTCACACTCGTTTTTTACTATCTCCACAGGTCTAAGATCCTGGGCGCTATAACCACAGCACCCGTAGCTCTAGTGACTCTATGGATCATAGGTACGATGTACTTGATGGACGTTCCTTTAAACGTGATGACTGTGAGCATAACCGCTCTGACCGTGGGAATGGGAATAGACTACAGCATACATATCACCCACAGATTCACTGAAGAGAAAGCGGAGGAGGACAACCTCTACGACGCTATGCATGATACCGTTCAGAATACTGGCGCAGCTCTCTTCGGCTCCGCCGCCACTACCATCGGAGCGTTCGCTATCCTTTCGACTTCCAAAATACTGCCACTCGCCCAATTTGGATATATCACTGCTTTGGCGATCACATACAGTTTCTTGGTTGCTGTCTTCGTTCTTCCATCTATTTTGATGGTGTGGGCGAAGTGCTGCAAAGATGATAAAAGAGAAGATTTACCCATCTTGAAGAAGAAACACTGATTAATAGAGGCAGTTAAAAATGAGAAAAAAACCAGAAAACAGGAAGAAAGAAATCATCGATGTTGCTGAGAGCTTTTTCTCTGAAAAGGGATATCAAGAGACTTCTGTCGACGATATATGCAACGAACTCGGAGTAGCTCACGGACTCTTCTATTACTATTTTGATTCAAAAGAGGACGTGATAGAAGCTATAATCGAAAGGATGATCGGCGAATTGGAGACGGAGTTCGAAGAGATCGTAAATGATGAGGAAATGAACTCTGAAGAAAAATTTAAAAGATCCCTAAGTCTTTCCTTTCAAAGGAAGAAAAAGAGATCTTACCTCAACTCTTACTTTTCTAGAAAAGAATCCCCACAAGTATATTACGGTCTGTTCGACCGTGTTGTTGATGTTCTAACCCCATATCTCACCGATATAGTCAAGCAGGGTTTAGAAGAAGGCGTCTTTAACACGGAGTACCCAGAACAGACTATTCGATTCTGGTTGAATGGTAGATTATTTTTGTTCAGTAGAGATTACCCTGATGAAGACAGTTTTTTTGAGGATATGAAAGCAGAAGCCTTCATGTTAGAACGTTTACTGGGAATTGATAAACCTTTCTTGACTGAATTCTATGAAAGATACGAGGACAAAGTCAAAGAGTATTTCGCAAAGACGAGGATGAGTTGATAAAGATGAAAAACGAGGCCGTGATGAAGATAAGGAGATTGACCAAAAAGTACGGAGATGTGATTGGCATAAAAGATCTTGATCTAGATGTGTACAAGGGGGAGATAATGGGCTTTTTGGGTCCTAATGGAGCGGGTAAAACGACCACGATAAGAACGTGTTTAGGTTTGCTTCAAAAAACGAGTGGTGAAGTGAAAATTTTTGGATTAGATTCACACAAAAATTCTATCGAGATCCGGCGAAGAACGGGTTATCTCCCGGGAGACTTCGGGATGTATCCCGATCTAAAAGTGAAAACAATCCTGAAATACCTATTATCTCAGAGTGGAGTTTCCGATGATAGCAGGATGAAAGAGTTGGCTGGGAGGTTAGAGCTGGACATGAGCAGGAAATACGGTAATCTTTCCAAAGGTAATAAGCAGAAGGTTGAACTAGTACAGGCGTTCATGGCGGATCAGGATCTCATAATAATGGACGAACCAACTTCGGGTTTAGACCCTTTGATGCAGCAGAAGTGTTATGAAATCCTTTGTGAGGAGAAGGCGAAAGGCAAGACCATATTCATGTCTTCACATATATTGGCGGAGGTGGAAGAGGTCTGTGATCGCGTCGCGATTATCAGAAACGGTGAATTGCAAGTTGTAGAGGAGATAGGATCTTTGAAGGAAAAGATGGGTAAAAAGCTGGAGATCGAATTCGAAAATCCTGTAGATCCGGGTCTCTTCGCGATGGACGGTGTAAACGCCTTCGAGATGCACGGTAAAAAGGCAACTATGATAGTTACTAGCAATCTTGACGAAGTTATCAAAAAGATCTCTAAACAGAGGGTAGTCAACATGTCCCTAGAAACGTTTAGTCTGGAACAGTTGTTCTTGACGTATTACTCGCATGGAGGAAAAGGTGAATGAAGATCGGCAGAACCATGTGGATGGAGCTGAAAAACAGCTGGAAAAGTTTTCTCCTTTTCGCAGTGGTTGTGCTTCTCTTTGTGGCCGGTTACGTTCAAACCTATCCTTCATTCAGTGAGGCTTTTGAGGAGGAGCTCGAAGGTTCTGAGAACGTTGACGTAGATCTATTAAAAGGAGAAGATGGTGCTACCGTCAGATTATCATGGGATGGAGTCGAAGGTACGGGGGAATACTCTCTACTGGTGGGTAAAAACCCCAATATGATGGTCCCGCTCGATAGAGTAGATAACATCGAAAACAATTCTTATGATTATTTCTTGCAGTATGAAGATGGTGAGATACCAGAAAGATATTTTGCCGTTGTGTATGAAGGGGGTGAAAGCGGGAGAGAACTGGTAGGTTTCCAAACAAATTTTGAGAGGACTACGGCCTTTGAGGAGATATGGGGAGTGGATTATGGAGAAATAGAAGGTTTCCTATCTATACTCTGGAGCACCTGGTGGGTACTTCTGATAGGCTTGTATATAAGTTACGTTTCTGTGAAAATGATAAGCAGAGATTATGAAGAGAACAGGATGGATATCTTACTCTCCAAGCCAATATCGCGGAAGCAGTATCTTCTAGAAAAGTTCTCAGTGATCTCAATTTATACCTTGTTCCTCTTGACGATGGTGGGGTGGGTGCTCATCGGAACAGTGTATTACGTGGGAGAATTGGATTCGGTTTCCCCTGTCGGGTTGATGCTCTCGTCCCTCTTGTCCTGGCCCGTCTTTCTCGTGATGATCTCGGTATCTATTTTGACCACGGTTTTTCTCGAGAGTTCTAGGAAGGCTATGGGGATTTCTTTCCTTTTCGTGTTGATTCAATACGGTATAAACATGGTAGGGGACATGACGGAGTCTTTGGAATATGTGAAACCATACACTATCATTAACTATTGGGATTACGAGGCAGCGCTCTATGGAAAAGCCCTCGGTTATTTTGATACAAATTTCTTGTTGTGTTTGACTGCATTGTTAGTAGTATTGGCATTGGTATTGTTCGAGAAGAAGGATATACCCGTTTGAGGTTTTATAATGGATTTCAAAACCACGATGATGGAGTTACGCAAAGGGTGGAAAGGTTACACCGTATTCATTCTGATAGTGATGCTAATCTCTGCGGGTATGGCGCAGTTCTATCCGGTGGTGAGCGAGACCTTTGAGGATGGAGAACTAGAGGAGGGAGGACAGGTCAGTATGAAAGTATTGGAGGAAGAAGATTCTTTATATCTCGAGTGGGATGAGGTCGAGAACGCTGAGGGATACATCGTTCTTGTCGATACTAGATCGAACATGGCAACTTCAGAAAAGATCGGTACAACTACAGAGAATAATTTAACGATCCAGAGGGAACGGGATGATGAGAGATACTTCGGGGTAGTAGCGGTAGTTGGAGATTCACACGTCCCTGTGGGCATGGTCTCCACTGTCGAAAGAAAAACACCGCTGGAGGAGATGATGGAAACGCCGTATTTCCAGATGTTTACCGCGGGTAGAGAGGATCTGAGGATGGATGAGATGGAAGGCTATCTTTCGGTCGAACTTTACAGCTGGTGGATCCTTCTCGTTGGGGTTTATCTGAGTTATCTCTCGGTGAAAAGTATAACCGGGGATTATGAAAGAGGCAGAATGGACATAATTTTCTCAACGCCTCTTACCAGGAAAAACTACCTTCTTCAGAAATTTTTAGCGTTGGCTTTATTCAGTTTGTTGCTGGTTTCGCTCTCGGGCATAGCTCTAGTGCTGTCGGTTTATTCAGTGGGAGAAGGATTGATGTTCAATACCTTTTTTATCTCTCTGCTTCTCTCCTGGCCGATGCTTCTGGTGGTAATAGCGGTCTCGATGTTCTTTGCTGTTATTTTTAAAAATTCTCGGTCCGCGGTCAGTGTGAGTTTCGCTTTTATTCTGGTTCAGTATGCGCTTTTCATGGCAGGGCATATGCTTGAGGAGTTAGAATTCGTTCTCCCTTTCACTATATCCCATTATTGGGATTACAACTCTGTGCTTTTGGACGGTGTAGTTCATCCATTGAATCTCCTACTACTTTTGAGCGTGACTTTGATAATATCTGTATTTGCCTTCCTGCTCTTCGAAGATAGTGACATTCCTGTATGAGATAAAAGGAGATAGGTCCAAAAAAAGTAGGGTCTGGAAGACATATTCAAATATATCAAATGAAATCTCATTTGAGTTCATCGCACTCTGGACAGTAGTATCTGTCGGGATCTTCTAGGTATTGAAGAGCTTCTCCATAGTCTTGACGAAGTGGATTATTGATGCTCGGCCTTTTAGCTCTTGTAATTTTCTCTTTAGCGGCTCAGATCGAACTTGTCAGAAGAGACTATGATTTTTTCCCGAGACCGAGCAGCATGAAGATTTGTCCGGAATGTGATGAAAAAGTATCTGTCGGTGTAGAGGAATGTTCAGTATGCGGGACCCTTATCGCGGATCCAGACCAATACGAAGACAATGAATCTGAAAATGTACCCGGTCTAGTAGAGAGTGAACTAGAGGAAAAGATCGCTGATGAAGACGCTGATCAGAAGGACGAAGAGGTTGACAGCTGGAAGGAAGAGATAGAAAAGCTTTGACATCTGGAGAGCGGTGAAAACTAACCATAGAAAATCTTTTTATACTTTATATAAACTAATAGATTTAGATGGCTAAAAAGAAGAACTCTTCTAGAAAACAAAAAGGCGTCAAAGCTCTTATATCTATAAAAGCAGACACTGATTTGGCCGATGAGATCGGTAAAACACTTTCAGAATACAAATTTATCGAAGACGTGCTCTTTCTCACTGGGAATTTCGATTTCATTGTAAAAGCCTCTTTCGAGAGCTACGACCACATGAAGAGATTTCTAACATTGGAACTTCCTGATATCGAAGGTGTTGAGAATTCAAATTCCATGATGGTCGTCTCCGCTTACAAAGAACGTCATGAGTTCGTGAAAGCTAAAAAACCTGAAGAGGAAGAACAAGGTTGAAAGATGTCTTGGATTAAGGGAAGACCATTCGGCCCTTACTTCATGATCGTTTTTGCTATTATCGTGGGAGGTGTCTTTTGGGATATCACGCAGACTTCGAGATCGATATCACTATAGCACTTCTAGGTGTCTTTTTGACTATAGTTATCATAGATATCAGCTTCTATTGAAATCAAAAAAGGAAGAGATGGAGCCTCGTAAAAGAGGAAATCGAGTACACTTTGGGAAGGACTGTCCATAGTCTAAGAGATGATGTTCTTAGAAAATTATTCGATTTCCAACCCGATATAGCTTGCTCTAAAAAGATGAATGACAATATAGAGGGTTCTATACACTTACAGGAAGATCGATTTTTCTAGAAAATTTTAGAGAAGAACGATAAAGAAATACTCGATTTGATGAAAGACGAATTTTTGGACAGGTGATAAGATGATCACCTCTATGAGAAGGCAGAGGACCTGTAGAGTTTATTTAACACTCGTTATTCAGAACACTTTGAACCTGAACTCGTTGAAGAACTACTTTCATTGAACATGCATTTGAGAGACACGCACAACAACATAAAATTCTACAAGAGGAGTCAGGATATGGAGTACGATGAAACTAACAGGACCGATTGTTACGAAAGAAGATGCAGGAAAAGGATAGTCAACGTTACTAGAAAACTGATAAAGAGTCTTATCAGATTAAAGAAGATGGGCTATTCTAGACCTCCAAATAAACGGTGATATCAAAGATATTCTATAAGACCTCCTTTTCCTCTCTTGGGCATAAGGATCAGACTAGCTCCTTTAGCTCTCGCCAATTTAGTTATAAATCGTGATACTCCGCTCTCTTTGATCACAGATAGCAGTACTGCGTTTTTCCTTTTAAAAATCCAATCGAGCTGACTTTGTCACGGATGTTCTTAGGTCTAGATACCTTCTTCACTTTTTCGACCAACACATGTGTTTTTGATTTTCTGATTACGTCGGAAGAAGTTCTTTCCAAAAGCACGTAATTGATAGGAGTAAAAGAGCGGGATTAAGAGTATATATAGAAAGGAAAAAGAAAAAATCCAAAAGATATATAGCTAATAATTCCATACCAAAAGACGGGTGGTAAAATAGCCGAAAAAATATTGAGAGTCGATATGGAGAACCTGGAGATTAAAGAAGAAGAAGTCCCTGAGGATTATGAAAAATTAGGAGGAAGAGGCCTTACCTCGACTATAGTATCAGAGGAGGTCCCACCCAACGCACATCCGTTAGGACCGAACAATAAACTAGTTCTTGCACCAGGGATAGTAACGGGAACCGGCGCACCAAATTCAGGAAGACTTTCAGCAGGAGGTAAATCCCCTCTTACAGGAGGAATAAAAGAATCTAATGCCGGAACACCATTCGCCCGGAATCTAGCCCGGAACGGGATCAAAGCCATAATAGTTGAAGGTAAGCCGGAAAAAGACAAGTACTATCTCTTAAAAGTTGGAGATGGAAAGGAAGAACTGATAGAGGCTGACGAATGGGTCGGAAAAGGACTGTACGACGCCTATGTCGAACTACATGAACAGTTCGAAGAAGATATAGAGATAGCTGGAGCAGGTATTGCGGCCGAACTGAATGCTTCAAACGCCGGCATCGCATTCACTGATCCGGAAGGAAGATCGAGCAGATATTCAGGCAGAGGAGGACTAGGAGCTGTGATGGCTTCACGAGGTCTGAAATTTATTGTCGCAGCTAACACAGATGAAAACAAGAAAGAGATAAAGGACAAAGAGACATTCGATCAGGGTCGAAAAAAATTGGCCAATGCTCTTATGGAACACGACGTCACTAAAAAAGACGGCGCATTGAATTCTTACGGAACTTCAGTTCTTATAAACATAATAAACGAGAGCGGCGCCCTCCCCCAAAGGAATTTCTCAGAGGGCAGCGACGAGAGATCATCGCAGGTCTCCGGTGAGAGGAAAGCAGAACTTATCGAAGAGAGAGGCGGTGTAAGACCGCACAAGTGCAGCCCTAGCTGTATAATACAGTGTTCGGAGATATGGACGAAAGAAGGCGGTGAAGATCCTGTTGGGGTTCTTGAATACGAGTCAGTTTGGTCTCTAGGTCCGAACTGCGGTATCTATGATTTAGACACTATAGGAGAACTTAACCGTGCGTGCAACGATCTAGGTCTAGATACTATAGAGGCGGGAAATACTTTAGCTGTTGCGATGGAAGGCGGTCTCTTAGATTTCGGTGACGGTGAAAAAGCCTTAGAATTGATGGACGAGATTTACGATAAAACGCCGTTAGGTAGAATACTGGCGAACGGAGCAGAATTCACAGGAGAAGCGTTCGGGGTCAACCGGATTCCAACAGTGAAGGGTCAGGCCATGCCAGCTTATGATCCGAGAGCTATAAAAGGTATAGGTGTGACTTATGCGACTACGCCGATGGGCGCGGACCACACCGCTGGTTACGCTATCGCCCCAGAAATAATGGGCGTCGGTGGAGAAGCCGATCCGATGGATACTGAAAAGGCGGATCTTTCTAAATCACTTCAGCAGGCTACCGCGATGATCGATACAGCTGGCTACTGTTTATTCATCGCGTTCGCAACTATGGATATAAACGAAGGAATGGAAGGGATGATAGAAACTGTAAATGGAGTCTTGGGAACCGACTATTCCACAGAAGAAGTCATGGAGATGGGCATGGATATCCTAAAGATGGAGAGAGAGTTTAACAAAGCAGCGGGCTTCTCTAAAGAAGACGACAGGATGCCCGAGTTTATGAAAAAAGAAGAACTTCCGCCACACAACACAGTGTTCGATGTTTCCGATGAAGAATTGGATAATGTCTTTAGAGAGGACTAAAAACTCTTCTTCCGCTTTTATTTACCATGTCTGTCAAAATAAAACTGTTTGCAAATTTGGCTGAAAAAGCCGGTCAAAAGGAATTGCACGTTTCTGCTGAAAAGGTCAAAGATGCTCTTAAAGAACTGATTGACAAAAATCCTAGGTTAGATGATCTGATATTCAAGGATCGCGACCAAAATGAGCTCAGTGATAACGTAACAGTCATTAAGGACGGTAGAAATATAACTTACTTGAACGGCCTAGAAACTGAGTTAAAAGAAGGAGATAAAATATCAGTATTTCCGCCGATCGGTGGTGGCTAAGATAGGGTTGAAAAAATGGGTATAAATATAAAATTGTACGGTAAACTTAAATCTAAAGCTGACGAAACTAAAGTCGAAACAGGCTCGATCGACAAAAAAGAGATAGAAGAAAAAAGCTTAGGACGGATCTCTGATATTTTAGAACATCTCGGTCTGGATGAAAGTGATGTGAGCCATATATTCTTGAATAGAGAATATTCACATCCTGAAAGAGAAGTCCAGGACGGTGATCGCCTGGCATTATTCCCTAGAGATATGGCTTTACTCTATAAATGGTACTTCGATAGGAAGAAGTGATCAGATATGTTGATAATGGAATTTGATGGGTCCTGTACGAAAAACCCGGGAGGCACTGGGGGGTATGGTGTAGTAATAAAAAGAGACGATAAGATAATCGATGAATTAGTTGGACAGATGAAAAATATGGACGATATGACAAACAATAGAGCTGAGTATCTGGCCCTGATAATAGGTCTGAAATATCTCAAATCCAATTATCCAGACGAACCTATCATATGTAGAGGTGATTCTAGACTGGTCATAAGACAGATGATCGGTGAATCGAGCGTGGATACCGATAGTCTCTTTGACTTATGGAAAAAAGCTTCTAAAGTGGCAGGCGACATGAATATTTCTTTTGAATGTATAGATAGAGAAAAGAACAAAAGAGCAGATGAACTCAGCAGAAGAAAGATTTCAAAAAAATAGAAAAGGGTTTTTACAGTTCGTATATCGGTCCAAAC
This sequence comes from Thermoplasmata archaeon, assembly GCA_046540335.1. Lineage (GTDB taxonomy): Archaea > Thermoplasmatota > Thermoplasmata > Halarchaeoplasmatales > Halarchaeoplasmataceae > Natronoplasma. The sequence continues at coordinate 66,046 of JBKHFH010000003.1, read as the reverse complement.
TTCTCTTTGAGATGATTTATGTGGTACTTTTCGTTCAATCCTTCACCGGTCAGTCTTTTGGTCATTTCCTCAGATTTGTACATCCTGCCTTGCTGGTGAATATTTTCTTTCAACCATTCTCTCAACGGTTGGAATTCGCCCTGTGATATTTTATCCTTTAGACCATCTATTTCATCTTCCGCGGTGTGGTATATCTGAGCCGCGAAGAGGTTTCCTAGAGCGTAACTCGGGAAGTAGCCGAACTGCCCGCTGGACCAGTGTATGTCTTGAAGAACTCCGTTCGCGGGATCTTCTGGAACTATATCAAGATATTCTTCCATCTTGTTTTCCCACACAGTCTTAGTTTCCTCGGGTTCCATTTCTCCTCTGAAAAGCCCCAGTTCTAGATCGAAACGTAGAGCTATATGGAGATTATAGGTGACTTCGTCAGCGTCCACCCTTATGAAGGTTGGTTCAACTCGATTGACCCTATTGTAGAAATCTTCTTTAGAATATTCATCCAACTTCGGGAACTCATCACACAGTTTCGGGAACAGGTAATTCAAAAATTCTTTACTTCTCCCTACGAAGTTTTCCCACATCCTAGATTGGGATTCGTGATATCCGCTAGATATCCTTCGCCCTAAAGGATGTCCGTACCATTCTGATGGTAGTCCCTGCTCATAGAGGGCATGACCGGTCTCATGCATAAGACTGAAGAGCGAGTTGAGGTTTTCTTCGTTATACCTGTTGGTTATCCTCACATCGTCGTCCATCCCTATCGTGAATGGATGGACAGCATCATCCAATCTTCCGTGCTCAAAATCATAACCGAACTCGTCAGCTATCTCTCTACCGATTTTTTTCTGTTTTTCAACATCAAATTTTTTACCCTCAAAGACATCTTCACCAGGTGTTAACTCTTTAGAAAATATTTCACTGGCCATCGAGCTGAGTTCCTCTTTCATGGGTTCAAAGATTTTATCTATCTTCTCGGCCGTGAATCCCGGTTCGAACTCCTCGATATGCGCATCGTATGGTTCATTCTCATAACCGATGTATTCCGCCACCTCTTTCTTAACTTCTATCTGCTTCTCTAAATGAGGCAAGAAAAGCTCGAAATCCGATTTCTCACGGGCTTTTTCCCAAGCGGACTGAGCTTTAGTTGAAATTTTAGACATCTTCTTTATCAGTTCTTCCGGTACTTTGTATCTTCTCTGGAAATCTCTAGTCATTTCCCTGACCGCGGCTCTTTGCACTTCGTCCATTTCCGCTTGAGTGGACTCTTTGTTCAGCTCATCTATTATCTTTTTCGTTTTCTCCGAAGTTAATTTTTTGTGATACAGCTGTGAGAGATGGGCTTTGCTCTCAGAGCGCCCTTCGATGGCTCCCTCGGGCATATACGTTCGTTCATCCCAGGCTAGAAGGTAAAGTGAGCGCTGGATGTTTCTTAACTGCTCAGAAATTTCGAGAAGGTCTTCGTAAGTTGACATATTGGAGGCAAATGAAGAGTCATTTAATAAACTTAACTGTTCAATTGGAATTTTGTGATAGAAACTGACATTAATTACCTTTCATATAGTAAAAGATTGACCATGGGACGGCGTTTTGAAATACTCAATGATGACCCTAAAACTTTAGGCGAGATCATCGATGAGATGAGAAGAGAAGGTGGAAATTCACTAACCGCAACTACTCTCCAGAAAAGTATAGATACATTGAACTCACTTCCTTCATCCAACAGCAGAGCTCTAGTGATTAACGAGGTTATCGATGTATTTTTGGAGAACGATCTGATCTATCTAGCGAAGAAATTTGGCGATGAAGCTCTAGATTCCGCCTTTCAGGTGAAAGTAACATCTGAAAAAGTAAAGACATTATCTCGATTGGCGTCTACATTTTTAAAGCATGAATTCGAAAGTAAATATCAGGAAATCTTTGGATATGGGTTAAAGGAGGCTGAGAAAATAAAAGACGATCAAAAGTTAGTCGATATTTTCATCTCTGTGGCTGAAGAGCAGCTTGATCTTGGACTTGTTGAGAGGGCAAAAAAGAATCTAGAACGGGCTCTCCGACCCGCTTTAAATCTGTCTAAAGATGGGAAAAACATAGTACCTTTAACTTTAGTAGCGGAGATGAAAGCCAGAATGGGTGATGACGAGGTCGAAGAACTATGCCGATATGCACTTGCACTGACAAGTGATTTTAATACTAGAGAGGATGAGAAATGGATAAAATGTATCATTGGAAAGACTTTTTTAAGACTCGGGGAAACTGAAAAAGCTAAAACCCTAATCGAGGAGATAAATCAAAGTGGAGCAGGCGACATCTATTTGATGGAATTAGGTATAGCGCTATCAGATGAAGGATTATGGGAAAATGCACTGAAAATAGTTGGAGACATCGAAAGTGATGACATCAGAGATACTTTGATTAGAATTATAGCAACTGATCTTATCCACAAGGCTTTAGTTGATCAAGCTTTGAAGTTGGTCGAAACTATAGAAGACAGATGGGAGAGGGACCAAATTTATAAAGAACTAATAAAGAATCTGCTAGAGAAAGGAGAGTACGAAAGAGTTCATGAATATCTGGGTTTCATGGAAAACGAAGAGATAAAGTCAATAACAAACAAAGAGATAAGTTTATCATATCTCAAAGATGGAAAACTTCAGAGAGCTGAAGATCACGCCCTGAAAGCGAGAGAGCTGGCTGAAAAATCTAAAAAGACTCCGTTAAGTTAGAGATATTGGAAGTCGTAATTGCTATCGAGGGAAAAGAGCCGGCTCTTTCACTTGTTAAAGATATGGATACTCTAGAAGAAAAGGCTATAGGTTTCGGTATTATAGCTGCGGAGAGTTTTTGAGGGTCCCCCCCCCCCAAAATAATTAATTATGTGAAAACACTTTGAAAGAGGAGAAAAGATGTCGGTTGAATTATTGGAGAAAAAACTCAGCGGTTTAAAAAATGAGGATATTTTGGTGATGATGGACGATGGCCTTGGATTTGTTGGAGAACTTAAAGAGTACGATAGGAACATTTTAGTCCTGAAAAAGGTTTTACAGTCCAAATTTAAGGATATAGATTGGAAGGAGATATCACCAGCGGAAATGCAAAGAGGTGCTGACAAGAAAGATAAAAGGGCAGGATTTGCCACTTGGACCGAGGTGAATCTGGAAGAAGTGTATGTCCGAATCGATCATATCTCGAGAATTTGGCCTTGGACCAAAAAGGAAGAGCTACCTAATGAAGCAAAAAAAGGCGAAAAAGGTCGAACCAGGCCTATCTATTATGAAAAAGAATATCTATAGATATCTGCTGATAAGATAAGGAGATAAATCTTTCATTTCCAGATGATCGTTGGCTCTCTTTCGAGTTTACTCTATATAACTCGGTTGTATTAAAGGCTTGAAGTATTTTATCCCCCGCTTTCATTTCTACCTGGGATAAGTTATTATAACGGGATAATCGTATCATATGTTAGGGTGAAGGGAAATATGTTTGATGAGTTATTGGAGAAAAAATTGAAAGAACTTAAAGGTGATGACATACTAATTGTGATGGACGACGGGCTAGCCTTTCTTGGAGAGCTAGGAGAATACGATAAACACACGTTGGTCCTTAAAAATGTTTATCAATCACCATCCAATGAGATCGATTGGAAAGGGATATCTTCGGAATCAGGGGGAGGAAGAGAAAAAATTGAGCAGAAAGAGAAATTCGGTTTTATCGATTGGACAAAAGTAAATCTAGAAGAGGCGTACATCCAAACTGCACATGTTACACGGATATGGCGATGGAAAAAAAAGGAAAAAGGGAAGCAGACGCCGAGATCAGATGAATCTAGGAAACCTGTTTACACGAAAAGAGATAAAGTACCAGAGGAGAGAGCATCTAGTATAGGGGACATCCCGGGAACCCACCCCGGTTGAATCAAATCACTAAAATGACCTATGTTCACCTTTTCTTTTTTATTCTTTATCCTACTTTAATAATAGGATTTTGGTTTTAAGCCTGATCAAGCTGAGAGAGAATAAAAGACTTTATCGGTAATCGTATTTCTTTAATCTTCTGAAAGGATATCTATCGCAGGTGTTCTGGTATAAGTAGCCCTTCTCTTTTTAGTATTTGGCTCTTTTTCATATCCTTCAATGTGTTCCCAGGGCCAGATCCTAGAGACGTGATTTACTCTCAGATAGACCTCTTCAAGGTTTACCCTTACCCAATCTACAAATCCATAACCCATCTCAGGAGATTGGTCATCCTCTTCTCCTAGAGTTTCCCATTTTATCTCCGAACTGGGTCCTTCGTAGACCTCATTAAGGATCAAAGTGTCTTCATCGAAGTCTCTCAGTTTTCCCAGGAAAGCCTCTCCATCATCCATGACAGCGATCAGTACTTCCCCTCTCAATTTCTTCATTTTCTTTTCCATAAGTGAAGATAACATCATATCACCTTTTTAATATAATATGATGCTGAGACTAATAATGTTTTTTCCTTTTCTATATCACAGTTTAATTTCAGAAAACCATCGCCTCGAATTTTAGAATCTATAAAAGGCATTTTAAAGATACGGGAAGATGGAGAAATGATTTTTAGAGCCTTAGATCAAAATGAGATCATCCTTCAAAGTACTCTGAAACTTCCTCTAGTAGATCCATTATCGGGAGGTTTTGAGGACATTTCTCTATACATTCGCCGCACCTCACGCAGTTCGTCGCCTTCGAATCGTCTTTCATGTTTTCGTCCCAGATCTCTTTCTGTTTTTTGAATTCATCGTATATCTCGGCTTGATTGTACATCCTGAAGTTCCTAGGGATCGAAACATCGTTTGGACAGGGAACACAGTAGTTGCATCCAGTACATTCAACTGGTGATATCTCTCTGTAGGTTTTAGCCGCTTTATCTATGAGTTCGAGATCTTTCTCAGAGAGTACACCGACACCAGATTCGGAGGCGTATTTGACATTCTCCTTTACCTGTTCCAAATTACTCATACCGCTCAAAATTAGAGAGACTTCTGGCTGATTCCATAACCATTTCAGAGCCCACTCCACCGGATTTCTATCTTTTTCCGCTTCATTCCAAATTTCCTTGATCTCTTCAGGAGGTTCCTTCGCCAATTTTCCTCCCCGAAGTGGTTCCATTATCACGACACCGAGTCCTTTATCAGCGGCGTACTTCAAACCCTCTCGACCCGCTTGAAACTCCTGATCCAAATAGTTGTATTGTATCTGGCAGAAGTCCCAGTCATAAGTATCCACTATCTTTTTGAAGATTTCTAGATCGTCATGGAAAGAGAAACCGAGGTAATCTATCTTACCTTCATCTCTCTTTTCCTTCATCCAATCAAATATATCGATATCTAAAGATTGGTAATTTTCCCAGTGATTTCTACTCAGGGCATGGAGGAGATAAAAATCTATCTTGTCAACATCGAGTTTATCCAGCTGCTTGTTCAATAACTCGTCAGGATCTTGAGAATCCTCCACCTCCCACGAAGGCAGTTTTGTCGCTATTTTCACTTTTTCTCTGTAACCGTCCTTCAAAGCTTTTCCGACCAACTTTTCGCTCTCTTCGTCATGATAGGGCCAGGCGGTATCGATATAGTTCACTCCGTTGTCGATCGCCCACCTGATCATCTTTATAGCTTCATCTTCATTTATAGCGCCTCGATCATCTTCCTCATGCGGCAATCTCATAGCTCCAAAACCTAGAGCCGACGGTTTCCAATCGATCTCTCCAAATTTTCTATACTGCAATTTTTTCACCTCAAATTTGGATAATCAGATTCTATTCGAACAATCTACTTTCAGCATATTTATAATCTTTGCATGAAAACGAAAATGTAGATCCTGATTTTTGATCATATACTCGACTCAGTAACCACCTTGTTTAACGATCGTAATTATTAGAAATATGCCGATAACTATTGAGATAAGGAATATGTAGGGTCCGAATACCGCTTCTTTCCCAGAGAGTACCATAAGTGCTGATCCGACTATAATGGAAGCCGCAAGTATAGTATAACTCAATCTGTTTGAAATAGTATCCAGACGTTTTTCCATATCTTCCAGGCCCTGAAGCTCTATATCTATCTTGAGTTCTCCCTTTTCCAGGTTGGCAAGAACGTTATTTGCTCTATCCGGGAAATTCATGAAGAGTTCCCGATAATTGTTGACAGATTTGAAAACATTTTTTATCTGTTTCTTGGGATGATATCTCTCTATGATCACTTCTTCTATCACCGGCTCAGAGGCTTTGAAAAAGTCGAATTCTGGATTCAAAGCTGTGCAGATACCTTCCGTTTCCGCTATAGCTCTCTCCATCAGCAGAAAATCCACCGGTAGAGTTATATTGTGAGTTCTAACGATGTCCATGATCTCGTTATCCATCCCCTCTTTCAGCATCAGATCGGGTTTATTTTTGTATAGCTGTAGAACGTTGTCAATATCCCATTTAAGATCTTCCTCGTCAAAATCTCCGTGTACTTCTCCGATCTCCAGCAAAATATCTTTTACTTTATTTATGTCGCCTTCGAACATTGCGATGAAGATGTCGATGAGGTTTTTTCTCATCTTATCGTTAAATCGCCCTATCGCTCCAAAATCGAGGAGGACTAAGGAGCCGTCTTCCTCACAAAAGTGGATATTTCCAGGGGAGGGGTCTGCATGGAAAATGCCGTGGATAAAGAATTGTCTCATCATGTTTCTGGCGAAATTTCTGGCGATTTTCTTTTTGAAATCTTCTGGATAATCACCATCTATGAGTGTCCTCATACTTTTTCCATCGACGTTCTCGAGTACCAACACGTTCTTGGTGAGATAATCCCAATAAACTTTCGGTATCTTTATGTTCGGCTCTTCCTCAAAGGCATTGTAGAACCGCTGTGCATTTCTAGCTTCTACAGTATAGTCCAATTCCTTTTCCAACATTTTTTTGAATTCTTGGGTTATCTCTTGAGGTTGATACATCTCGCTTTCTGGGTACACCTGCTCAAGGATACCAGTAAATCTTTCGATGAGCTCTAAATCCGCCTTAACTTTCTGCTCGATGTCTGGGCGTTGAACCTTTACTACTACCTCTTCACCTGTTTTCAGCCTCGCTTCATGTACTTGTCCGATAGACGCGGCAGCGATGGGTTCATTGTAGAATTCCTCAAAGATCTCTTCCATGTTGTAATTGAGTTCTTTCTCTATGATCTCTCTAGCTTTTTCTCCGGAGAACGTTGTAGCCTCGTCATGAAGTTTCTGTAGTTCTTTAGCAAAATGAGGCGGTACCAAATCTGGTCTCATGCCTAAAAACTGTCCAAGCTTGATAAAGGCCGGTCCAAGATCTTCAAAGAGTTCCCTAAGTTCCCGAGCACTAACGTCTTCCATTTTTTCTTCAAGACGTTCCTCCATTGTAGACCTAGAAATGAAACTTCCAAACCCTAACTCTTTGATGAAATTCTCCAATCCGTGTTTCCTGAGGATGTTTATGAGTTCTCTAATTCTTTGGACTTTCGTGGTTCTTTCCATAACTTTACCGCCTCATATCACCATCGTTGATTTCTTTGATCTTATCCTCAGTTGGACATGTAGATGACAAGATATATATGTTTTCACTTATCGGAGTACTCAATGTGGATTGGTAGAGAATGAAGGCTCCTAAAAGTCCATGGTCAAGAGGTATTTTAGAAGACTTGTAGAAATATCAGCAGTTTTGATGGATGAGACTTCGATTTATTCAAACAGGCCACTGCCACTGGGCAACCTCTATCACGATGATCATGATTATGATACCAGCGACCACTGCCCTTGGATCTATCTTTGGACCCTTGTCCTCTTCTTCATCGAAGTATCTCATAAGACCTGCGGCGGATTGAAAACCTCCACCACCTTGTTGTCTTGCCATGTTTGACACTACAACACCTTTTATATTTAATCGTTTTGTTGCTTTCCTGCACTGACTCAATAAAACTTTTATCCTTTTTCGCGTTTATTTTAACAAGGAAGTGAAAACATGAAAGTTAGGTGGCTGGGTAACGCGGCTTTGGAAGTTTTTGGGGACAAACATATTTTGATCGATCCGAATTTAACTGTTGAAGCTTCAGAAACACCGGATACAGTGCTTTTGACTCACGAGCATGACGATCATTTTTCACCTGAAGATTACCGAGAAATAGGAAAAGAAGCTGAATTGTATGCCCCCGCTCTATCTTTGGAGAAATTCGAACTCGAAGGTACTGCAGTGAGACCCGGTGATCAGATCGACGATATAGAAGTCCTAGAATCCGACTGTTATGGTTCTGAAGAATCTGTAAGTTATTTATACAAAGGTCTACTTCACGCCGGTGATTCAGCTTATTTTCCAGATGCTGAACCAGTTAAAGCAGTGTTTACAGCATGTTTTCCCGACTATTACGACGATTATATAGAGGCCTTCAAAAGATTGGGGCCTGACCTTGTAGTTCCATTCCATTACGATCCAGAAGAAGACATGGAAGACGCTGAGGGTCTCAAAGAAAGATTGAACGAGGAAGGTATAACTAACAGGATAATGAGACCCGGCGACCACATAGACATCTAGACTATATCATTCACCAGAGTTCCAAAACTCTTTTTTTGTATTTTTAATCTCTTGTGAACTTTGTTAACGTTTATTAATATCGATCGATTTACATTTACTGAGACCATGGAGAGATACTTGGACCTGTTCAGAAAAGCAGGAGTTTTGAAAAACACTGTGAGAGAAGGATGGAAAAGGGCGGGTATAGATGAACCTGAATCCGTGGCAGATCATTCTTTTCGAGCTGCCTTCATAGCTTTGATTCTGGGAGAGGAGTGGGATCTAGATGGCTTCAAGCTGGTGAAGCTTTTGCTGGTTCACGATATAGCAGAGAGTGTGATAGGGGATTAAACCCCTGAAGATAATATATCTGAACCTGAAAAGTTTGATAAAGAAGAGAAAGCTATCAGGGGGATCTCGAAAAGCTTTGAAGGCGGATTCGATCTTCTAGCTCTCTGGAAGGAATTTGAAAGAGGAGAATGCCGAGAGGCGATGGTGGCAAGAGATATAGACAGAACGGAGATGATCCTGCAAGCGCTCGAATATGAGGAAAAATATCCTGAAAAGGACTTATCAGAATTTTTATCTCTTGAGGATGTAAATCTTGAGACCTCTGAGATTAGAGAGCTATTAGAAAGTATTTTGAATGAGCAGTGATAAGCGGAAAAAGATAAGTATCATCTTTTTGTATTTACACCGGGATAATGATGTCAGATAAGATCAAACCGAAGGATTATTTTGGGTTTATAGCTCCCCGACCGACCGTTTGCGTTTCTACCATCGATTCTGAAGGCAATTCTAATATCGCTCCGTACAGTTTTGTTTCGCCGCTTTCTTTCAATCCACCGATGATAGGTGTGGCCGCGGCAGAAAGTAGAGATACAACAGCTAATTGTAGAGATACCGGTGAATTTGTCGTGATCCCGGTGACGGAACATTGGGCGGAAAAGGGTGTAAGGACCGAGGTTTCTATACCTAGAGAGGAGAGTGAATTCGAAGAGGTAGGTCTGACCGAAAAGGAGTCCAAAGAAGTCAGATCACCTGGAGTGAAAGAAGCAGCTATCAATATAGAATGCGAGTTTCATGACGAGTTCGAGGTCGAAGATCACGTACTGTTGGTCGGAGAAGTTGTACATATCGATGCCGATAAGGAAGGAATACGGAACGGGAGACTGAATCTAGAAGAGCTTGGATCACTAGGACACGTGAAGGGAGAAGAGTTCTGCATATCTCAAAACATATCTAGGATAAAGAGATAGATCACTCGATCATTCTAGGGACCTGATCTTTTTGATCTCAGGGAACTTGAAAAGCCCCGCTTCTTTGTCTATACCGATCGCTTTCATCTCTCCCACGGTGATCATGTCCTTTAGCACCGGGGAGAGTAGGTCTTTTTTTCTCACCTGGTTCAGCTGGGAACCCTCGGCTAGTCTAGAAAAGGCGGGCATGACGATCAGTTTTTTACCGTTTCTCATCTCGCCGTAAAGGAAACACCGTATTTTCTCCCTAGCCCCCACCTCGTCGGTCAAACTTAAAGCCGCATGTTCATGGCCCATGACAATATATTCTACATCTGGACCGTTTATGCTTTCTACTTTTTTGTCACCATGGATGAAATTCACTCCATCAAAAACAAATGACTCTTCCAGCTCCACATTTTCGTACTTCTTAACGGGATATATCAGATAATTGTCATGGTTTCCCTTCACTAGATATATATCTTTAGCCAATTTTTGGGAGAATTCGAGGAATTCTTCGACTTCAACCTTTTCCTGGTAGGATGTTTCAGAAAATTCGTGCTTGATATCCCCGCAGACCATCAGTTTTTCAAAATCCCTTTTCTCGCTCAATTCTTCGAGATCGTTTTTCATCTCTTCGAGCTGAAATTTTGGCATATAGAGCCCAGATTCTGCCATCAGAGCTTCTAAGCCGAGGTGAAGATCTGATATGATAAGCGCGTTGATCTCTTTTAAATAAAGAGCGGGATAATTATCGACGATCTCGAATTTCTCGAAGATCTTCATTCAGCTCTCACCTTCGACTTTATCCATCACCTTCTGATGGAGGCTCTGAAGTCTTTCTTTTTTATCCTCGAGTTTTAGAACATCGCCCTGACTCTGGATCACCAGATTGTGAGCGAAAGGCGAAGGTACGTCGGTCTCCACCACTTCATAGCTCATATCTCCACTGTCAAGATCTTCGATTATATCGGAAGCGTTCTCGATGTCCATATAGTCTTCAATTATCTCGCGGTAGGTCTCCTTCACTATGGGAAATTCCTTATCTATATCCTCACAGGCGGAGAGCAGGAAATGAGATTTCATCTGCTGCTTACCGACACTCATCTTTTTACCTTTGTAATTCCTAAGTATCATGAGAGCTCTAGCTGCGACATGTCTGAACCTTCTTTTCATGAGTTCAGTTTTTCTTACCGCGCTTTTCAATACAGACCTGATATCACTCTCTACAGCTCTCTGAATCAACCTATCAACTGGTATCTGCTCGTTGGGACATATCAAAACGAACCCGTGATCATCCACCACTATACCAACGTTCGAACCCAAAATCTCAGATGCGATGTCCGCGAATATGCGACACAAAGCATCGTTCACTTCCCTGCCGAATATGGTATGGAAGATCAGGTTTATCTTACTCCCTTCGATATTTTTCTCGATCAATAAGTGAGAATCGGTCGGTACAGCATCTACATACCGATATTGTTCATCCAAATATGAGACTATCGAGGATACGGTATTTTCGTCAACATAATAATTATCTCTGATCCACTCTGAAGGGTCTTCACCACTCTCTATCATATCTTTTACTTTTTGATTGAACCTACTTATTTTCTTTCCGAGATCGTATGTGAGGGGGAGCATTTCGGAGAACCACGACGGTACGGTTGGGGCTTTTTCTGGTCTAGCATCAACATAAACTTTCATCCCCCTAGTGTAGCGGAATTCGTAGGTATCTCCACCGTGGACGAATATATCACCTTTAGTCAGTCTGTCCAGGAATTCTTCATCGAGTGTACCGACGAATCGCCCTTCCCTAGTATGGACTCTGTAGGCGCTTTCGTCTGGGATCGTACCTATATTGGTCATATAGATGACTCTGGTCATCTTACCCCTCTGTCCAAAGACTTTGTCCCCTTCCTCGTCGGTATCGATCCATATTTTCCCGTAGACCTGTTGATTTTCTAATGAAACATAATCTCCAGCCACATACTTCAATGTCTTTTCGTAATCTTCTCTCTTCAGATCTCTAAAGTTGAAGCTTTTCTTGATAGTTTCGAAGGCTTCCTCCACTTTCCACTTCTTATTGCAGCCCATACCTACAATGTGCTGTGATAGTACATCTAAGCAATTTTTTGGTATACGCACCCTGTCGAGTTCTCCGTTCTTTGCGCATCTCATCATCTCAGTGCACTCCAGTGCGTCACCTCTTTCCATCACTAGGACCCTCCCCTTTGCGTATTCATCTACGTTGTGACCCGACCGACCGATCCTCTGGATGGCTCGCGAAACGCCTTTTGGAGAAGAAAGCTGCAGTACTAGGTCGATATAACCGATATCTATACCGAGCTCTAGAGATGTGGAAGTTACCACTACGCTCAATTCACCCGCCTTCAGTGATTCTTCAACATCCAGCCTTTTATCTCGGCTCATAGAGGAATGATGGGCTCCTATGTCACCTCGATAGAAATCCGGATCTTTATTTTTTAGATTGTTGACAACTCTTTCAGTAGCGCTTCTCGTGTTGGTAAATATCAAGGTAGTTACATGGTCTTTGACGAGGCTGTCGATCCTATCATACATCTTGTCGTTCACGATGTCGCCTGGAGTATGAATCAGATCGTCCACAGGAGATAAAACTCTGAGATCCATATCTTTGGAAGAGGAGACCTGGACTATATTGCATGGTCGAGGTTTTCCGTTCTCATATCCAACGAGAAATCTTCCTATCTCATCTATGGGGGCCTGTGTAGCCGAAAGGCCTATTCTAGTTATCTCATGGTCACACATGGCCTGAAGTCTTTCCAGTGATAATGAGAGATGAGCTCCTCTTTTGTTATCACATAGTGAATGAATTTCATCCACTATAACGTAATTAGTGTCCTGAAGTTTTTTCTTGAATTTCGGGGCGTTCAAAATTATACCTAAAGTTTCAGGGGTGGTTACCAAGATGTGCGGTGTCTCCTTCAGCATTTTCTGTCTTTTCTGGGAGGAGGTGTCGCCCGTCCTGACGGCGCTTCTGACTCCGGGCATGTCAATATCCATCTCTTCTGCTTTTTTCTTTATACCTTCTAGAGGCTCCTTCAAGTTTCTCTGTATGTCGTTACCTAGCGCTCTGAGTGGAGAAACGTAGAGGCAGTATACCTTATTTTCCAATTCCCCTTCGTCTCCTTTCAAAAAGAGCTCATTCAGTATGGATAAAAAGGCCGAGAGAGTCTTACCTGAACCTGTTGGCGAAGAGATCAGTGAATTTTTGTTTTCATGGATCAGATCAAAAGAATATTTCTGCGGAGGAGTCAATAAATCGAATTGATCACTGAACCATTCTTTCACATAGGGTTCGAAATCATTCGGTAGATCATCGGAAGATTCAGAAGCATCTACGGGTTTAACTGACATCATTAGAGATGTAGGATAGGTGGCATTTGAGTTTTGTCATCAGTTACAAGTGGATTTTACAGTGATTATTTTAGGAGAGATCACATGTGTTATGTTATGTTCCTGAAAATATCGTAAACCAAAAAAAAAGTTTAGTTTGAAGAAAAATAGAGGAAAGATTTTCTGGGTTCAGTGAGTAATCTTATTGCTCCGTTTCTGAAGGACTTTGAGGTTCCGGAGGTTCGGGAGGTTCCGGTGTCTCTTTTTCTCCACCTTTCGTTTGATCGGTTTTGGGTGGAGGTGGTGGTGTTTTATTTTTTGGGGATGTGGTCCTTTTAACTCTTTTAGGAGGAGCTGTTTTCTCTTCTTCCCTTTTTTCGTCCAGTGTCTTAGGATCTGGAGTTCTTATCAGTTTGATCCCGTAGTGCATAACTTTGCCTCCGATAGAAGCCATCACAACCAATAAGAGGATAGGGATCACATATATCAGCACATCTACAAGTGCTGCCACACCTTCTCGATTGGTTACTACTAGGTCCTCAAAATTTTGAATATATTCTGCACCTAGAAAAGCTTGTATCGCCAAATAGAAGGTGAACAGCAAAAGAGCGAGCCCAACGGCCAGAATAACATATCCAGTTTTTCTGTTCATATCTAACCCGGCGGAGATATTAATTTTTAATTATTTATATCTTGCCCCCTCTATTTTCTCCCTTGGATAGAGTACGGTTTTCCAAGGTTTAATATATCTATAGTTCAATCAACTACATTATAAGACAGTCCGCAGGTAGTGAAGTATGGATAAACAAAAAGATAGAATCAAAGCATATGTATGCGTTTTGTTGGTCATGATTTCTGGTTTTTTTGTAGTGATAGAGGTCCCTCATTTTCCTTCTGAAAAGGACGACATATTTCTTGTAAGTTTTGATGATGGGGAGAGTATAGATCGGTTGAGCGATTTGGAAGTTATAGCAACTTACGAACAAAAAGCTCTACTTAGAGGTGATGAAAAAGAAAAGCGGAGTCTTATTGAGAGAGGTTTTGAGATCAATAATTTACCCTCTAGGAAGGAGATATTCATCAGAGGATATAACTTTGATATCGAAGAAGGACCGGATATATCACCTGATATGGAAATAGATGGGTACGAGTCCGGACAGGAAGGTCTCTATCTAATCCATATGCTGGGTCCCATCGATCCTGAATGGAGAAGAGAAATTGAAGATCAGGGGGTGGAGTTTTTGAACTATGTTCCAAACTATGCCTATGAAGTGAGGATGACTCCTGAGCAGGCAGAGAGAGTAAAGGATAAATCTTTCGTTGATTGGATAGGTCTTTATCATCCCGCTTATAAGATACCTGAGGATATAGATACTGGTACTGTGAACGCTAAGTTCGTCAGCGATCCTGAAAGACAGATCAGAGAAAATACACTTAAAACACCAGTGTTGAACTCTAGAGAACTAGAGAACGGTTGGAAAGAATTAACATTGAATGTTAGTTCTACCAAAGAGTTAAAGCGCTGGGCTCACCTTGATGATTTATATAGTCTCTCAAACAGGATCGAACCTGAATTACATTCCGAAGTGGAAAGCCAGGTGATCGGCGGTGGGATAGATTTAATCGAGGACGATTATGGGGACCCTGACGTACCCTACAGGAAATACGGGGATTTTGGAGCATATATAAATCAGATGGGATACAGTGGGGACGGAGTCACCATAGCCATAGCAGATACGGGTATTGGAGACGGAACCATAGGTGATTCAGGCCATCCGGATTTAACTGAGAGAGTGAAGGGAGGATATGCTTTCGGAGAGCTGGATCAAGAAGATTGGGCAGACGGCCACGGGCATGGTACTCACGTGACAGGTTCTGCCGCAGGTGATACATATCACGGTAGTGGAGAAGATGGAGAGTACCCTGGTTTTGGAGATTACCTGATGGGACAGGGTCTTGCCTATAATTCAGAACTTTATTCGGTAAAGATGTTCAGCGATGCAGGTACTTTTCTACTACAAGATGATAACTTTTATCCTATCTTTGAAAAACCGAAGCAGGAGTCCGATGCGTATATCCATTCCAATTCTTGGGGAGCTAGTACAGGTGGAAAGTACACTGATCTAGAAAGTGTCTTCGATCAGGCTGTGAGGGATGCTAACAGAGAGACAGATCGGTCAGAGCCCATGGTTATAACGGTCTCTGCCGGGAATTCGGGGCCGATAGAACAAACCACTGGAAGTCCAGGCAATGCGAAGAATGTCATCACTGTTGGCGCGACAGAAACCTATATGCCGGATGGTAATGATTATGGAGGTGGAAATTCCCATCAACTTTCCAGTATCGCTGGGTTCAGTTCACGCGGGTGGACGGAAGATAACAGAGTAAAGCCAGATGTTGTCGCTCCAGGGAAAAATGTTCTTTCTTTAGGATCATCTAGTATTTTTGATGGACCGACATACGATTGGAAATCAGGAACATCTATGTCAAATCCCGCTGTTGCCGGAGCCGCTTCGATCGTAGTGGAGTGGTATGAGGAAAAATTCAATGAGAGGCCGAGTCCGGCGATGGTGAAAGCCCTTCTGATAAATACTGCTGAGGATCTGAAAGGTGATGGATATAGAAGCCAACCTATTCCAAATAAAGACGAAGGCTGGGGCATGGTTGATATATCTAAACTCGAATATCCGAAAGACAGTCCTATACCATTTTCCGTTGAAGATCAATCAAGGACGGTTGAAAGTGGAGAGAGCCAGAAGTATGAATTTGAGTGTGATGATAGGGGAGAACCTTTGAAGATAACTCTTGCTTGGACTGATAAAAACGCTGAATCCGAAGACCATGTGGCCTTGAAAAATGATCTCAACCTGAAAGTTACTTCTCCTAGTGGAAAAACGTATAGAGGTAATGCATTTTCCCAGAGTTGGACTCCATCCGGTTCTAATGCGATAGAAGATTTCGATAGGAACGGGGATGGATGGGACGATGCAAACAATGTGGAGAACGTCTATATCCGACCCGGAGAAACAGAAGATGGTAAATATAGCGTTGAGGTCGAGGGGTTCAACATACCTGAAGATGGAACCGACGATGGCTCTTTAGATCAGGACTATGCTCTCACCGTCTTCAACAGTAAAAGCTCAGAATTGAAAACCACAGACACTCAATCCTCTAGGCGGGTTGATTCTCAATCTATTAGACTCTCCGAAGATAATGAGGATGTTTCCGAGTATTCAGAGATAAATCCTATACATATAAAGGATGATGAGGAATTTGAAACAAAGGTTGAACAAAACGGATGGTTAGGGAGTGGTACCGAAGAAGACCCGTTCCTCATTGAAGGTTATGCTATAGACGGTGGTGAAAAATCTTCTCCCATTTTTATCGAGGATGTAGACTCACATTTTATAATAAGGGATAATAGACTCTATAATGCCAACCGCAGCCGAGATGCACGATCAGGGACTAGTGGTATCTATCTGGCTGATACAAAAAACGGATTGATCATAGATAATAAGATAGAGCTAAATTCTTGTGGGATCTTATTAGAAAATTCCAGCGGAAATACAATTGAAGATAATAGAGCTTTGAATAATCATGTTGGTATCCATCTGTCTTCATCAGAAGGAAATACTATTGAAAACAACAGTGTTGGAAAGTCCTATCATCCTGTCTATGGTCATGGGATTTTTTTAGATGATTCTAACAACAATGATATAACAGGTAACAGCGTTATCAACAGCGACGAAGGGATTTTACTGGAGAACTCTGATGAAAACCTGTTAAAGGAAAACAATGCTTCTTTCAACAGTAGGGGGCTAAAATTTGAAGAGTCTAATATGAACCAAGTCAACGGAATGAGCTTATATAAAAACAGATTCTTCGGTATATATATGGATGATTCAGAAGAAAATGAAATTTCTTATCTCCATTCTTTTAACAATGTCTATGGAGCCTATATTAGGTCTTCCGAAAAAAATTTATTTTTAAATAACAACATGATGCATAATCGGGGCACGGGGATGATGTTTTTCTCTTCAAAGAGTAACAGAGTCAGCACTAGTAATTTTTCAGATAATGGGGGCTATGGTCTAACACTCTTCACTTCCCAAAACCATAGTATCTACAATAACAGATTCAATGAGGGAGGTATTAATTTGAGAGGTCGGTCTATCGAATACTGGAACACACACTTTATTCCTGACAACAACACTTTGTCGAATGGAAAACGGATATATTATCTTAAAAATATCGATGGGGATGTAGATGAAGACGGTGCTATCATTGAAGAAGACGCTGGTCAAATCCTCATAGCGAACTCTACCAATTTAGTAATAAAGGATAAAGAAATAGAGTCCGGAAAGTTGGGTGTGACCCTTGGATTTTCGGAAGGTAACGAGATAGTCAACAATACTCTATTTGATCAGAGTCTGAGTATCACCCTTAGATATTCTGACCGAAACGTCCTAAAGGGCAATAGGATAAAACACAACTATCTAGGGTTGTACATGGTTGATTCAGACAAGAACACGATATCGGAGAACAATATCTCTCATAATCAGATACACGGAGCATACCTTTCATACTCTGAGCAGAATATTATTTTCGGTAATGAATTCTACAACAACGATATTTATGGATTATATGTCGTCAATTCAGATGAAAATAAGATATATCACAATGATATCACTAGAGCCGATCACCCCCGCTTAGAAGAGCAGAGTTTAGCTTATGACACAGGTGGGAATATCTGGGATCATAAAATGGAGGGTAATTATTGGTCCAACTACGCCATACGGTATCCTGAAGCAGGTGAAGCTCCAAAATCCGGCTTCTGGAATATTTCATATGAGATCATGGGGGATAGCAGCAAAGACAGGTATCCTTTGATAGATACCGACCCTGTAGATGGACTCAGTGTATCCATCATTGACCCTAGAGATAAAGACATGATTTTCTCATCTGAAGTTGATGTAAGATGGGCTTTAAAAGGTGGGAAAAGGAATGTTGATGCGAAAATCAGATTAGACGGAGGGGCTTGGATAGATGTTAGAGGTATGAGTGAATATACTTTTGAAGATTTAGATGATGGATATCACACTGTTGAGGTGATAGTAGAAGATGATGAAGAGACAGCATCCCATTCGGTCGAATTCAAAGTTGAAACCGATGTATTTGTAGAGATAAAGGCTCCTAGGCCATCGAGTATAGAAAGGAGATCAAAGGTGAGGGTGGAATGGAAGGCAAGAAATATGGAATACAGCGAGATAAGACTTGAAGGAAGAGATAATGAGTCCACTGAATGGAGAGATGTAGGTACCAAAACAGAGTACACCTTTAGCGATCTAAAGGATGGTGATTACAAGCTGAGTGTTCGGGCTGTTGACGGAGAGGGTTATATCAAGTATGACAGTGTAGGCTTCAGTGTCAGGAAAGTCGAGTTGGAAATAAAGGGGCCAGATGAGGCTGCGTCTATTAACAGCCGCGATGTCACGGTGGAGTGGACATCTCAAAATACTGAGGAACATTTTGTGAGCATACGTGGCGGTAGATGGAACAGAGCTGGTACAGGCCAAAAATATAATCTGACAGATCTTAGAGAGGGCGAGTACGAGGTTTATGTTAGAGCAGCGGATGAGACTGGAAAGGTAGTAAAAGATAATGTCACATTCACAGTAGATGTGACTGAGCCAGTCATTCAGATATTGGAACCTAAAAACGGTGAGTCCTTGAGTGAGGACAACATTAGGGTCCGCTGGGAGGGCTACGATGATGGGTCAGGTGTAGAAAAGTATGAAGTAAGGATCGATGGAGGAGAGTGGATCGAAGTTGGGAAAGAAACAAAATATCTTTTTGACGGACTTGAAGAGGGTGAGCACACCATAGAAGTCAGAGTTTGGGACGAGGCAGGCAACAATGCAGTGGATAGTATGGAAATTAAAATCGAGAAAGACAGTTTTTCAGAGAGATTGAGAGAGAATTGGTGGATCATCACGACGATAGTCGCTATAGCTATCATAGTCCTCTTTGATAAAATCTTCTGGAGACCTAAAGAGATAAGTGATGAAGGTAAGAGTTTGAGTGAACTGGAGAGAGAGCTCGGTAGAGAAAAAATAAATAAAAGAGAAGATAAATATGAACTTTGATATCATCTTCCGAACTTTTTGATAAATCAGGGATAGAGATTCACAGATTTAGCATCTCTCAAAAGATCACCAACTTTAAGAAAAATTTATTACTTCCCGAGTAGGATATTACGCTTGGTAGGATGCATCCTAATATATTGAAGATGTATCTCGCAGCTGGTTTCATCTTGGCTCTGTTATGGATACTCTATCTTTCAGGTTTTTTACAGATAGGTCCAGAAAAAAGTATAGTTGTGTTTTTTCTACTTTCTATATTCACTTTATTGATGGTGAAATCCGCTTTATCAAAACCACCGGGATCTAGCTTCCAGTCAGGAAGGGATCGAGATGATGGCCAGACCGATGGATATGACAGATGGTGACATCTATAAATGTTTTCTTGGACCAAAGCCGATTTGAGGGTTTTATTTTTAATCTAAATTCATTTGTCGATAATTTTAATATATAGGTTATTTTACTTTAAGAATATGGAGAAACCCAGGTACCTGAGACCAGAGTACAGTTCCAAGATTACAGGGATCATATTCATATGTATATCGATATATCTATTCTTTAAAACTGACCATCTCAATGCGGCGTTGGCATCGGGCTTCATAGGGATTTTCACCATCTTGATAATCAATTACCCGACCGTAGAGGAGGATGTTTCTTTAGCAGGGCTGAAAAGTGGGGTTCTCACTTATCATGATATCCTCGCAGATTTAGACGTGGCGGATAAGGGTGTTCATGTACCTCCTAATGATAATCTTACAGAATCAAGAGTATATGTTCCAGCGGGAGAACTGAAAGATCTTCCAGATCTTTACGATGAGATGACCATCGTTTCATCTGGTAGTGGAAAAGTCGGTATCTCGGTCAATCCACCCGGATTGCCGCTGCTGCGAGAAGCAAAAGATCGGTTGGAATATGGGATAGAGAGAGGAGGTTTAGAGAGCGGAAGAGAATGCATGGGTCATCTGAGTGAAGGTATGGGACTCGCTAGATCTTTCAGCTTTAGAGAGAAAGATTCAAAGATAAATGTAAGGATCACTCATGGTAGATATCTTGAATATTGTGAGAGTCTTAGAAACGTTTCTACTGATATATGTACAAGAACCGGTTGTCCCATCTGTAGCGCTTATTTGATTGCTGCTGCCGAGTCTTTGTCTCAGCCTCTCGAAGTCGTAGATTTCGAAGTGCAAGGAAGACATATAAAATTTGAATTGGAGGAGGTCTGATGCTTTTTTCTCAAAAATTAACACTTTTGATAGCGATCTGGACCGGCATTGTCCTCCTTCTAGTCGGAACTCATAGCACTGAACTTTTCGTTATCATGATCCTCATCGGAATCTTGATAGCTAGAGAGCTCTCGAGTGTATATATAAGACCATCGATAGCTTACCGCCTTGACGTGTTCATCCAAGTTGGTATCGTTGTCTTCACGGGTATAGTCATGAGAAGGATATTAGATATTCTCGAGATAATTTAAAGGATCTCATCAAGTGCCTCTAAAAGACGGTTATTACCCTCTTCATCACCGATAGTGATCCTTACGTTGTCAGCGAGTGATGGGTGGTCGAATTTCCTTATTCTTATACCTCTTTCAAGTAATTCACGGTATAGATCTGAGGTCTCGATGGAACCAGGCTTTTTACAAAATACGAAATTGGTTTCTGAAGGCAGAAGGTTGAAGCCGAGGTTTTCTAATTCCATGGAAAGTCTGTTTCTTTCCTGGATTGTCCTTTCTACAGCCTCTTTCATCATGTCTTTTTTATCGATGGCAGACAAAGCCGCCTCGATA
This sequence comes from Thermoplasmata archaeon, assembly GCA_046540335.1. Taxonomy (GTDB): domain Archaea; phylum Thermoplasmatota; class Thermoplasmata; order Halarchaeoplasmatales; family Halarchaeoplasmataceae; genus Natronoplasma. Next base: position 44,978 of record JBKHFH010000003.1, on the reverse strand, counting down.
GAAAGAGAGTTGACATTGTACGGCAGCATGTCTTCAAGTAGTTCGATCCCTCTTCTTGCAGAACTCAAGGCGTAGCCCACCCTTATACCGGCCAGACCCCATGCTTTTGAAAATGTCCTTACAAGAAACAGATTATCGTGTTCATCGAGTAAAGGGAGAAGATTTTGATCGGAATATTCCACATAAGCTTCGTCCACCACTACCAGAACATCTTCATCTAATATAGATTCTATTTTTTTCCGGTCCACGGTGATACCGGAGGGATTATTCGGTGAACAGATAATAAGGACGTCCACTTCTTCCAGATAATTATCCAGCGAGGGCAGGGAGAAATCTCCGTTCAAGGGGATCTCGATCGACTTTCTTTGGTTTCGGGAAGAAAAAAAGGGATACATCTCGTATGAAGGGGTGAAGTACCCTAAGACGTGTTCACCAGTTGAGAAACTCTTGACGATGGTATCCAGGATAGCGTCAGATCCGTTTCCTACGGTCACCTGTTCTTCGCTCAATCCATAATGGTCGGCGATATTTCTCTTCAATTCTTTAGCTGTGGGGGATGGATAATTTCTAAATTCAAAATCCATCTCATCCTTTATCTCCTCGTAGTATCGTTCTGGCATCAGCAGGTTTTCATTGGAATCTAGAGTTATTTCAGTTCTCTCTTCAGGATATGAAATCCCCATACATCTCACAGAGATGTATATGAGAGGATCGCTAATAAAACTAATGCTCAATAATAGTAAAAATAAAAAAATTAATAGGAAGGTTTTTCAATCAGTGATATGCTCTGGGCCCTTCCGTGAATTGATCTCTCTCCTCCGATCTTTCCTTTTTTTCTTTGACTTTCTTATATGCTTGTTCGAAATGCTCCTGTTTCACCTTGGCTTTTCCTATTTCATCTTCGTCTTCACCTTTTCCGCTCTGGATAAATTCACGGATAGATAGCATCACCGCTTCATTGCATATCGAAGCTATATCGGCTCCGCTCATATCTCTAGTTTTCTTTGCTAAATCATCGAAGTTTACCTCGCTATCTACAGGTCTATCTCGGATATGGATCTTGAATATCTCTTTTCTAGTTTCCTCGTCCGGCAAGCCTACGTGTATACTCCTGTCGAATCTGCCGGGTCTAAGTAAAGCCGGATCGATCAATTCTGGTCTGTTGGTAGCTCCTATAACAACCACGTCGTGTAGAGCCTCTAAGCCGTCTAGTTCGGTGAGCAATTGTGATATAACTCTTTCTGATACGTTTGAATCTGAACTAGAACCTCTTTCGGGAGCTAGCGCATCGATCTCATCGAAGAATATGATGGTCGGTGCTGCCTGTCTAGCCTTTCTAAAGGTTTCCCTAACTGCTTTTTCGCTTTCACCGACCCACTTGGAGAAAAATTCTGGTCCTTTCACCGAGATGAAATTAGCATCGCTTTCATTAGCAACCGCTTTGGCGATCAAGGTCTTACCAGTACCTGGTGGTCCTCTTAGAAGTATACCTTTTGGAACTTCTGCGTCCATGTGGTCGAATAGATCTTCGTATTGCAAAGGCCATTCAACCGTTTCTCTCAATTCCTGCTTTGCCTCTTCAAGTCCACCGACGTCTTCCCATGTAACATCTGGTGTTTCTATAACGACTTCTCTCATCGCTGATGGCTCCATCTCTCTCAGAGCATGGTTGATGTGTTCAGATGTTACTTCTAGGTCTTCCAATACGTCTGAAGGTATCTTTTCCGCTTCAAGATCTATATCTGGTAGTACATCTCTTAAGGCATTCATAGCTGATTCTTTCGCTAGAGCCTCTATATCTGCACCGACGAAGCCGTGTGTGTGAGCAGCTAATTCCTCTAGATCGATGTCTTCCGCTAAAGGCATCCCTCTAGTGTGTATCTCTAGTATCTCCTTCCTACCCCCTCTATCGGGCATACCTATTTCGATCTCTCTATCGAATCTGCCTGGTCTTCGCAGAGCGGGGTCCAATGCATGAGCTCTGTTGGTGGCTCCGATCACTATCACTTTACCTCTCGCTTTTAGTCCGTCCATGAGGGACAAAAGCTGAGCGACCACCCTTCTCTCGGTCTCTCCAGAGACTTCATCTCTTTTTGGAGCGATAGAGTCCAATTCGTCTATGAAAATTATGGAAGGCTGGTTCTCTTCCGCCTCCTCAAATATCTCTCTCAATTTCCCTTCGCTCTCACCGTAATATTTAGACATTATCTCCGGACCGCTTATGGTAAAGAAGTTCGCGTCGGTTTCACTCGCCACAGCTTTGGCCATGAGTGTTTTACCGGTTCCCGGAGGTCCTTGTAAAAGTACTCCTTTTGGAGCTTCCACTCCGACCTTATCGAAAAGTTCAGGATGTCTCAAAGGTAGTTCTACCATCTCTCTGACTCTCTCTACCTCCTGATCGAGGCCACCGATGTCCTCATATGAAACACGGGGAGCTTTAGTGATCTCTTCTTTGCTTATCGGCTTATCGGATATTTTCACTTGAGTGGTGTCTGGTTTAATTATGACGGCTTTCTTTGAAGGGGTAAAATTCTTGACAACCAACTCGATCTTGTTACCCATGATGTTCAGTGTGACTGAGTCCCCTTTAGTAATCGGTCTATCTCTTAGAGCCTGTTTTCTGAGATATTCTTCCCCTCCCATCAACTTGACGGGTTGAGTAGGCGCAAAGGTGACTTTCTTAGCGGGAACTGTTTCTACTTTTTCTATCCCTACCTTTTCGTCAATCTTCACTCCTGCGTTTCTTCGAGTAGGGCCGTCTATCCTTATCAGGCCTGTATTCCTGTCGCCCTCGTCGCCTGCCCAAACTTTTGCAGCGGTGAAGTCCTCTCCATGGATCAAAATTATATCTCCACTTTTAAGCTTAAGTTTTTCCTTGACCTCTGGATCAATCCTTGCTAATCCTCTTCCTACATCACTAGACCTTGCCTCAGCCACCTTCAGTACTTTTTCGTTACTTTTCATATTTTTCACCATCACTATACAATGTTATGTTGTTATATTCTTGTTGTAATGATAGGTGAAGGTAATATTTATAGTTTTTGTAAACTGATCGATTATATAGTATCATTATATTATTATAAAATAATAACAGATGCTCTTGTGGTTCTTTAATAACTACATTATATCAGAGCATTTCGACGTGTTTTCATTATCATATCTGTCAGTTTGGTAGGCGTTGAAGGAAATTCAGGCCGTCTAAAATTACACTAAACTTTTTATATAACATTGATTCCTCAAATCAATATGTCCGAGTAGAGAGGTTTCGGAATTGATTTATGGATTTAGATGGAGGATAAAGTATGGTACAACTTCATGATCAGACTCTGCGAGATGCACATCAGTCCGTTCTCGCTACAAGGTTGAGAACGGAAGATATGCTGCCTATATGCGACAAGATGGACCAAGTGGGTTTCGACTCTATGGAGATATGGGGTGGAGCCACCTTCGACGCCTGTATCAGATATTTGGACGAGGACCCGTGGGAGAGGTTGAACAAACTGAGCGATGCGCTGCCGAATACCAGGACCCAGATGTTGGAAAGAGCTATGAACATAGTCGCTTACAAGAACTTTCCAGATGATGTGGTTAAAAAATTCATACACTACGCTCATGAGAACGGGTGTGACAGCTTCAGGATCTTCGACGCGCTGAACGATCTGAGGAACATGAAGGTCCCTATAGAACAGGCCAATAAAGAAGGGGCTCACGTTCAAGGTTCACTCTGTTATACCATATCGCCGATACATACTGTTGAGCAGTACGTGGAAAAGTTCAAAGAATTAGAAAAGATAGGGTGTGATTCTCTATGTATCAAAGATATGGCGGGGATGATATCGCCTCCGCGAGCCTATGATATTATAAAAGGATGTAAAGACGCGGGAATCGACATACCTATAGATCTTCATAGTCACAACACGTCCGGTATGACCGGTATGGCTTACATGAAGGCTATCGAAGCTGGTGTCGATGTCGTGGACACTTCCTTTTCTTCTCTAACAGGAGCGACAGGACAACCCCCGACAGAATCGGTAACGGCCGCGGTACAAGGCACCGAACACGACACGGGTTATGATATGGATCTCCTAATGGAGATAAGAGAATATTTCAACGAGGTCTGGGAAAAATATAGACATCTTCACCGAGATCAAGCTTTGAGGATAGACCCCTCAGTAACTGTACACCAGATCCCTGGCGGTATGCTTTCCAATCTGGTCAGCCAGTTAGAAAAACAAGGTGCTGCGGATAAATACGAAGAAGTATTGAAAGAAGTACCGAAGGTTAGAGAAGAATTCGGGCATCCACCTCTCGTCACACCTTCCTCTCAAGTTGTCGGTGTTCAGGCCGTTATGAACGTGAAGTTCGGCCGCTATGAAAAGATAACCAACGATACCAAAGAGTATTTCCGGGGTATGTACGGGAGACCCCCTGGAGAGATATCGGAAGAGATGTACGAAAAGATATTGGGCCCTGATTGGGAAGACGAAGTGATAGATGAGAGGCCCGCGAGCTTGTTAGAGCCCCAGTTCGAAAAGAACAAGGACTTCCTGGAAGACAACGGCCTACTGGAAAAACCCGAGGACGTTTTGACCTACACCATCTATCCTGACATAGGTCTCAAATTCCTGAAGGGTGAAGTCGAAGCAGAATTCTACTCTGAAGATCTTCCACTGGAAACTGAATTGGAAAAAGAAGAACAGAAAACTTCCAGACAGGTAAGCTATCCGTGGGAAGGGAAAGTGGAGATCAACGGTCAGAAGTACGATGTTGTGATGAAAAACAAGAACAAAGTTCGGGTCAATGGAAAGACATACGACATTTCCGTACTGTATCCCGAAGGTCAACAACCAGAACCGTCCGGAACTTCTGATGAAGGACAGGAAGAGGTGAGTGGCGAAGAGATAGAGATAAATTCACCGATGCTCGGGACTATACTTGAGTTGAAGGTCAGCCCTGGAGACAGTGTCAGCGAGGGAGAACCGGTAGCGATCCTAGAAGCGATGAAGATGGAGAACGATGTTTCGGCACCGACTGATGGTAAAATAAAGGACATACACGTGAAGAAAGGTCAAGACGTAGAAGAAGATGATATTATAGCAACCATGGTAGGATAATCATGACCGCTTTAGAAGTTATTCTTATCGGCCTAGGCGTTGTTTTTCTCACCCTCAGTATACTAACGTTAGTTACGTATTTTTTCGGTTGGCTCATCGATAGATATTTTGTTGAAGAAGATGATGATGAAAAAGTAGCGGCGATGGTCGCAGCTATTCAGGTCGGAGGTGAAAAATAGATGTTCGAGGTCGGCCTTTTTGCGATGACCTGGCAACAGGCCCTCATGATAGCTATCGGTCTTCTGCTGGTTTATCTGGGTATAGCTAAAGAGATGGAGCCTCTTTTATTGGGGCCGATAGGTTTTACTGTTGTCCTTGCGAATTTACCGCTCACCGGTATAACTGGAGAGACTGGACTACTATACACTATATACAATGATTGGGTGGGCACTGGTATAATCCCATTGATAATATTCTTAGGAATAGGAACGATGACCGACTTTTCGCCTCTTTTGGCGAATCCCAAAACCTTTTTGCTCGGGGCAGCGGCTCAGGTTGGAATCTTTCTAGCTCTTGGTCTTTCCTTTCTTATCGGTTTTGATTTAAGCGCAGCATCCTCTATTGGCATCATCGGTGGGGCGGACGGACCTACGGCGATCTATGCGGCCACAAAACTCGTAGGAGATAGACCTGAGATAATCGCGGCGGTGACTGTTTCAGCTTACAGCTATATGGCTCTAGTACCTATAATCCAGCCGCCGATAATCAAGGCATTAACGACAGAAGAACAGCGTAGCATAGAGATGGGCAAGATGAGAGAAGTCAGTCAGTTGGAAAAAATAATTTTCCCTGTAGGTGTGACCATCATTGTAGGCCTCATAGTGCCCTCGGCGCTCCCACTTATAGGTATGCTGATGCTGGGCAATCTGTTCCAGACTTCGGGCGTGATGGACAGACTGTCCGATACTGGCGGTAATGCCCTCATGGACATAGCTACGATAATGTTAGGATTAGGAGTCGGTTTTCTGATGACTGGCGGTACTTTCATCAGACTGTCCACCATAAAGATACTATTATTGGGAATCTTCGCGTTCGCAACCGCGACCGCCGGTGGGACACTCTTCGGCCAGCTGTTCTACAAGATATCGGGAGGAAAGATCAACCCCATGATCGGAGCTGCTGGAGTTTCCGCAGTTCCCATGGCTTCGAGAGTAGTTCAAAAGATGGGACAGGAGGAAAATGCGGGCAGCCACCTTTTGATGCACGCTATGGGACCTAACGTCGCTGGAGTGATCGGCTCCGCTACCGCAGCTGGAATCTTGATAGGATTAGTAGGGTGATATTATGGAATGTGAATTGGTAAGAAAAGGAGAAGAAAAAGAGAGGGAGGAAGTCGATGGAAAAATATTTCGGCTGATGCAGAAATCAAGTGAGATGGAGGCAATAATCGCGGAACTGGAAGTCGGTGCTGAATCTGAAGAGTACTGTCACAGAGGTGAAGAGATCCATCTCGTTTTGAAAGGAGAGATCGATTATTTTGTAGGTGATCAAGTCCATAGGTTGAAAGAAGGTGATACTCTATGGCATCCATCTGACGTATCTCATCACGCTGAAAACGTGGGAGGCGAAAAGGCCTCCTATGTAACCGTAAGTTCACCTCCGACCTTCATGTGAGGGGATCTCATAAAGGTATACAGATTGGAAAAGGCGGGTTCGACCAACGAGGTAGCCAAGGAGTTATTGGATGAAGAAACCGATGATTTCGTAGTTCTAGCGGAAAGACAGACCGATGGAAAAGGAAGAAAAGATCGTTCATGGGAATCACCTCCCGGAAACCTCTATTTTTCTTTATGTACTGAAAAAGAAGATCTTTTACCTCTGAAAGCTTCGGTCGCAGTCGCAAAGACATTGGAGAAATTGTGTATGGAGCCAGAACTCAAATGGCCTAATGATGTTTTGGTAGAAGAGAGAAAGATATGTGGTATATTGACAGAGATCGCGTATGAAAGAGGTATCGTAGGTATAGGTCTCAATGTTGAATCCGCTCCTTTATCCGATAGTATATGCATCTATGATATTAACAGAAACGAATACTCTTTAGATAAACTGATGAAAGATATCATCTCCAATTTTTATGGGATAGAGGATCTGTTGAACACCTACAAAAATTATTCTTCAACCATCGGAGAACGGGTCAAGATAAGAACACAGAATGGGCAAATTGAAGGCACGGTAGAAGATATAGATGAGAGAGGGAGACTCGTGCTAGAGAGCGGTGAAAAGTTCGTCTCGGGAGATGTTACGCATCTCCGGAAAGGTTGAGCTGTTGATCACGCTGTCTCTACACCCTTTAGATCGAAGGTGACTTCTTCTTTTTTATCATCGATATTCAGTTCTATTTTACCTGGAGCTTCAGAATCGATGCAGTAGCCCCTCCGGAGTTCATCCAGGGTCAACCGCTGGTCCTCATAAGAAGGGTACAGCGCATTCTTGACCGCCTCGCTCACTCCATAAGGCAGTCCGTCCGAACCAAAGATAAGGTCTTCGCCAGGGACAAATCCCACTTCATCGATCAGCATCCTGAACGGGTTGTTCTTCTTCAGATAATTTTCGGGTAATCTGTCAGAGTAATTCTTTGAGTCGATACTGAAGTTCGGCTGCATGCTTAGGGTCATATCCAGAGAGCTAGCTAGTTCAGCGGTTTTCTTGCCTATGAACTGTGCGTGTTCGATCCTTATGTCAGGTATCTGTAAACCTTCTTTTTCCATCTCACTCACGGCTTCTACTATCATATCTATTGATCTGTCTCCGATCGCGTGGATGGAGAATTTGTCTTTTTTTATCTCATTCAGGGATCTTTTTAGCTCGTCTTTTTTCAGTGTAAGAACACCGTCACTCCCGTCAAGATATTCCACGCTGATCGCTGCGGTTCTTGTACCCAATGCTCCGTCGGCGAAGAGCTTGATCCCTTCCACCTGCCTTTTTCCTTTATCGCTTAAACCCCTATAGGTATCGATATCGGCGTAGATTTTCCACCTTTCTTCATACGCTGACCCTTTTATCATATCCAGTACTTCTTCCGATGGTAGAAGCATGTCATCGACTTCGTAAATACCTCTTTCCAGGAGAAAATCATATGTTCTATCCAGCTTTCTTTCATCGATACCTTCTATCTTCATCATGAGTTTCGAAAGTTCTATCAAGTGCTTTTCCACCCACTCGGGATCTTTCATCTTCTCGATGATCTCAGATCTTTCAAATTTCTCTTTAAATCTTTCCTCGGCTCTTTCGTTGAATATGAGTCCGTGGCCAGAGACGTTCCAGATGAATACCGGCGGTAGTTCCTTTATACTCTTTTGGTCTAGAGTGAATTTCGAATCGTTCCAACCCTTGACCACATTCATCTCGTCTTCTGGGCAGCCTTCTTTTATCATCGAAAGCGCTCTTTTTTTGTCTTCAACATCTGATAGATCCACACAGTCGATGTATGCCGCTTTTCCACTCAAATGAGCGTGATGGTCGTGTAGCAGAGGTATCGTAACTTTTTTTCCCGTCATGGTCGTTGAAACAGAGACGAAGGATATATAAAATATCTCTAGATTTACTGCTCTATGAAACTCAGAACACCCAGTATAGAAGAGTACGAAAGGATTTTAGAACTCTGGGATGAAGGTGGCCTTCCTTACAAACCGGAAGGAAGAGATACAAGAGAGAGCATAGAGAGAGAGAGATCGACGAACAGCCTGAATACTGGGTAGGCGCCTACGAAGATGAAAAGTTGGTCGGCATAGTCTTCGGGACCGACGATGGAAGAAAAGGGTGGATCAATCGATTAGCAGTAGATGAAGACTACAGAGGTCGGGATATAGGAAGAGCCCTAGTCGAGGAATTAGAGCGAAAGTTCGAAGAAAAAGGCTTTAAGATCTGGGCGACCTTGATAGAGCCAGATAATCCGGAGGCTATGGATTTCTTTGAATATCTCGAATTTGAAGAATCGGGTATAAAATACTATTCTAAAAGAGAGAGCGAGAAAGTTTAATGGTTAAGTTTGTCCTGATCGTCCAATTCTTTCAAATCCTTTTTATCTGGGTCTTTCACCGTGAAATAGATAAAAGCTACACCTAAGAGACCGATTATCATCGCGCCGAAAAAAGGCCACCTAAGATTCAAAAGATCAGCTATCCCGCCTCCCAGGGCGGAACCTAGAAAGAAAGCGGCGTTCTGAGCGAAGTTGTAAACACCCATCATCTTCCCTCGATGTTTCATAGGTGAGAGAGAAGACACAAAAGCCGGAAATGAGGGCCTTGCTAATGCTCTTCCTACGGTGTACATGCCCACCGCCCCCATCAAGAAGAGGAAGCTGTTCGAAAGGCCTATAACTCCCGAGAAAATTGCAGAAAAGATTGCTCCCGCCAGTATCAGTTTTTTCCTTCCTATTCTGTCGGATAAACTACCTGCGGGGAACATCACTAGGACCTGTACTACACCTATAAGGGTGAAAACTAGAGATATATGAAATTCATTGAGTCCTAGGATTTCGTCTCCAAATATGGATAACATCGACCAAACCATCGCTAATCCAAAAAAGATAGTGAAAGATCCGACTGTCAGCCCCAGGAATATCTTCGGGAAAGGAGTTATCTTCTTTATGTAATTCCATACCCATTTGAATATGTTTATCGAGTACTTCCTCTTTTTCTGTTTGAGACCGGATATTGAAATGGATTCTTCTTTCTCGTCACCTCTAGCTTTAGAGCTTTCATAGGATTCCTTGACACCAAATAACAAAAGAACCCCACTTAACGCTGCTAATCCGGATGTGAAGAAGAACGGCACAGAAAGAGAATAATAGGTAGCGATGAGACCTCCTATCAAAGGTCCGAAAGCGTTACCAGTGGCGAAGGACATCGAATATAGACCCATGGCTTTGCCTCTATCTTTTTCTTTTACCACATCCCCGATATAAGTCATGGCTATCGGCCAAACGAGAGCTGAGGCTGCTCCCTGGCTAGCTCTATATATAAAAAGTTCTGGCAGTGTACTAGCTAGACCGAACATCCCCATGACCACCATATACATGAACATCCCGCCGACCATCACAGGTTTTCTCCCATAGACGTCAGCGATTTTCCCCCCGATAGGAGCGATGATGATCTTCACTATTGAGAAGATACCGAGCATCAAACCTACGTGAGTCTTTGTAGCTCCGAACTGTCTTGCATAGATAGGTAAGAAAGGCATGATAAGGCCGAAACCTATCATACTCACGAAGACCGCGAAGACCAATATCAAAAGCTCTTTGTACTCTAATACTATCTTTAGGTCCGATAGAACGCTCTTGATACCGAATGGTTCCTGTTCTTTGTCTGCCATCTTCAAAAACGATAAAAATGAATTACTTAAACATTTGCATTTAGATACAAACAATTTTGATATAACTATCCTTTAATTGGTGCTTATGACCGAAAAACTCGACATAGTGAATGAAGATGACGAAGTGATCGATGTCAAGAGTAGAAAAGAAGCACATGACAAGGGATTGAGGCACAGGAGTGTCATGTTCTTCGTTTTTAACCGAGAGGGGAAACTTCTGATGACCCGTAGGAGCGAGGATAAGAGATTCTTTCCGGGTCACTGGAGTATTGTTCTTGGAGGCCACGTTCTTTCTGACCTGACCTATGACGAAGCTTTAGAAAAAGAGATGAAAGAGGAGATCGGAGTTCTAAGTAGGTACGAAAAGATGGGTTCATTCACCAAAGAGTTAGAAGAAGAAAAAGAGAACGTGCGGCTCTATGAGGTCGAAGTGGACCCGAAAAAGATAGAACTATCCACCCAGGAGTTCGAAAGTGCGAAATTTATCGATTTGGATGAAATAGAGAGAGAAGTTGAAAATAAGGAGATGCTGCCCGAGACAGACCAGGTGTTGGATATATTGAATGAGAAAATGTGAGTAAGGGCGAAAATATATAATACATCTTTTTATCTTCAATTGGTACGATGGCAGAAAGACTCGAGGACGTCAAACCGACCCGGATGGAACTTCTCCGCATCAAAAAGAGAAAAGTACTGGCGGAGAACGGTCACGACCTTCTCAGCGAGAAAAAGGACGCTCTCATCAATGAATTCTTCAAGATAGTCGATAAGAGAAGGGATCTCAGAGACAAATTGGAAAAAACACTGGAGGAGAGCTTTGATAGCCTTGTCGAGGCACAGATGGTGATGGGGACTAGTGACATCGAAAGTGCTGCAGAAGGAGCAGAGAAGATGGGTGGCGTGGAGATCGAATCGGACAACATCATGGGGGTGAGTGTTCCAGAATTGCATCCGAAATTCCCTGATGAAAAATTTTATGGCTATGCCGACACGTCAGTAAGGTTGGACGAAACCGTTGAGAATTTTAGAGACGCTATCCGGATCTCTTTAGAACTTGCAGAGGTCGAAGGGAAATTGAATAGATTATCGGAGGAGATCGAAAAGGCCAAGCGGAGAGTTAATTCTTTAGAGTACAATTACATCCCTAAACTCGAAGCTACTATAAAATATATAGAGAGACAATTGGAGGAGAGAGAGAGGGAGGATTTTTTCAGAAGAAAGAAGATCAAAAGTATGATGGAAGAAGAATCATGAAACAGCCGGTGATAGGCTGAAAAAATTGATAGAAAAATATTTTGACACTTCTGAAAAGAAAGCAAAACTGTATCTTCTGATCACTATAGGTCAGATATGGGCTACAATAGCTATAGTGATAGGTTTCATAGTTTTCGGCTACTTTTTACTCAAGAACCTAGGTATATTAGAGGTGATGATTTGAACAAAGTAGATATTTTGGTCAAGGACATATCTGAGGTGCATACCCTTCAAGGACCGGATAGAGCTAGAAGGGGCGATGAGATGAGAGATACCGGGAAGATCGAGAACGGAGCATTGGCGGTGAAAGGAGAGAATATAGTGGAGGTCGGCGATTCTAAGAGATTGAGAGATGAATACGAGGCTGAAAAAGTGATCGATGCCTCAGGCAAGACATTGATACCAGGATTCGTGGATCCTCATACCCATCTGGTCTATGCGGGTTCGAGAGAAGAAGAACTTCAGATGAAGATAGAAGGTAAGAGTTACATGCAGATACTGGAAGAAGGCGGCGGCATACTGAGTACCGTAAAAGCTACAAGGAGGGCCTCGAAACAAAAATTGAAAGAGCAGTCTTTAAAAAGATTGAACGGTATGATGAGGTCCGGAACGACCACCGTAGAGGCCAAGAGCGGTTATGGTCTGGACAAAGAAAATGAGATCAAATCTTTAGAGGTTATAAAGGAACTTGACGAAGAGCACCCTGTTGATCTGGTCCCTACCTATCTTGGGGCGCATTCACTACCTCCAGAGTTCGAGGACAGTGGAGAATACATCGACTTCTGCATCAAGGAAGTCCTGCCCGAAGTGATAAAGAGAGATCTCGCCGACTACTGCGACGTGTTCTGCGAAAAAGGTGTTTTTTCGTCCAGTGAAAGCAGGAAACTGCTTGAGACTGCGAAAGAAAGCGGTTTAGGACCACGGGTACACGCCGACGAGATAGAAAATATCGGGTGCAGTTCCATGGCTTCAGATATCGGTGCGATATCGGCAGAACATCTAGTCAAGACCGGTGCAGAAGATATAAAGAAGTTAGCTGATAGTGGAACAATCGGTATACTTTTACCGGGAACGCCGTTCATGCTTATGGAAGATGAATATTCTCCAGCGAGGAAGATGATAGAGGAAGGCATGGCTATAGCTCTCGCTACCGATCTCAATCCGAATTGCTGGACCGAGAGTATGCAGTCCGTGATAACTCTTGCATGCTTACAGATGAAGATGACTCCCAGCGAAGCTCTGACGGCGGCGACTTTCAATGCGGCTAAAGCACTGAACAAAGATGATATAGGTTCTATCGAAGTAGGAAAAAAAGCGGACTTTTTGATCTTAGATGTACCAAACCATCAACACATCCCTTATCGGTTCGGTGTCAATCTAGTGGAATATATTTACAAGTCAGGTCAAAGAATTAAACATGGGGTCACTATTCAAAAAGATTAATTAGTTCAAAATATTATGAGTGATAAAAGGTTTAATTATGGAAAATGAAGGGTCTGATGGAGTGCTAAAAAAGATAAACGAGAAGACCAAGGAGGTGAGGGAGTCTCGGCTCTCCATCCCAGTCTATATCTTTACGGTATTCATCGCCTCCCTCTGGGTTATCTTTATGAACCCCTGTCTGATGAATTTAGTTATACCGATATTGGCGATATTGATACCTTACAAGCTATATGATGAGTATAAACTCAGAAAATTGATCGTTGTGGGATTAACGGTGATAATCCTGATAGCTTTCAGTATGGCTTTCTATCAAACTGAGGTCATCTATGGCCGGCCATCCAGACAGGTGGATTCAGCGGAGGGGAAACTCGTTAATGGAACCGTTGAACCTGTTTATGGGGACGGTGGAACTAAGTTCAATTTCACTGTTGAATTGAGCGAAGAATTCGTGGAAAATCATACTGAAGGAAATTACAAAGTTTTTGCCAATCTATCTTATACCCAAGTGGAAGGTTTAAGGAGAGATGATTTTGATGGCTATATGATGGAAAGGGTCGATTCTGATGTCGACAAAAACGGCACGGTTGAATTTTTTACGATTGTGACTGACCTTCCAGATAGGCTATTTAATCATTACTTCTCATTGAAGAGAAACATATCTATGAGTGGTGAAGAGGACTACGACTGGGAAAGAACGTCTCTCGGATTCGGACCTGTCACTCTGAACAGAAGAGACGTTCTAGGCATAATCACCTTTCAGCAGAGTATATCTACTTTGATGTTCTTCTTTTTGGGAGTCGGAATCCTGTGGTTGAAAAGACGGATGGATAAGAGCATTAGTGAGAGTACAGAAGGTCTAGAGGAAAAAGAAGAAGAGCTCGAGGATAACTGTCCTGAGTGTGGCCATCTACTTGAAGGGAAAAAGGAATGTATTCGGTGCGGATGGGTGAAAGAACCCGAAGATGAGATGTACGATGAAGAGGGAGAACCCGACGTCTAACCTCTTTACGTTAAATCTATTTAGAACTTTGATTATGAGTGTCCGGAGATGATGTGAGATGGAATTGGAAAGAGTGGAAGTTGAGAAAGACGAGGAGATGAATGTGATCATAGGGCAAAGTCATTTTATAAAGACCGTCGAAGATATCTATGAGGCGATGGTCACTTCAGTACCGGAGATGGATTTTGGACTTGCTTTCTGTGAAGCATCTGGAGATAGACTGATAAGATACGATGGAACTGATGAATATCTAGAGTATCTTGCTGTGGAGAATGCAGAGAAAATAAACGCGGGACACAGCTTTATTGTATTAATGGAAAATGCGTTCCCGATAAATGTGATGAAAGCTTTGAAAGACGTACCCGAGGTATGCAGGATATACTGCGCTACGGCCAATCCAGTAGAGGTAGTCGTGGCTGATGCTGAGAGCGGGAGAGGGATAATGGGAGTCATCGATGGATCCCCGACTGTGGGAGTTGAAGACGAAGAAGATAAGGAAGAGAGAAAGGAGTTCCTTCAAACTATAGGTTACAAGCGCTAGGCGCCGAATTTTTCCGTACGATTCGCAAGATCCTTCAGGATATTAAGTATATCTTTACCTCTCACTCTATTGATACCGCCTTGACTGCAAGCTTTTTCATTGAACTCCTCGACATCGTCAACTCTGACATCATTGCCCCATATCGTCAGTGGAAGGGGATCCCCGCTATGCTCTTTGATAGTGACGGGTGTTGAATGATCGCCAGTTATTGCGATATAAACATCGTCTATCTCTTTGAGACGGCCTATCGATGAATCTATCTTTTCTATGAATTCTATTTTCTGTTCTGGCAGTCCGTCGTGACCCGAGAGGTCACAGCCTTTGATATTGACCATCATAAAATCGTGATCTTCGAAAGACTCTATGGTGGCTTCCATTATAGAAGTGGGATCGGTGTCGAGTCCCCCGGTGGCTTCATCTACCACCTGTATATCCATCCCCGCCAATGAACAAACCCCTCTAACTAGAGGTATACCTGAGATAGCTCCCGCGTTCAATCCATGCTTTGATTTTATGTCCTCCATCTCTGGAACTTTGCCCCCTCCTCTAGGGAGGATCACATTAGCCTGGAGTTTGCCCTCTTCTCTTCTTCTTTGGTTGACGGGATGGTCAGAAAGAACGTCTATGGTCTTATCCACGAACTCATTTAGTATCTTAGCGGTCCTGTCGTTCTCTTCAGAATCTTCTAAAGGTGACGCTCTATGAGGTTCTACATCGGCTTGGTGTGGATCAACGTCGGTAACATCGCCCCCCAATCCTTCACCTTTCAAGACCAAAACGCATCTGTGTTCTACAGCCTTTTCAAATTCAAAGTCTACATCTAAATCGATATCCCTGACAGCTTCAGACAATTCCTCCGTATCCTCCTTTATCCTCCCGGCTCTTCGGTCCACGACTTTACCGTCTTCGAGGGTCGCAAAATTACACCTGAAGGCAACATCTTGAGGCTCGAGATCCATACCTATTCCCGCAGCTTCGAAAGGACCTCTTCCGCTGTATACCTCATAAGGATCGTATCCTAAAAGAGAAAGATGACCGGTATCGCTTCCCGGCCTGATTCCGGGTGCGATCGTATCCATGATGCCGTTCTCTCCTTCTTTCGCGAAAGAATCCAAATTTGGCGTATCGGCCGCTTCAAGAGGAGTTTTACCGTCTAAAGCTTCCACAGATCTATCTCCAACCCCGTCTAATATAAACATCAACATCTTACCAGACATGGATAACACCTCCATATATCGTCACAGATATAGCGATCGCGAACAGATTGACGAGTGATTTATTGAGTACTCCTTTCCTCTCTAGTGTCGCTCCGAGTACGCTATCTATCTGACAACTTAAGAAACCGATGAAAGCACCGAATAAAAGCATTTCGATGGAGAAGATAGGCTGATTCGATAGATAGAACATCATCTGTGCTACTGAAAAGGTATATAAGGAGCCTATCATCGCCCAGAACTCCCCGTAGAGAGAGACCCCACCGTTGGTACCCGGTTTCACTTTTTCAAACGTGGTTATGAGGTAAACTTTCTCTGAAGCCATACCTATTTCGGATGCGAGTGTGTCAGAAGCTGCAGCAGCGACAGCTAGTACGAATAAAAACATGGTAAAGCGCGTATCTAGAAAGCCGAAATCTATTAAATTGCCCGAGCTGTAAAGTAGGAGTATAAAGACGGGTACGATGCCGTTAGCCAGAACGTTGGTCCATCCTCTTTCCCCTTTGAAACCCTCCTCTATACCTCTTTCCTTTTTGTAATCGAACTTGTATCTTGTAGCTAGGAAAGCGCTCGCTAAAAAAACCAGCAGAAGCAAGATCAGGGTGAGACCGGCCTGGAGACCGATGAAAAGGCCGATGATGAAAGCGGTTATCGAGCCGTCGGCATTCAGCATCCCTCTTCGATAGGTGACGAGGCCGAGGAATGAGCATATCCCTACTAACAAACCGACTCTGAAAACAACCATCAAATAGATTTAACTTTCCGGAGAATATAAAACTTATGTTTTTTCTTTGGTGAATATGGAAGACGCTAGAAGGGCATCAGAGACCTTCAATTCGATAGCCGAGCACTTCGACAAAACGAGGAATCGGCCCTGGAACGAGGTCGTCGAGTTTTTCGAGGGATGTGGAGGAAGTCTTTTAGATATAGGATGCGGGAACGGTCGTCATCTGATTGGAGCTCTAGACATCGGATTGAAAGTTTATGGAGTAGACGCTTCAAGCGAGCTACTCAAGATCTGCAGGAAAAAGACCGGGGGTGAGGCGGAGGTGGTAAGATCCGGAGTCAAGTCAATTCCGTTCAAAGATGAAAGCTTCGATGATGCGATATATATCGCTACGATCCATCATCTGAAGGAGGGAAGGGTCAAGAGCCTAAAAGAGTCGAAGAGAGTGCTGAAAGAAGGAGGGAAGATATTGGTTTCGAGCTGGGCGAGAGAGAACGATAGATGGGATTTAGGGGAAGACGAGCGAGAGGTGATAGTTCCCTGGCACCGAGAAGGCGGTGAGATCGTAGACAGGTTCTATCACCTTTATAAGCTGGATGAGCTTGAAGAGGACGTCAAGAAAAGCGGTCTTGAAGTGTTGGAGGCTTATCACTCTAACGGCAACAACTATGTAGAAGCTGAAAAAGGCTGATCTTTCGTGAAGAAATATTTATATGATTTTCTCTACTACGAAATACATGCGACGGATCAGATTTAGAGATGAAGACGGCTCGGTACTTCACGGGGAGATGAAAGGTGGCGAGATAGAGCACGAGGACAACATCTACAGATGTGATGAAGTGGAGATACTCCCTCCGGTGAAGCCGTCCAAACTCGTATGTATAGGATTGAACTATCAGGATCATGCAGAGGAGACTGGGAAAGAGATCCCCGAAAGACCAAAGTTGTTTTTGAAGACCCCTAATACCGTAGCGTCTCACCAGGAGACCATCGAACTTTTGGCGGGAAAAGAACGTATAGACCATGAGGCCGAGCTGGGCGTGGTCATCGGAGAGAGATGTAAAGGTGTCGATCGTTCGGAAGCGATGGATCACGTGATGGGTTTCACCTGCGTCAACGATCTTTCGAATAGAGACGATCAGAGAGTGGAGCAGAACTGGGTGAGAGGTAAAGCCTTCGATAAGGCCGCTCCTATCGGTCCTGTAGTTGCTGAGAAAAATCACGTGCCTGAAGACGCTGAGATAAAAGCGGTGGTTAATGGCGAAGTCAAACAACGATCTACGATAGATCAACTCGCCTTCTCGGTACCCGAATTGATCGAGGAGATAACGACTTACATAACCCTGGAGAGAGGCGATATAATCTCTACTGGAACACCTTCCGGAGTAAGCCCGATAGAAGACGGAGATGAGGTGGAGATAGAGATCGAAGGGATAGGGACTCTGAGGAATCATTTCGTTAAATCTTAGGAAGACCTTTCGAACTTACCGAATCCGTATCTTGAGTCACAGTTATTAAATGAGTGTTGGGGTCTTTGGTTCCTATCCTCGTAAAAACAGCTCTCGATGATCATATAGAACTACCTGGTTAGTAAGGTAGAATCCCTGCATATTTTCCGTAATCATTTTATTCTATTAAGAAATATCAATATGACTCCGGAGGCCGAAGATTGGCAGAGAGAGTTGTGAAGCGTGAGGCTTCTACTCCTTTTTTTGACAATACAGACGACTTTATCCAGTCACATATAGATTCCGGTATGTGTTCATAGAAAAAATTTCTAAGCAGTATGACCTCATCTATACCCTCTCCCTCTCTGAAAAGCTTCATCGATCCAGACTTTTCCCTCTTCGACAAAATACTCGAATCGATGACCCCCGATCCCCAATCTATACATATCATGTTTTTTTCCTTTTAATTTCTTGATATCGGCACCACTCCTACTGTTATACGGACCATCAGCCAATCTTTTTAGATGTTTGACCAGTCTTTCTTTTTCCCACTATCCGCAGAAAATTTTTTATTTTTGAGGATGGAAGGAGTTTTTATTTCTCTATCATTTTCAATGTATTTCTGAACCCTTGGATGTATAACTACTTTCATCTATATCTCGTCCACTGAGAGATATTCATCTTTTTCTTCCTGGAGTCTTTTCCACCTTGCCTCTATGAACTCCTCCATGTCCAATTCGTCGCAGTAGTTCATCAACCGCTCTATTATCTCGTCATAGGATTCTCCTTTATGTCCAAATCTTTTCAGCCTTTCTCTCGTTTCTTTCTCTATCTGGATCGTTGTTGACATCTTACCAATATATAATGATTATATGTCTCATATAACAATTATGTAGGGATTCTATATATGATCGCTAATCGGGTCCGAAAGTATTTTATTCGCTATCATTTATACACCTAGAATCCAGAGGAAATAGGTTGGCCGAGGATGTCGAGAAGAGCGACTTTGAATGTCTTTTTGTTGATAATTCAGATGATTTCATCTAGTCACATTTGGACCGATACTTTCTGCCCAGCAAAGACCAGGCCGGCAACGAAGTACAAGTGGAGGAAGAGATGAATGGAGCGATAGATACGGTGCTGGACGCGCTCGGGCAGGTCTGGGACGCTATCGTCGAAGTGCTGAGTGAGGTAGCCGAGGCTGCTGAAGAGCGTGAGGATCTCAAATTGTACGACGTAGACGAGGTAGTATCGCTCCTGTCTAAAGAAGGTCGAAGACGAACCTAATGGTGATGTAAATTATTTTAAGATTCTGCCTATCATCAAGTAGGTATCTTCGACCTTGGTATCAATATATTTAAATAATTATTGGGGTTAGTCCTATTCATAATATAAGTGATAGAGTGAAGATAAAGACTCTGGGCATAATAGCGGTGATCATGGCTTTATTGAGCGTGGGAGTACCTTATACTTTCCTAGGAGATATAGCGAGTTTTTGGGCCAGTTATCTCTACTGGACTCTTTTAGCTCTTATAACCATAATGATCGGTTTCATCCACCTCAGAGACTGGGGTGAGAACAGATGAGTCCGATCTATATAGCGATCGCACTGGCGATATGGTTTTTCCTGGGAGTGGTCATCGCATATAAGGCCAGAAAATATGTCGGGGAAGGCATGCCTGATTTCTTCCTAGCGAACAGGAAACTGAGCGGTTTCATCTCCGGCATGACTTACAGCGCGACGACTTTTAGTGCGTTCATGATGGTTGGTCTAGTGGGTCTGACCTACAGTACGGGAGTTGGTGCTGTAGGTTTCGAGATGATATATATCGTCTTTACTATACTATTATTGATAATATTCGCTCCAAGATTTTGGATCGCTGGGAAGAAATACGATATAATCACACCGCCGGAATTGATGGCTAAGAGGTATAACAGCAGGTGGGTCGGCATCGTTTCATCGATCATCTGTCTCACCATGCTCATCCCTTATGCTTCGGCCCAGATGATGGGTATAGGTTTCCTGATCGAAGGCATGGCATCAGTTTCTCTTCCCGCTTTCGAGGTCTTCGGAGTCACCATTTCCAGCCTGTACCTAATCGGCGTTCTGCTCGTCGCGGGTTTCAGCGGTATAAGTGCGTTCTGGGCGGGCATGAGGTCGGTCTCCTGGACGGACGCCTTTCAGGCCTTGATCATGCTGGGAGCCAGCATCCTTCTGGTGATATTCGTATTCTATCACTTTTTCGGCGGACCCGCCGGTTTCGTAACTGAGATAACTACGGAACACTCTCAGCTTCTCACACTAAATTGGGATTTCAGCATGTTCATAGGACTTACTTTACCTTGGGCCTTCTTCGCTCTCACCAATCCCCAGGTATCTCAGAGGATGTTCGTTTCTGATTCTGTGAAGAGCGTAAAAAGGATGATAATCTATTTCTCGATTTTCGCCCTTGTTTATACGGTGATAACAACGCTATTGGGTTTCTCTATAGCTGGAACCGGCCTTGAAGTTGGAGCTGATCCCGACAGTGCGATGCCCGTCCTCTTGGGTAACGTGCCTGTTGTTCTAGCTTTGGTCGTTTTCGTAAGCATATTTGCAGCCGCCACTTCCACTTTGAGTTCTATAACGCTCACACTCAGCTCACTCGGCTCTAGAGACCTTGTTAAAGGTTTTAAACCGGGTATTTCTGAAAAGATAGAAGTCTATTTCGGTAAGATCATCATCATCCTTATACTTCTGAGCTGTATATTTTTCGCGAACCTTAGATTGAACATGATAGCGGTTCTATCGAGCATGGCTTCAGGCGGCTTACTGGTGATGGCTCCTACGATCATCGGTTCGTTCTTCTGGAAAGGTTCGACGACCGAAGGGGCTTTATCGAGCATGGTTGTCGGTGGGATCATCACCACATCTATGTATATCGCTGGACCGGCTTATTATCCGCTCGGGTGGTGGCCTTCTTTTTGGGGACTGCTGATCACCCTGATCATATTCGTTAGTGTCAGCTCAGTGACGGAAAAACCAGAAGGGACGGAGGAATTTCTGAACGAAGTCGAAAAGGGTGTAGAAGAACACGGTATGATCTAGCAGGTAACGTGGATTATCGTCATAGTTTCACTTTCATCGATATCTCGACCGACAAGTTCGGGCGTCTTTTTCTCTTTATAGGAGATGTCTTTTTGTTCAAGGTATTCTCTAGTCTCCGGAAGCAAGCCCAACTTACCGTACTGACCGGTCCCAACGATCACTTCATCTATCGCCTCATGACCCGCTCCCTCTATGTACTCTTCCATCTCATCCCTGGTAAACCTGTGACTGGTTCCGTGCTTATCTTTAGTGATCCATTTTTTCCTCTCGATCACCTCATTTGGAAATGCTACGATATCATGATCGTATTTTTCACCGTTCACGGTGACTTCACCAAATTCAGTGCCCTCTATCTTCAACATGTCAGATGGAAACCCCCAGCGATCTTCTTATCTTGCTGCAGTAACTCATTATATCTCTCACATGCCTGCCGAGTCGGATACGATTCCATTTCAAACTCAAATTTACTGGATAGACTAGAAGGTACCTTCATCCGTCCTGAACTACCGGTTCCTATTATCAAAATATCTGGATCGAACCTCACAATTTTACCGAGATCATCTTTGTTCACTCTGTGCCCTCTCTCCCTCCACCAACCATCTATCACTTTTTCTCCTAGAAGAATCACATCATCGGTGTAACGTTCACCGTCGATCACTATCTTACCGAAGGAGTAGTCTTCGATAAATTCTGAGTTCATATATTCTAAAATCCTGTTTTTCCCTTAAAACATTTTCACTTTTGGTCCGCCTAAATCGATAATCTTTTATTTAGTGTCTCTATAGAGACAATTGAGGTGTATAGATGAGCAAGATAACATTTAGTATCATAAAGGCCGATGTCGGTGGATACCCCGGACATTCCAGAGTACACGATGATCTGATGGAAGTGGCGGAGAAAAAACTCGCGTATTCAGATGTTCTAGAAGATTACTACGTGACACACTGCGGGGACGATCTTGAACTTCTGATGACCCACAGAAAGGGTGAAGACTCAGAAGAGATACATTCGCTCGCCTGGGACACTTTCCAGGAAGCAACGGAAAAGGCTAAAGAACTGGGGCTTTACGGCGCTGGACAGGACCTTCTCTCCGACGCGTTCTCAGGAAACGTGAGAGGTATGGGTCCCGGGATAGCCGAGATGGAATTCACGGCAAGAAAAGCGGAACCTGTAGTAGCTTTCCTTATGGATAAGACTGAGCCCGGTGCGTTCAATTACCCTATATTCAAGATCTTTGCCGATCCATTCAACACTGCCGGTCTGGTTATAGACCCTTCACTCCATATCGGTTTCAGATTCGAGATATGGGACATCAAAAAGAACGAGAAGATAATGATGGAGACCCCTGAAGAACTATACGATATGCTGGCACTTCTAGGAGCTAAAGGAAGATTCGTGATCAAGAAAGTCTATCCGAAGAAAGAGAGCAAGTTACCGGAAGATGAACCCGTAGCTGCGGTGAGTACAGAAAAATTGTACCAGGTAGCAGGAGAGTACGTAGGCAAAGACGACCCGGTAGCTGTTGTGAGAGCCCAGTCCGGACTCCCCGCTCTAGGAGAAGTTCTAGAACCTTTCGCTCATCCATACTTGGTTTCTGGATGGATGAGAGGAAGTCATAACGGGCCTATAATGCCCGTAGGTGAAAAGGACTCTCAGTGCACTAGATTCGATGGCCCGCCCAGGGTGATGGCACTTGGTACACAGCTGAAGAACGGTAAATTTGACGAGCCCGCTGATCTTTTCGATGATCCCGCATTCGACACCGTTAGAGAGAAGTCCGCGGAGACTGCTGATTACATGAGGAGACACGGACCGTTCGAACCTCACAGACTCCCTCTGGAAGAGATGGAATACACGACCCTACCAGACGTGATGGACGATCTAGAAGATAGGTTCGAAGAAGTAGAAGAATAAAAACCTTTTTTCTCTTTTTTCCTTTTTCACAGTATGGATGTAGCCATCTTTTCGAATACGAGATCTTCAGGGGAATCCACAGATTCGATCTCTTTCTCATCTATTCCAAATGCTTTCAGTTTTTCCTCACTAACTTCCAATATGGAATCGTCTCTTTCCCAACTCATGAAATCGATGAATTTCTGCGGACTTGAATCTAAAAGGACAACAGCTCTTCTGTCCCTATCTTCGATCCCCATCTTATCGATCGCATCCTTGATCTGCCACTCACCTGAAGACCAAAGTAAAGTTTCAATCTCGATATTATCGGCTCGATTTGTTTTTTCTTCAAAATTCTCTTCAGCCTTTTGGTGAGCCCACAAAAGATGATCTTTAGATACAACTTTTGAATGATCGAAGATCTGTACGAAAGTTTCAGTTTGTTCTCTGAAGCACTCTATATCTTCAAATATATCTTTAGAATCTTTCGTTTCAGATATCTTTACCCCGATGACTTCCATTCTATACCTACCTCTCATCTATCTCGATCTCGATATCGTTTTCGTCGCCCTCGATGCCTTTTAGGGAACTGAGCATCCCTCTGATAGTCTTTTCGACCATATTAGCAGGAAATCTCCCTAAAGAAACACTTTCTCCATTTATCCAAAGTTTAACAGTTTCTGTATTCTCGAGTTTTTGACAGTCATCGATTGAATTTTCACCTTCTAATATCGATTCTGCGAGCTCTTCACAGCTCGGATATCCGCACTCCCCGCAGTCCTGACCGGCCAGCTCTATGAGTATATTATGCAATTCAATTTTTCTCTCTATATAATCTAGGATCGTCTCCATATCTCCAGAATAATGCATCCCCGATTCATCTTCAAATCCTTCTCCAACGCTTATCTTGGGTATGTCCTCTTCTTTCATACCCTCTACCAGCACTAGGTCATGATCCCCGAATTCTTCGATGTGTGATACCAGTTCTTCCAGTTCTAAGGAGCGTTGGTATAAGAAGTCGGATTCCTCTGGACTGGAAAAGACAACTAGCTCCGCACCGGCTTTAGAATGTTTCCATGTATCTTTATCTTCAGTATCGATGCTGAAATCACCTCTGGTATGCTTTATCGTCGCCACATCATAGCCTGATCCTCTGAGCTCTTCGATCAACTGACAGATGAGCTCGGTCTTACCAGAGTCGGAATCACCGACCACGCTGATAACGGGAAGTTCTTGGATCATAATATCATATTTACTCCTTCCGGATCCTCAGCTTTTCTTTGATTTCTCTAAGATCAGCCTCCGTGTTGACACACCCTTCTTTTTTGAGAGGTATGCCCTGAGCAAGCACGTTAAAAACATGTGCGGCTTCAAAACCTTCTACAAGTTCCGAATGGCAAGCTACAGCAACCACAGCCCCATAGTTTTTCTTCTTCAGTAGTTTTTTGGCCATACTGGAACCCGGCACGATATATACACCACCGTATCCGAGGTCTTCTGCGATCTCCATGATTTTATCTACATCGCATTTCCCGCATCTGTTACACTCATGACCCCATTCACCCAATTCAGCTTCGCAATTTTCAGGATCTCTCAAACACTGAGGCACCATCACCATCCTGTCTTTAAAAGGTATCTTCGAGACTTTATCTTTCATCGCATTATTCTTGATCTGAACATATACGCGATCGTAGGTCTCTTCGTCGATATCCATTTTGTAGAGGAAAGATTTCAGGACACCCTTCTGCGAAAAATCTAACCCTGAGCTCATCGCTTTTGATATTATCTCTTTCATAGGTAAGTTTATCAAGAAAATAAGTACAATATAACTTATTTGGTGATGATCCTGACGGTATCTCCTTCCGCTAGTTCATGATCTAGACCTACTTTTTGCTTCGGGAACTTCGCGGTGGGCCCCCAGATCCTTGCATATCTGAAATTTTCAAGAAAATCACTATGCAGTTTCTTACATATGTTTTCCACAGTACTCCCTTTTTTGATCACCATCGGTTCATCGTCAGCTTTCTCGCCCTGGGGTCTGAGAAACACTCGGATGAAATCCAACTCGTCAAAGATCCTCTGCTTGACTTCTTGAATGCCCAATCCTTCTTCGGCGGATATCAACAGAGGTTCGCGGTCTCCTAATTCATCTTGTAGATCTTTTTTAGCTTCCTCATCTATCAGGTCTGTCTTGTTAATTATCGGAAAAGATGGAAGATAGACCCTGTTGTTACTCAGAAAATCGATCAGTTCTTGATCGTCTATATCGCTTCTTATAACTACGTCAGCATTAACATAGTCGAACTCTCTCAGTATGTCCATTATAGTCTCTTTTCTTATGTTGTTTAGTTCGACGGTGGTGTTTATCTTGATACCGTCCCTATCTTTTTCTTTTATCTTGATATCAGGAGGTTCCTGATTCAGCCTTATGCCGTGAGAGCGCAATTCTTCCTCGATCTTATTTATGTCTCTTCTATATATGTCTCCGATGATTATTATCAGATCGACGTTCCTTATAACCGATAAGATCTCTCTACCTCTTCCTTTTCCTTTTGAAGCGCCCTCGACAAGACCGGGGAGATCTAAAAGTTGTATTTCTGCCCCGTTGTGCTCCATTATCCCTGGTATCACGTCTAGAGTTGTGAAATGATAGTTCGCGACTTTGCTTTCTGCATTTGTGAGTTTATTGAGAAGTGTACTTTTACCAACGCTTGGGAGACCTACCAAAGCTACCGTCGCGTCGCCTTCCTTCTTTATGTCGTACCCTCCACCACTTTCCGATTTTCCTTTTTCCCTTTTCTCTTTTTTTTCCTTCAGTTTAGCTACCTTTGCCTTCAAACGGCCTATATGCTGCTCCGTGGATTTATTATAGGGGGTTTCGCGGATCTCTTCCTCGATTTTCTTGATTTCCTCTTCGATATCTTCAGCCATGTTTACCTTTTCTTGGGTTCAAATTCACAATGATTTGAAACATGGATGATATAAAAAGATGTTGGGGTGACTTTTTAGTGGCGAGATACCATGTTTATTAGATGTGCTTAGTAAAATTCATTTCGAGATATGATAAATTTTTCGACCCCCTTTTCGGTTAATAAACCAATACAAATCGAAATCTTTTTATAACATTATTTTACCATTGAGCAATGATGAGTAAACAAAAGCAGAAAACCACACATTCTGGTATAAGGATTGAAGGGAACTGGGAGGAAATATGTGGGTTTGCAAGGGATTTAGAGAGGATACTGAAAGAGAGTTATGAGAAGGAAGACACAGCTGAAAACATGGATGATTCAATAGAAGGTTACAACAAATGGCGTCCTCGAGAAGAAGAAGATGAAAAAGATCTCTCTAAAAGAACGGCCGAACAAGCCGCGATCAAAAAGAAAGGTGTAGAGAAGGACTTCAAGGGAACAAACGAAGAACTTAAATCAGCAGGTAAGAAAGTTAAAAAGGGCATAAATGGGGCTAAAGACAAAGGAAAATCAGCTATTGTAGAATTGAAAGACAACGCTTCTAAAGGTATGAATAATCTAATAAACAACAAGTCAAAGAAATCTCAAAAAAATGTCGATAGAACTGAGGAAAATACTGCCCCTCCTGATAAAAAGAAGGAAATCAAAGGTACAGAAGAAAATAAATCTCCATCAGCCGAATTGAAAGACGCATCAAAAAGTATTAACCGTCTGATCGGCTCCAAGTCTATAGAATCGCTCCGAAAGATGGAGGAAGCAATTTACGAACAAGTGATGCTGAAACTCAATCCCTACTATTTTGACACCGAGCACCTTTCCATAAACTTGGAAGAAAAGGATGATGACCATTATCTACTGACCGTTAATATACCCGATGATGAACTAAGGAAAACCATCAAAAGAGGTCTTAGGGAAAAGGGAAAATGATAGACTTCCTAATATTTTTCACATTCATCGCATCTGTTTTCATGGGCATATCTATAGGCGCGTCAGCTGTTCCTCCGGCTTTTGGTCCAGTTACCTTTTCTAGAAACATCGGGGTCCTGAAATCAGCTCTGCTTGCAGGTATAGCTGCCTGTCTAGGAGCAGTGGTCCAAGGGGGTAATGTGGCCTCAACAGTGGGTTCCAAGATGATATTCGGAGATATACAGCCACTTCAGGCACTTAGCATACTGATCGTGGCTCCTGTACTTGTAATAATAAGTGTCTTAACGAAGTATCCTATGCCGACTGCCTTTACTGTCGTTGGATCGGTTATCGGGAGTGCCTTCAGTTTTGGGGTTAGTGTGGAATGGGTAACAATCCAAAAGATAGTGGGTTACTGGGCTCTTGTGCCAATTTTGGCTGTTATAATTGCCTATTCGATAGCCAGGTTGCTTAAAAAGTATGTTTCCAAGGAAGGATCTAAGAAATCCATCCACTATGCGACCCTATTATTAGGACTCTTCGTGGCCTATACCGCTGGTGCAAACTCCGTAGGAAAGGCAGTTGGCCCTTTGATGGGGATGGGATTTGAGCTTTTTTGGCTATTGCCTCTCGGAGGTTTTTCGATTCTTATCGGTGCTTGGGTTTTGTCCCCTAAAATAATCGAGGCTGTTACATTCGAATATTCCAATCTCGGGCCAAGAAGGTCGGTTTCGGCTTTAGCAACGGCAGCGATCCTCGCTCAAATCGGAGTTTTTATCGGCGTTCCGATCTCTTTCGGCCAGGCCATAATTGCATCGATCATAGGAAGTGGGATGGTTATAAGTGGCTGGAGTGTAGGGAAGAGAAAGATAGTGTTAACCTCTGGAGCTTGGATATCAGCGATATTCGTAGCTATTGGTCTGACTTATACACTTGGAAATATCTTTCAATACGTTGTAGGATGAATATTTTTAGAAATTTTGAGGATGGCAAAAAAAGAAAAGGTGTTTTAGTAAAGGTTTACTGTTTTGTAGCACCTACTTCTTCCGCAACATCGGTAAGGTCTAGGTCTTCAAGTTTTCCTTTTGTTGGAATGCCTTCGAGACTCCAACCTCTAGCCATATAGTATCGGTTCAATGCTTCCTCATAATCCCTTGGTTTGATGCGTGCTCCTTCGTTTGGACCATAGGGGACCTCTTCTCTATATACCCTTTCAGGCAGGTAGTCGTCTTCTCTCTGGAATCCTTCTCTCACATTGTAAGCCTTCGCAACGTTATGGCCTCTCTCACCAGCTCTCAATAACTCTCCGTTGGTCACATCCCATCCTGTGATCGCATTGACCAAACCGACCTGATTTTTGTCTAGATATATACCTCTTGAGAACTTGCATATCCCAGTCATATCGAATATCATCATCAGGTCTTCCATCATCTTTAGTGGGAATCCTTTAGAAACCACGTCTCTTCTCTTGTAGTCGTCAAAATACCAGAAACTACCACCGTAGTCCAAGGCGTAAGCGCAAGAAGTGAGGTGATCTCCCCCTCTAGGAGCAACACCCATAGCGAGTCCCATTCCGAACATACCTCTAGCCTCGTATCCCGGGGGTTCCATACCTTTCATGTGGATAGCGAATTCTTCAGAACCTTGACCTAGTTTCTTAGCGGCTTCTTTCACACCGTTGTAAAGCATTTCACCGAGTTCACCTTCTTTCTTACCCATCCTTCTAACGGCTTCTATCATCGCTTCGGCGTTCCCGAATTCTAGGTCCAAGTCAGTCTCCAATAATCCCTTTTCATAGGCCTCCATAGCCCATGCAATTGTCACTCCTGCTGAAATGGTATCTAGGCCCAGTTTATCACAGAGTTCGTTAGCCTTTGCAACTGCTTCAACATCGTCTACACCGCAGTTTCCACCTAATGAGTATTGAGTTTCGTATTCTGGTCCATCTATTCCTATATCGCCATACGGCGTATCTTCAGCTTTAAAGTACTGGCTGCAGGGTTTTGTACAATAAGGACAGGGTCTTCTACCATCTCTATATTCCTCCGTCCATTTCCTAGGATCTATATCTATCCTACCAGCTTCTGGATCTTCCAGTTCTTCATAAGCCTCTTTGAAATACCCGGCTTCCCAGTTCTTGACCGGGAAAGCCCCTATCTCCACGTTCAGCGGGTGTAGAGCTTCTCCGGAACCGTACTCCATATCGGTTTTGCCTTGTTCTTGTGTCTCTTTCCTGTATTCGGAGATGAGTTCGTCCAATTTATCTTTGTCATGTATCGGATAATCTTTAGATCCTCTGATACCTATACCTTTCAAGTTTTTAGAACCCATGACCGCACCGATACCGCCTCTTCCAGCCTGTCTTTCATTACATTCTACGAGCGAGATCTTTGAGAGTTCTTCACCGGCGGGTCCGATAACTGCGGTCTCGACATCATCGTATTTTTCTTTTATCACGTCGCCAGCTTCATGGGTATCTTTGCCCCACATATCTTCGGCTTCTTCCAATTTCACTTCTCCGTCATCTATAATCACTACCGAACGTTCATCCGCTTTACCTTCTATGATAAGAGCATCGTAGCCAGCTTTCTTGAGCTCATCGCCCAATTTACCCCCGACGATGGACTTACCGTAACCGCCAGTAAGTGGACTTTTGAATCCGAAGGCGGTCTTTGATCCCGTGGGTACTTTCGGACCGACCAAGAGGCCGGGTGCCATTATCAGCTTGTTCTCTTCGGAGAGAGGCTCAACGTCCTCTCCAACTTCATCATATAGTATTTTCGTAGTAAAACCGGCGCCTCCTATGAATTTCTTCAAGAAGTCTTCAGAAAGTTCTTCTTCCTGAGCACTGCCGTCGCCCAGATCTATCCTCAACAATTTTCCCCAATGTCCTGACATAATTTCACCTTTTTTAACTCTATCTGGAATCAGCCATGGATTAAGAATTAATAAATCTTGCGTATCCGGATCATCCACTCTTACTTAAAATCTTTATGAGATAATAAACCCCTAGACCAGCGATGAATCCAATGGTTATATTTGCTAAAAGAGATAAAACTGCTACGATGATCGTGATCAGATAGGATTCAGTTTTGAAAGAGTGCTTTCCAAGCTCTACTGCTACGAAAACTAGAAGCGCCCCAAAGATGGCCATGGGCAAAATATTAACGAACGCTGCACTGGCAAAGCCGAAGGCTATAAACAGAAGTATAACTCCACTCAGGATGTTAGAGCCCCCAGTTCTAGCACCATACCTATATTGAGCTGCTAGACCTCCTGATCCGTGACACATCGGAAAGCCACTGAGAGGTGTCGAGACTATGTTCATCAATCCTATCGTTTTGGAAAGTTTGTCGGGATCAAGTTTTTTTCTGAATAGATCACTCATCAAAAGAGAGGTCGCAAGGATCGAGTTGGTAACGGTGAGCGGGATCTGGGGTAGCGCTAAAAGATAAGTCCCTGTGAAGAAATCCTGCAGATCAGGGATCAGAATTGAAGGAATCGGCATCAGTTCTATAGGGGGGAAACCGTGAGTTGAGACACCTATGATGAAGCCTAAAGCTAAAACTATCAAGGAAGAAACATCGGGTATTTCTTTGAATTGTTTAACGGCAAAAAATGAAACTATAATCGCTATAGAGAAAAAAGAAATCGTGTAGTCAGTTATCAGAAAGTCTAAAGATGTCTCTAAGAGTATAAGGGCGAGTCCCAATTGAACTCCTCTGATGATGCTCTGCGGTATCTTTTCTTCTATAAGCTTCATACCTCCTAAAAACCCTAACATTAGGAAAAAGAGACCTAAGACTATACCGGTAGCTGCTATCTCAGTTTGGGTGAACTGACCGGCTATGATTATCGCCCCTATAGCCTTCATGGGTTCGACGGGTACTGGCTTCCTGTAGTAAAGGCCTGTAAAGATGTACCATATAGAAAAGAACAGTAAGATATGGCCCAGGTTCATCTCAGTAACTACTGCGACTCCTAAAACTATAGGAAGAAGAGTCCCGTAATCTCCTACTGCTCCTGCTAGTTCCTCCAAGGTGAATCTGAAGTCAGGCCATTCTTTTTCTTCTGAAGACATACGATATTCGTATGCTAGAATGATTAGATATATTTTTTGAAGGATTCTATCCCGATCACAACTGAGACGTTTCCAAATAAATCGCAAAAAAAAGCTCGAATATCGTAATATATTGTTCTATTTAAGAAAACAATAATAATTAATTCGTAAAGTTTATTTAATACTATTACATTTAGGTAATTGGGTGAGAACTATTTCGCGAAGAAATGTAGAATTGATAGAAGAAGCGGGGATCGATGTAGATGAACTGAAAGAGAAGCTTGTAGATGCAGCTGCAGCTGAATTCACGACTTACTATTATTACACCGTCCTTAGAAACAACTGCACAGGTATGGAAGGGGAAAGTATCAAAGAGATAGCCGAAGACGCAAGACTAGAAGACAGGAATCACTTCGAAGCACTATTGCCCCGTATATATGAGTTGGGTGGGGAGATACCTAATGATATCAGAGAATTTGCCAATAGAGCGGCATGTGAAGATGCAAAACTTCCCGACGATCCTACAACGGAGAACATATTAGAAGTGTTACTGGGTGCGGAAAGATGCGCTGTGGGAGTTTACACTCAGATCTGCAAGATGACTCATGGAAAGGATCCAAGGACCTACGAGTTATCAGCGGCGATCCTTCACGAGGAGACAGAACACGAAGCATGGTTCGAGGAACTTTTGAACGGAAATCCGTCTGGACACTACAGAAGGGACAAGCCAGGGGTCAGTCCGTACGTATCGAAGTTCATACAGAATAAGTAAACAAGCTCTTCTAAACCACTTTTTATATTTTTATTTTTTTAACCCTAGTCAAAATGATCCTCATCAGAGGGATATTTCTTTTTATTCTTCTCTAACTTGTCTCTCACCGCTTTTTCAAGGTTTATATCGGTCACGTCTGAAAGGAAAAGAAGATAGATAAAGATATCTGCCATTTCCTCACTGAGATGGTCTCTCTCTACATTTTCAAGTGAATCATCTTTCCACTGAAAAAGTTCAAGCAGTTCGGAAGCTTCTAACGATATAGAGATCGCAATATCTTTAGGAGTGTGGTATTTCTTCCATCCTCTTTGATCCCTGAACTCATTGGCCTCCTCGGTCAGGTCTTGAATTGTTGACATATTTAAGGATATGTTGACATTATTTTAATATTATCGATGAAAGGAGAAAGTAAAGGGTAAGGGACGAAGTTATAATTCCAAGGTGATCTCGATGGAAGATACGTTGGTAGTTTCACCTTCTTCTTCGTCGATCGGGATCTTTTCCGTTTCAGTTATTATAGCTTTTATATCAGCATCGGGGAGAAACCTATTTTTAGTTATCTCGGCCACGTCGACTGCCTTACTGATAGCTCTTCCACGGGCCTTTATGATCACTTCGTCGGATCCCTCTTTGAACTGGGTGACCACTGCCATAACATAGTTCATGGTTTCCTTCTTTCCGATAAAAACTGTGTTTTCATCATCCATATGTCTTACCTCCTCTTACTATTTTTAGGACTTGATTGATTTCTGATGAAATATTTTAAAATTTTGGTCTTTGATTATCTGATCCTCTTAGCATATATCCTTTTTATATTCTCTGCTATAGCTTTTCCCTTAGTTTTTACCTCTTCGTCTGTCATTATCTTGTGTATCACAGCTTCGTTCCCGTCTATTTCTACCCTATCATTGACGTAGAACTCTTCTTCAGGCACGACCTCTCTGACTTCTGAAGCGCTGCTCCTCCCCTTGTGAACGGTGAATTTGACCCTGACCTTTTCATGTTTTTTTGCCCAGAGGTTCTTAATATCTTCAACTTTGGATGAATCAGTTCTGCCTTCTTCCTGTTCTATCGAGGTTATCTTTACGGTGGTCCCGTCAAGTATCAGGTTGTCACCTTTATGCACCCATTCCTCGGGATAAAGAGAGATGTGATCCTTTTCGGATTCACCTTTCCAGCTGACCACGATCGGGACATCGATAGCTTTTTTTTCTCTGATAGTTTTATGTCTTGTATTTCCGCACTCTTCGCATTTCACCACTCCGTCGATGGTCACTTCTTCGCCTTTGGTCCCTATTTCGCCCTTTAGGATTTCATGAAGGGTTTCTCTCTCGCAAACAGGACACTGCAGATAGTATGAATCGGGAACTTTCATCTTTTGACACCCTATTATATCACCTGTGTTTTAGGATGAGAAGTATATTAATCTTCCCATACCTCGAAACCGCATTCACACCCATCGTTATTAAAATCTCTACCGCATTTTGGGCAATGAGATTTTTTGATCAGATGATCCGACCATGCCTCTTTCACGTCTCTCTCGTCAGCATCTATGATTTTTTGATAAATTTTTTCTTTCTCTTCGTTATCAACTAACTTTTTCAATTTTGTGTAATCCCTTATAGGGCCTTTCTCTTTTTCTACTATACCGGCCTTCTTTGCATAATATGCGAGGATTATTCCACCAGCTAAACCGGTAAAATGTGCGGCGTGAGCCGTGTTACCTAATCCCGTAAATAAAGCGATACCGGTCTGGATCATTATGAAAGCTCCGACCGCTAGGTCCACCCTCACTCTAGGTAGGATAAGAGGTGGGATTATCATTGTTATCTTATCTCTTGGAAAGAGAAATACTAGGGACCCCATGATACCGAAGACTGCGCCTGATGCACCTAGATTTGGTGTGGTAAGCACATCAAAAGGTGCGCCACCAAAAGCGAACTGAAGCCAGGTAAAAAGATACTGCCCTAGCGTGGCGATCAAACCTGCAATTATATAAAATAGGAAAGTCCACTTTTTTCCCACTCTATCTTCTAACGGTATCCCTATGAAAAAGAGAATTATGATGTTGCCGAAGATATGCATTATCCCACCATGTATGAACATCATCGTTAAAAATGTGTGTCCACGAACCAACAATAGCTCAGGATCTCCTACGAATATCGCTCGTCCTGCCAAATCTAGGATCACCGTATTATAAATTCCGGCAAGATACATCTCACCGGCGAGCATCAAGATAAATATGATCATATTGATTATTATCAAGACCTGAGTCAGGTACATATCGGACCTGAAGGCGTATATCAACCCTGCGAAGATTATCGCAATTATAAGATAAGAGAGCCAAAACATCAAATGGTTATTCGGGATGAATAATTTAGTATTATCCCTTCACCCCACTTTCGCTCCCCTCTCCTGTGGTAAAGACTATAAACCGATATGTGAGTTATGAAGCGGCATGGTAAAGTTCGCCCATATCGCTGATTGTCATCTTGGCGCGTTCTCTAGAGACCAGGTTCTCCGAGATTACAATCTGAAGGCTTTTGAAAAAGCCATAGATATAAGCGAACAGAGAGATGTCGACTTCATAATCATAGCGGGCGATCTATTTCATAACCCACATCCGGATATGGAGATCGTAGACCGAGCTGTTAAAAAGCTGATGGAGGCCCGTAAACTAGGTATAAATATATATTCAGTTTATGGCTCTCACGATTACAAGATATCTCGGGCCTCTTTGATAGATGTTCTAGCGAGCGCCGGCGTTTTCAAGAAAGTGGTGAAATATCTTGACGAAGACGGCGTTTTGGAATTCGAGGAAGACCCCTCCGGTGTTTCTATAACAGGATTGAGCGGCAGAAAGAACAGGACGGATATCAGTTATTTTGAGGAACTAGAGTTTCCTGAAGCAAAGGGTGAGAGTATTTTCGTTTTTCATTCACCTATTGCAGAACTCAAGCCAGCAGAGATACACGAAGATAGGAGTCTTCCACTTTCTCTTCTCCCAGACGACTTCACTTATTATGCCGGCGGGCACATCCACGCGAAGATCGAATATGATGAGGGAAAAGGTATATACTATCCAGGTCCGACTTTTGGAGCGGATTATACAGACCTTGAAAGAGACCAGCGCGGCTTTTATATCGTAGAGGATTGGGAACCTGAATACGTCTCATTTAAGGAACCGGAAATATGGAAGGAGCATATAGACGCTGAAGGATTGAAGATAGATGAACTGAGAGATGAGTTGGAAGAACTCAGGGAAAGAGATCTCCAGGGTGACATACTCCTGCTCAAAATATCAGGAACACTTTCCAGTGGTTCTCCCTCTGATATAGACTTCAGTGAACTCCGCCGTACACTAAAGCAAAGAGGTTTTGAAACCGTTTATCTGAATCAGAGAGGACTAGAGGGTAAAGAGATCGAAAGGGTGAATATAAAGGAGGGGAAGGAAGAAGAAATGGAATCCCGCCTTTTGGAAGAATCGGATAGTTCTGGAGTATTCTCCATATCTTTTCAAGAGGATCTGCTGAATGTATTGAAAAACCAGCAGAGAGAAGGTGAAACCACTACCGATTACGAGAACAGGATCTGGAGCGAAACATGGGGACTTATCAAGAAAAGAGATGAGTATGATGAAAGCAGCTCGGAAAGCGGAGAAGACTTGAAAGACAAGGATCATGAGGAAGATACAGATGATGAAGATTCAAAAGAAGAAAGAGAGAAACAGAAAGACGGACAGATATCTCTGACGGACTTTGGAGGCGGTATTAGATGAAACTGAACAGGATGGTGATCGATAACATCCGAAGTTACCAACATCAGGAGATAGAATTTGAGGATGGAGTCCTTCTATTTCAGGGGGATATCGGTTCCGGTAAGTCTTCCATACTCTATGCTTTAGAATTCGTCCTTTTTGGGGCTACACAGCGGAATTTTTATGACAAGATATTGAGACATGGAGCGAAGAAAGCCACCGTTGAACTAGAATTTGAAGTGGATGGACAGGAATATCTTGCCTACCGGTCTGTAAAAGAAAGGAGCAGTGGATGGGGTAAAGACTCCTATATGGAGACCGACGGCAAGAGGATGGAACTATCCTGGACTGAGATGAGAGAGATGGTGAACGAACTTTTAGGCCTCAGAGAATCTTCTAGCGGGAAGGTCGAGACCTTCCATATGGGTATCTATACTCCGCAGGAAAGGATGAAAGAGATACTCTCGATGAATGAAGAAGAGAGATTGGAATCCATAAGGAAAGTATTCAACTTAGAGGACTACAGAAGAGCCGCTGAAAATACCAAGATAGTGAGAGACGGTTTGAAGAACGAGATAGGAAAGTTGGAGGTGAAAGCGGAGAAGATAGAGAACGTCGAAGATGAATTAGAAGAGAGAGAGGAAGAACTCGATGAGAAGAGAGAGGAAAAAAAAGGAACTCTCGAAGAGTTAACATCCTGCAGGAACGAAAAGAAGGATATCGAAGTGAAAAGAGAAAAATTAGAGGAATTGAGGGAAGATATAGATGAACTACAGAGAGATATTCAAAGAAAAAATGACAAGTTGAGTTCGCTTGAAAAGGACCTTGAAGAGATCGAAGAGGATCTTGAGAGGATAAGTGAAGACGAAGAAAGGTTGGATGAGATAAGAGAAAAGAAGAAGGAATTTGACGAAATGGCAGAAAGGCTGGAAGAAGCTAGAAGCATCGTGGAAAAGAAGAGTAAGAAAGAGAGTAAAAAGAATAATATTGAGCTAAGATTGGATAACAAAAAGAAAAGATTGGGGGAACTCGAAGATAAAGAAGAAGAAGTGGAAGAATTAGTAGATGAGATCGATGGTTTAAAAGAGGAGATCGAAGATCTAGAAGATTTCAAAAAAGAAGAAACGGAGATAAGAGAAAAATTGAGCGAGGTACGGGGGGATATCAGAGCGGTAAAGAAGGAGATAAAAGATATCAAGAGCGAGGAGGAGGAAATATCTGGCCTAGAAGGTGAGAAACAGTGCCCCAAGTGTAAACAGCCTCTAGATAGCGAACATGTAGAGAAGATATTGAAAGATTTGGAAGAGGAAAAGGAATCTTTGAATGAGGAAGAAAAGGCCCTTGAAGAAGAGAGAGAAGGTTTAGAAAAAGATTTAGATGAATTAGCAGAACAAATCTCGGAAATAGAAAAAAAAGAGGAGGACCTTAACTATAAAATAAAGGAGAAGAAGAGACTGAAAAAAGAATTGGAAGAGAAAGAAGAAGTCGAAGAAAGGGTCGAGGACCTTGAAAGCAAGACCGAGGAATTAGAAAACCAGATCAAGTCATTCGAGTACGGCCAAGATGATATCAAGGAAATGAAAGAAAGAAAAAACGAGCTCGAGAGATTTAAAGAGGAATTCATCGGGATAAAAGAGAGATTGAAGAAAAAGGGAGAATTGATGCGCAAACAGAACAAGAAGAGCGAGGAGTTCGAGGTATTAAAAGAAAATAAAAAGGATCTTGAAGAAGAATTCGACTCTCTGAAGGAAGACTATTCACAGGAAAAACATGAAAAAGTAAAAGAAAGATATGAAGAGTTGATCCAGAAAGAAAGCCGGCTCGTAGAAAAGAAAAAGAACCTCTCCTCAGATATAGAGCGATTGGAAGCGGAGATAAAAGAGAAAAAAGTTGAACTCGAGGAGAGACTGGACAGCAAGGAAAGAGCGGAGGAATTGAAAGATATCAAGACTTGGATCTCTGATGAATTCAAAGAAACTATAAAAAACATAGAAGAGCACCGTTTAGGCCAGATAAGGTCGAAGTTCGGTAGATTCTTCAGAGGCTGGTTCGATGAGATTCTAGACGAACCGGATGTGAGTGCAAGGCTCGACGAGAAGTTTTCGCCCATTGTAACAGTTCAGGGCAACGAGACCACGGTGGATGATCTAAGTGGGGGCGAAAGGACTTCAGTAGCTTTGGCTTATAGACTGGCTTTCAACAATATGATCAAAAAAGAACTCGGACTTGAGAGCAATCTATTGGTTTTAGACGAGCCCACGACCGGCTTCAGTAGGGAACAGCTTACGAGACTGAAAGACGTGATAAACAAAGTTTCTGCGGACCAAGTGATCATCGTTTCTCATGAGAACGAGATAGTCAACTTGGCGGATGTGGTCTATAGAGTGGAAAAGAGAGACGGTGTTTCGTCGCTGGAAAAATCCAGATGATTTTCCCAGCTCAGCTTTCTAAAATCTCTTTCATCTTGAGGCTATCCCGGTCAAGCTCAGGAGTTTCGCAGATTACCGTTATATCATAATCTTTTTCCTTTAGCACAGGTGCTAGTTTTCTAAAATCTGGTTCATGGGCACCAACATTTAGATGTTCCTTTTCTCCTTTGTCAGTGTATTTGATGGAGGAAAAGTGAGAGTGAAGTGGTCCGTCATGTATCGATTCGTAATTCTGGAGAAGTTCTCTGAAGTCTTCTTCTGTTTTCAATGCTCCATCAAATCTAGCATGATAGTGAGCGAAATCGAGCACTGGGACAGCAACATCCGTTCGCTCCGTCACTTTTTCTATCTCATCCAAAGTCCCCCAGCTCTTTACCTTTCCCATCTGTTCCAGGCCGATCTTGACATCTAGACTTTCTTCTTTGATCTTTTCTGCACATTCTACCACGCCGTCACCTATTATCTCGGTCGCCTTTTCGCTTGACATCCCGGAGTAATAACCTGCGTGGACAGTGATCACCCAAGCGCCCATCGAATCTGCTAGTCGAGCACTTTTCATGATCCTTTCCTTACTCTTCTCAATCGTATCATCTTTCTCAGAGTTGAGATTTATGTAATAAGGAGCATGGATGCTGAGTAAAATATCGTACTTTTCCGCCTTTTCTCCTATACTTTCGGCGGTAGATTCTTTCATGCGTGCACCTCTGACAAATTGGACCTCCATCGCATCTAAACCCTCTTCCGCCAGGTACTTCATGCTGTCTTCCGTGCTGCTCACGCCGTGGGGAGTTCCTCCCGGACCTAAATATATCATAGATAGAGATTGAATCGTGAACTAAAAAAATTTTCTATATGAATATCAGCATCAAGTAGGACGTAAAGAGCAAAAGTAATAAGACACGGTTGATTTGTATTCTTTAAATAGGAGCACTATTCAATATGGGGATAGAAAAGCTGGAGAAAGGATCGGCCGTAAAAGGAGAGCTCCCTGAAGGCTGCAAACACTGCGCTAGAGGTAGTAAGATGGTCCTTTTGGTGACCGGTGAATGTCAAGGAAGATGCTGGTACTGTCCGCTATCGGAGAAGAAGAAGGATGAGCCCGTATTATATGCGGATGAGAAGGAAGTGGAGAGTGAAGAGGAGATAATAAGTGAGGCGGAAGCTATAGGAGCTACGGGAACAGGTATCACTGGTGGAGATCCACTAACCACTGAACGGACGATCGAGATGATAGAATTGTTAAAAGGACGATTCGGAGAAGGTCATCATATCCATCTATATACTCAGAGTACCGATCTTGAAAGGATCAAGCAATTGGATAAGGCCGGTTTGGACGAGATAAGGTTCCATCCACCCGTAGAAAATTGGGACGAGATCGAAAATACCGATTACCCGGCACTGCTCCGTGAAGTGGACGAGAATACTGATCTATCTCTGGGTATAGAGATCCCAAGTATCCCTGGGGTGAAAGATGAGACGGTCCATCTACTTAAAGAACTAGGTGAGATCGTTGAGTTCGTAAATATAAATGAGCTTGAATTTTCTTCGACAAATACCCAAGAGCTGCAGAAGAGAAGGTTTAAGCATAAGAGCGATGTATCTTCCGCGGTACTTGGAAGCGAAGGATTGGCGAAAGAGCTGCTTGAGATGGATTTGGATGTAGACCTTCACTACTGCTCTCTCGCGTTCAAAGACGGAGTGCAGCTGACCAACAGGATGAAAAGGAGAGCTGAGAACGTCGCTAGACCGAGCGATATCGTGACCGAGGAAGGCACACTGATACGCGGAATCATCGAATCTGAAGATGCAGAATCGCTTTCTGAAGAGCTCAGAGAGAGATATGATCTCTCTGACGAGTTCATCTGGTACGATGAAGAAAACGATAGAGTGGTGTGTCCTCTGGAGGTTTTAGAGGAGATCTTTCCATCTCTTGATGAAGAATGCTTCGGCGTGGAGGTCTATCCTACTTCAGATGGGCTAGAAGTCGAAAAGTGGCCTTTAGAGTAGATACAAATCTTTTTTATGCGACCGGGGTTGTTTGATTGTATATGGACGAAAAAGATATAGAGAGCCGGTGGAACGATCTCTTAGATTGGTACGAAAAAAGCGGTATAAATAGAGCTCTAGTGGCATTCTCAGGAGGAAAGGACAGCACTCTCGTACTCGATTCCGCAGTGAATGCCCTAGATGATGTGAAAGCTTTCATCATCGATGACGTGATCTACCCTGACTGGGAGACCGAAGAAGCGATATCAAGGGCCGAGGAGATAGGAGCCGAATATGAAGTGATCGAGACGTCAAAACTTTCTAATGAAGATTTGAGGGAAAATCCTTCCGATAGGTGCTATCACTGCAAAAGAGAATTGTTTGTCTCGATAGACGAGGAAGGTACGATCTTGGAGGGGACGAACGCTACAGAAGTCGAAGGCCATCGACCCGGATTTGAAGCGGTGAAAAAGTACGGTAAGGCCCCACTTTTTGAGACTGGTATGGAAGAAGAGGAGATCAGAGAGATATTGAAATGGAGGGGCAGAGATGTGTGGGACCGTCCTTCATTCGCCTGTCTGGCTAGTAGAGTTCCCACCGGTACCGAGTTGACCGAAGAACGATTGAAAAGGGTTGAAAGACTCGAAGACAAGATATTTGAATTAGGTGTGCGCCAGCTCCGTGTCAGGGACTTTGACGAAAAAGCCAGGATAGAGGTCTGGCCGGAGGATATGGAAAAGATCCTCGAAAATAGGGAGAAGATAACCGACTGGTTCAAGGACGAGGGTTATGAGAAAGTATTTTTAGACCTAGAAGGTTATAGAACAGGATCGATCTCGCAGGGATAATCATGGATAAACTAGATGAACTTTTGGATAAATACAAATCCTCCGAGCTTGGTAAAGAGGAGTTGAAGAAAAGGATATTGGATCTACCTTATACCGACTTCGGCGATACCAAAGTTGATACTTTCAGGGAGATAAGGAAAGGACTACCAGAAGCGGTCTTCACAGAGGGAAAGTCCGAGAAGCAGTTGAAGAAGGTGGCTGGTGAAGGCGATAGGTTTTTCACTAGAGCTAGTGAGGAAGATTACGAGATAGTGAGTTCGGTAAGAGATGATGTAAAGTATCGCGAGGACGCGAACATTATAGTTGTCGGTGATGTATCTCAAGATGTCGAAGGAAAAGTCGTAGTGGTGACCGGCGGTTCCACCGATGTTCCAGTGGCTGAAGAAGCTGCTGTTCCCCTGGAAGAGATGGGTTTTGAAGTGGAGAGATTGTATGATGTCGGTGTTGCAGGTATCCACAGGCTTTTACCGCACGTAGATGTATTGAGAAAAGCTGATGCGGTGATAGTCGCGGCCGGGATGGACGGCACGTTACCTGGTATAATATCGGGGTTGATAGGTACTCCAGTGATCGGCATACCTACGAGCGTGGGGTACGGCGTCGCTAGAGAGGGAAGGTCAGCATTGGAGACCATGCTGAACAGCTGTGCGACAGGACTCGCTGTAGTGAATATTGATAACGGTTACGGAGCCGCGGCTTTCGTCCATCATATGTTGAAGGATTGATAATATGGGTAAAGTGGCTTATTTAGATCTTAACTCCGGCATCAGTGGTGATATGCTTTTAGCTAGCCTCATCGATCTAGGAGCTGATGCTGGCCTTCTGAACGATGTTATCGATGAATTGGAATTAGAAGATGTTCACATCGAGATAGCTGATGAAGAGAGGGGCTTGAGCGGTAAAGACTTGAAGATTAAGCATCAGGACCAACCCCACAGAAAAATAGTCGATGTTATCGACATGATCGAAGAGTCTGATCTACCCGAGAGGGTGAGAGAAAAAAGCATCGAAGCTTTCAGGTCATTAGGAGAAGTTGAGAGTGAAATACATGATGTTGCTTTCGATGAATTGGAACTTCACGAAGTAGGGATGATAGATTCTATAATAGATATAGTCGGGAGTATTGCGTTGGTGGAGGACCTAGATATAGAAAAGATACACGCTTCCACTGTACATTTCGGGACCGGTCATACAGAATGTGCCCACGGGAAGATACCAGTGCCCGTCCCCGCCACTGAAAGATCACTGGAAGGTTGGGATGTTTCATTTACTGAGAGAGATGGGGAACTGGTCACTCCTACAGGAGCTGTATTGTTGAAGGTGTTAGCTGAGCAATCTAAACCT
Source organism: Thermoplasmata archaeon (assembly GCA_046540335.1). Lineage (GTDB taxonomy): Archaea > Thermoplasmatota > Thermoplasmata > Halarchaeoplasmatales > Halarchaeoplasmataceae > Natronoplasma. The sequence goes on along the minus strand of JBKHFH010000003.1, from coordinate 2,869 downwards.
ACTGACATGGGACTTGAGAAGGTCGGCGTTGGTTTTGGAGATAGAGAGATGGAAGTACCCAATGCTTTAAGAGTTCACCTCGGTACTAAAGAGAATCTAGATGAGTTGGTAGAAGAGATCACTTTCTTCATCGATGATATGTCACCAGAACAATTGGAGCACGCACTAGGTAACATCAGAGAGAAAGCTCTAGATGCCTATACATTGTCCGCTTCGGGCAAAAAAGGTAGAGAGGGATGGGAGATCAAGGTCCTGTGCAGAAAAACTCAGGTTGACAGCGTGATAAAGACGATATTCCAGGAGACTTCTACCTTAGGTATGAGGATCCAGGAGATCAGAAGGATCGTCGCTGACAGGGAGATAGAAGAAGTGGAGACAGAATGGGGTCCGGCTAAAGCCAAGGTCTCTTCAGGTAGAGTAGCTCCCGAATACGAGAGCTGTAAAGAGATAGCAGATGAAGAGGGAATACCGATCAAGAAGGTCTACGAAGCTGTGAAAAGAAATTACGAAAAAGAAAAATAAAAGCAGTCAATAGTTCAGAGTACATCACGCCCGATTGATGTAGTTTGGATATCATGAAGGCTTGCGGAGCCTTCTACCGGGGTTCGAATCCCCGATCGGGCATTGGTATCATTTATTTTGAGCGTTTTCATTCTCCTTTCGTTTGAAAGCTATGGAGCATCGAAATATGACATAGAACAATACAAAAACCATCCCATATGAGAGGGGATTATTTTCTACATCATTTTTTTCTTCGACCTTTTGCGTTTTTTCTTTCGTCTCAGACTTTTCCTCTTCTACTTCGATCGAGATATCGGATTCTGCCGAATCCGACTCTGCACTGATGAGAGGGAGACTTATTATAAGTAGCATTGCAGCTATCATGGAAAGGTAGAGGGTTCTCACCCGACTCGCCTCATATCATTATTAATTTTTCATTTTTAATTTTTACGGTTTTTAAATATCATTCCCTTTATCAAATGGTATTAACTGATTTATCCTTGAATCTTTATCGATTTTACCTCAGTTAGAAAAAAGAAAGTGAAAGGAAAACATCAATTTCTGAAAAAATTGTATTCTGGTCATAAATAATAAATATTAAGGCAGTCTAACAGACTCAGTGAATAAAATGCAAGGAAAAAAGGCTATTGTTTTAGGAGCGGGACTTCAGGGAAAGGCATTGGCATTGGATCTTTTAAAGGGGGATACTTTTTCAAAGGTCACTGCCACTGACATAAGGGAGGAAGAACTTAAAAAACTAGAGAAGAAGAGCAATGGCAAAATAGAAACTAAAAAGATGGATATAACAAATCGAGAAGAAGCTGTAGAAATTATTAAAGAGTACGATGTTGCGGCTAACTCTCTTCCTGAAAAGATCTCAGATGAAGGCTTAATGGCTGCCACGGAGGCCGGGACTCATTTGACGGAGGTTACAGCTTATGGGCCAGATAAAAGAGTAGAAATGGCCGATGATTTTGAAGAGGCCGGAATAAAGGTAGTCCCAGGCTGTGGATACGTTCCAGGGATCACAAACGCCTTGGTGGGGCATGCAGTCTCCAAACTTGATAACACAAAAAATGTAGTAGTCCATGCGGGTGGAAATTTGCAGAATCCAAAACCCCCTATATATTACAAAATTTTATTCTCTTTGGAAAGCGTGTTAACAGAATACACTACCAATCCAAGGGCGATAAAAAATCACGAAATAGAGAGAGTCGAAGCTTTTGGTGAGAGAGAAAAAATCGAGTTTCCGGAAGTATTTGACGAGCCATTGGTATCTTTCGCGGCGGATGAATTACATACTATGAGTTTCACGTTAAAAGATGACATAGAGAACATGATAACTAAAGCACCTCGATTTAAAGGGCATATGAAATATTTTGACACACTCATCCATGCAGGTATGCTCAGTGACGAACCCACTGAAATGAATGGAGAAGAAGTTAAGCCTAGGGAGATTATTAGAAAACAATTGGAACCAAAGATGAAGATGGAAAAAGATGAAAGGGACGTTTCCCTGACCAGATTGATCATTGAAGGGAAGCAAGACGGTAGAGATACCAAATTGACCTACAAGATGATTGATTACTATGATGAGGAAAATAATATCACATCGATGGCAAGGTGTACAGCGTATCCAGCAGCTATTGCGGCTAGGATGATAGTAAACGACGATATCGAGGGCGTTGGACTTAAGCCGGTCGAACTAGAGTTAGGGAAAAATGAGGAGAATTTCAAAAAGCTCATGAAAGAACTCAGAAAGAGAGATATAAGAGTTAATGAGTCAGTCGAAAAACCACTTTAAACACCTTTTTTGTAGAGCTTTTGGTCTTGTTTTAGAGGGATATCTGTATATATCCCTTTCTTTATCAAGAATGAGATGGTCAACATGGATTTCGATGAAGGTGTAGATAGAACTGGAACTAACTGTGCTAAATGGGATTTTTGTGAGGAATATTTTGATTTCCCTTCAGAAAAAGAGGATATATTACCTATGTGGGTCGCAGATTCCGATTGGAAGACCAGCGACTCTATCATCGAGGCTTTGAGGGAAAGGGTAGAACACGGCGCATTTGGATACACCAAGCCCGGGAAAGAGCACGACAAAGCTGTGGTCGATTGGTGCAAAAGGAGGTATGATTGGGAGATAGATCCTGAATGGATAGTTTACACCAACGGTATCACTCCCAGCCTGAGCGTTTCGGTGAGAACTTTTACAGATACTGGAGATGGTGTAATAATTCAACCGCCGGTTTATTTTCCTTTCTTCAAACTTGTGAAGAATAGTGGACGTCAAGTGATAAAGAACGAACTGGTCTATGATAAAGATAAAAGAAGATACGAGCAAGATTTCGAACATCTGGAGAAA
>JBKHFH010000002.1:0-78556 GCA_046540335.1 Thermoplasmata archaeon | reverse complement strand
ATGACCGAAGAAGGTGATAAAACATGAAACGAAATAATTCAAAGATAACACAAATTCAAAACTACTTCAATAATCTAAAAAAATCTTCTTGAACAAAATCCTTTCTCTCGTCAAACAAAGATCACCTCATTCTCTAAGTCTTCCTGATTGAGTACTTCGAGTATCCTCACGACTCTCTTCGTTATCTCTGAAGGCTTCCGTCTTTTTGGTATGAACAAAACACCTTTATGGTCTTCTTGCTCGCAGATCTTCACAAAATCAAGATCATGGGTAAGGATCGCTCTTTCCTTCTCATTAGCAAAATTAAGCTGTTCTTTATCGGAAAGACCCTTTTTTCCTTCCATATCTACGCTTATTATATCAAAACCTTTTTCTTTCAGAGAAAACACTATAGATCTCTCTACATTTTCGTCCGCGTAAATTTTGATCATATAAAATCAGATAGAGTTTGGATCTTTCCTTCTTCTTTCAGACTCTTTATGAATTCTTTGTCCTCTCTTATCTGCTCCCTGATTTCCTCAGGATTTTCATAGTAATATTTCAGAGCTTCGAGAGTCTGAGGTACAGATATCCCGTACTCGTATGCTATCTTCTCTATCGTGTAATCGAGCTGTTCATAAGCCTGCGCTACATCAACTACACGGATCCTTGTTCCGTCGATCCTTGCTTTACCACCGACTGTTTCTTCAGTCTTAACGATCTTTGCTTTTTTTTCGATCGTTTCAGAATTCCCTTCTTTATCCATCACTTCAGAGATACTAATCACCTATAGAACTGATATGTTCTACATTTAGTTAATAGGGTTTTTTCGTGTATTTATAGATTTTGTCTTAGAGGGCCTCCCTGTCACCTCTAACTCTCATTATCTGGCTCCTTTCTTAGTAATCTATCATGATATGCAGTCACAACAGTATAAGGGTTTTCCTTCCCACTCACTACAAAATCTACAACCTAGCCTTTTTTTATGATCTTCGGGTAATCTTTGAAGAGGAAAAGGATATAAATGTGATAGTAACGGTCTATAAAGCGAAGAGTGAAAGATATGAGATATGAATACGACCAAGATACCGATATCCTTCTTATAAAACTATCTGATGAGGAACCTGACTTTGGAGAGCAGTCGGGTTCGATAATAACACATTATGCCAAAGATGGAAAACCGATAGAGATAGAAATCCTCGATGCGTCCGAAACAGCTCTTTCCATGATAAAACCAATATTAGCCAGTAAAAATAAAGTCTCTGCCTGAGTTTTTCTCTACCTTTCCAACGAGGTAACTTTTAAGGGCCTTTCCCGATCAATTTTTTCACGAATATTTCAAAATTATAAACACGATGTTTTGTACCCATCCATGTCTTTTACTAGCTGTGGAGCTCGTAACTCAAATAATAACGACTTGACCTTCGGGTCCGACTTTCATCTCGATTTTTATCATGGTTTTAACAGACGTATAACGTAAATTTATACTACTTTGATCTAACACCAAGTATACCTCACTCTCCGACCACCGACCCAAGTTATAGAAAAAATTTATAACTTTATTCTAAATTTGCAACTCAGAGGACTCACTATGTTCGATCTTAAAGGACTCGGAACAGATAAAGAGACTGAAGTGCGAGCCGGTATAACAACTTTTCTCACCATGGCGTACATAATCGTGGTCAATCCCGCGATCCTCTCCGCAGCGGGTGTTCCCCTTTCGGGCATCCTATTCGCCACGGTGGTGGTCTCAGCGATCTCCTGTATACTGATGGGCTTGTATGCGAACCTTCCCTTCGCTCTAGCGCCGGGGATGGGGTTGAACGCCTTTGTCACTTACACCCTGATCATAGGTCAGGGCGTTTCCTGGCAGACAGCCATGGGCGCTGTCATAGTTTCGGGTGTGATCTTCATGCTATTATCTCTCCCGGGCATAAATGTCAGGGAAAAGATGCTGAGAGCTATACCCGAACCTCTCAGACTCGGTGTCGCATCCGGTATAGGCATATTCCTGGCGTTCATCGGACTCCAGGACAGCGGCGTGATAGTCAACAGTGAAACCACCCTGGTAGCTTTCGGAGGTATGAACTGGGCGGTCGGTCTCTTCATCATAGGTTTGATCGTCACCGGTTTCTTACTCTATAAAGGCCAGAAAGGCGCTTTGATCATAGGTATATTGTCCGTAACGGTCATAGGGATCATCCTGACCACCATGGGTACTGCTGAGATCACGCATCTACCGGAAAGCGCTGTGCAGTGGCCTAACGCTTCACTGTTCATGGACGTTGATATCATAGGTGTTTTCACCATAGCGATGGCCGGACCTCTGTTCACTCTACTGTTCACTGACATGTTCGACTCCATATCTACTTTCCTGGGAGTCGCAGAGGCGGGAGACTTCAAGATGGAAGACGGCGCGCCAAGAAATACAGGTAAAGCTCTATTCATAGATGGTGTCGCGACCACTATCTCGGGAATATTAGGTACTTCTCCCGCAACAACATACGTGGAAAGCGCCTCTGGAGTCGAAGAAGGCGGACGTTCAGGCATGACCGCTGTAGTGGTCGGCCTTCTCTTCCTGCCCTTCATGTTCTTCAGCCCGATAATAGGCATGATCCCCGCGGTAGCTACAGGGCCGGTCCTGGTCCTTGTGGGCCTATTCATGACCAAGACCGCGCAGAACATAGACTGGAGCAAGTACGACGATTCCATACCCGCTTTCGTCGCGATGCTCGCTATACCGCTGACCTACAACATAACGAACGGTATCGTACTGGGCATAATCAGCTACGTGGTCATCAAATCTCTAGCAGGAGAGTTCAAGGAGATACCGGTGACGCTGTGGTTCATATTCGTATTCTCGGTCGCGGTGCTGTTCTTGATATAAAAAAATCCTTTCCCTTTTTTATTCAGTTTTTTCCAAAGACCCATCGAACGTACAGTTTTAATACTACTCGATCGCTGTATACACCATAAACAGGGGGTGAAAATAGATGAAAGAAAACATGGGAGCTTGCGGTCTGCTCTGCAGCGAATGCTGCATCTTCAGAGCGAACGCTGACAAAAAAGCCGCTAGGGAACTACTCGACTGTATGATCAAGATACACGCCGCTCATCCGACCACGACTATAGATGAGTTCATGAGAAGAGGTCCCTTCTGCGAGGGTTGTCACGGTAAACGCTGGTCTCCCGACTGCTGGATACTCGAGTGCTGCACTGACGACAAACATCTAGACGACTGCAGTGGATGTGAATACTTCCCCTGCGACCGACTCATAGAGTGGTCGAAAGATTGCGAGGAATATTCCGAAGCGCTTGAGAGGCTTCAGAGTTTAAACCGAACTCCTAAGATGAAATGAGCAAAAAAATTTAGATAATCCTACCCGATTAGAGGGCGTGAACCTGAAACTGACGAAGCGAGTGCTCCGAAGAAAGACCTTCCATCTTTTCACCTTGACCGCGAGTCTTTTCTGTCTTTTTATCACCGCATCATTTTCCGATCCGGGAGCACCAAAGCCTTCTGTCCTATGGTACGCTTCATCGCTGCACTGGTCGTTCTGGCTGGGCCTCGCGCTCTCAGCCCTCGCGATAGTACTCTCCATCGCAAACAGAAGAAAATATCTTGCGCTCGCCAGCATACTCCTCCCAGTTCTTTACCTCCACTCATTACCGCCGCTCATACACGACATGCCGCCGGTCTTCGACGTTTACCACGTGATACCTTCCGTACTCTCCATAGTCCAGAGCGGAACTTGGGATCCTCAACACATACCTTTCCCCTCATCACACGTCTATCAGGCCGCGAGCGTTATGATCCTAAACCTGAAGATCATGACCTACGTCAGGATATTTCCTACGATACTCACTTTCTCCATATCCCTCTTCCTATTCACCATAGCTAGACGCATCTCGAAAAGATGGGCTCCCGCAGCGCCGCTCATCTTTCTAGCTCTCAACTGGTACATGGAGTACCATCTTGCGAGGCAACCGTTCACACTCATGCTCTGGACAGTGTTCTGGCTCGCTCTCTTCCTCTACATGGACGGCGGGATCTACCGCATGGGTCTTGCCGCCGGAATCATCCTTTTCGCGCTCGTCCCCTCTCATCCGGGCATGCTGATAATAGTCTCCTTCAACCTGTTCGTTCTCTCGCTCGTGACGATATTCTCGCTTCGCGATCGTGAGGAATGGAGATATTTCAAACCCTTCATCCCGATCCTGGTCATCTTCGCTACAGCGGCGGCTCTCTTCTACAACTACGTGCCCGCGATGCAGGAATACATGACTTCCGTTTACGAGGAATTCACACAGTCCGCAAAGACCACGGGATTCAGCCTCGATCTTGGCGGACCGTCTGGATCGAGCTTCCAGTACGAGTTCGTCAACCAGCTCAGGATGTTGACCGGCGCTTTTTACTCGCTCCTGGCGGTGCTCGGCTTCGCGTTCCTCTACAAAAAGACCTCCAAGAGGGCACTGCTTCTGGGCGCGTGGTTCTTCTCCATCTTCCTGTGGCTCGTCTATCCCCTGACTCAGGAGGGACTCTACATGGAAAGGGCCTTCTTATCGGCTCTCATCCCGGCCTCAGTACTCACGGTCGCGCTCCTCAAGCACTGCTGGCCCGACAACTTAGAACTGAGAAGACTCACCAGGGTCTCAACGGTGGTCGTTATCATAGCTCTTCTCCTCACAATCCCGATAACCAAGAGCAGCATCGACACCATAGAAACACCTTCCCGCTCTTCATACCGCGCCGGACTCCACGCTGAACAACAATTCGACCAGCGCGTCTACACCACCGATACACACGAGGGTCTGTTCAGATACATCGAGTCAGAAACTAGCGAAGATCACTCGACAACGGGACAGTTCCGAGCGCGCGGAAAGATGCCTCCGGACCAACCCTACGGTTATCCCATACCTAGAACTGACAGGCATGTCTCTCCCATCATATTCACCGATCACTTCAACAATTATCTCGAGGTCCGCTACGGGAACACCACAGCGGTAAAACAGATCCAGAGTTACGAGATGGAGATCTCAGAGGACTCAGCCCGCGTCTACGATTCAGGCGGAGCCCGTATCTACATCCAAGCCTGACCGGATTCATTCTTCTTTCTCTTGATATATTTCCCGGTCGATCTCGACTTCTTCCCCACACTCTGGGCATTCGAAAAGGACTTCATCCATGTCCTGGTAAGTCTTATCGGCTTCTCCCAGCTTATAACCGCAGGAGCAGATGAAACCCTGCACTTTTGCGGGATTTCCGAACACGATCGTGTGAGGTGGAACGTCCTTGGTCACTACAGCACCGGCACCCACCATACAGTATTCTCCCAGCGTTATACCTGAAAGTATCGTCGCATGCGCCCCTATAGAGACGCCGTCTTCGACAAAGGTCTCCTCGACCTCCCATTCCCCTTCAGCCCTGGGATAAACATCGTTGGTGAAAGTCATGTGCGGTCCCAAAAGAACATTATCACCTATTTTGACTCCACGATAAACGGATACGCTGTTCTGTACCTTCACATTGTCGCCTATCTCCACGCCCAGGCCCACGTAGACATCTTTTCCGAGATTGCTATTCTTTCCCAGACGTGCGCCTTCTCTCACGTGGGCGTGATGCCATATATCCGTTCCTTCACCTATCTCAGTATCGTCTTCAACAAACGCCGAGGGATGTATCTCATATTTTTCAGCCATCATACCCTCCATCACAACAGATATCAGAGTTAGAGTTTATAAAACTATCTCAGACTTCCATCGCTCCATGAGAATTTCTTCGAATATTGTAAAATAATTTATTCTTTTTTACTCATCTCTTGAGAACGAACCAGGCTCTTTCCGTTTCATCATCGGCCGATATCCTCTCCTCTGGATCTTTCCAGCGGGCCAGTTCTTTAAATCCGATCTCCCGGTATATCTTTTCCAGTTCCTCAAAACTATAAGCCCTTTCTCTATGGATCTCTTCTATCTTCCTCCACCGGTCTTCAGATCCACGTAAAAAGGACGTTAGTTTTATGCTGGTTTCGTGCTCATCTTGGTGGTAGCGCTGCTCTACCATATCGAACCTATCGCTTGAATCCTCTTTTACGATGGTCTGGTCATCCCAGATTTCTTCCATCACATAAACAGTATTCACATCGAAGATGAACACACCTCCTCTACGAAGTGAATTATACACGCCCTGGAATACTCGTCGTAGGTCGTCCTTGTCGAGTATGTAATTAAGACTGTCGTACCAGCACGTGGCTATATCGAATCGATCTTGAAAAGAAAGTTCCCGCATATCCTAGACGATGAAATCCACTCTTCCTTCGATGTCTTTCTCTCTAGCGATCTCGATCTGGCGCGTGGACATATCTAAACCGACTACATCGTATCCTCTTTCTACGGCCTTGAAAGCGAAACTCCCTTCCCCGAATGCTATATCTAGAAGTGTTTCGCCCTCCACATCGAACCGTTCCAAAATATCGGGAAGTATATCCGCCATCGCCTCACTGAATTTGGGATATTTTCCTTCCTTGTAAACCTCTGCAAAATCTTCGTATATATTCTGGTTGGGCCTTGCATCTTTTATCTCAAGAACGTTTTCAGGACAGACCTTCACACACTCTCCACAGTAGATACATTCCAGGTCATCTATGATGGGGTGTTCTTCCAAAATTATAGCGTCTTTCGGACACCAGTTGACACATCTACCGCATTGAGTACATCTTTTTTCTTCGATCTCGATACACACCATCATACCCCTTTATAGAACGGTAGTATCGGGCATGTGATACCTGCATCACCTTTCCAGAATTCCGATATATTCATCTTTTTAACCGTATATCCGAATTCTTCTAGGATATCTCCTGTTTTACTGTAAGGTTTTGGAAGCACTACTTTTTTATCACCGAGGTAAAGCATGTTTATCGGCTTGTTCTTGTATTTCGTCTCCTGCTCCGCTCTGGTTATCTCGATCATATCGAAGTCATCAAAATAATGCTTTGCTACGATATCCGGACAGATAGCTAGAGTTCTATCGCCTATAAAGTTCACAGCTGATAACAGATGGAGCACTTCCGAAACCGGGACCTTCACAACCTCTTTTCCGGGCAAGAATTCAGACAGCTGATCCGCACCGCTCTCGTTGGTTCTTTTCGAAAGCCCGACGAAGATCTTGTCTTCATCAGTAACCAACACGTCGCCGCCCTCCAGTGTTCCCGGAGATCTGATCTTTTTCACATCGTAACCTAGTCCCTCGAGATACTCGCCTACGCTCTCCTCTTCACCTCTTCTCTCGGATACGCCGAATCTGCAGAGTATCGCGGTCTTTGACTCCTCACCGACGATAGCGGTATCCTGTATGAACACTCCATCCGGATGTGGTCTTAGCGGTTGAATGACCTCCACCTTCAACCCTTCTTTATCCAGGAGATCGACTAAATATTCGTGCTGCACCAATGTCCGTCCAAATTCGATCTTATCATGATAGGGGTTTTTGGATATACAGTCGATGTAATTCTCTTCGGGCGGTCTCATAAGGACTTTATCGAACAATCTATCCATGACGCTCACATAATCAGTAAAGGGACTATTAATTTAAAATTATCCGAAGTTTAGTGGTCGCAGGATCCTCAATCATACCTTCAAATGATTCGATCATCTAAAACAAATTTTTCAAAAAGTCATTCAGATCACTTATGTCCTCTCCGACCATGACGAATTCAAAATCTCCACCGATATCGTTGTAATTTTCTACTAACGATCGATCTACGTGCGTATCTCCGATGTAAACGCCCTTCCCATCCAGAGTTATGTATTTCAACGCCCTAGGATCAGGTTTCCTCGCGACTTCTCTTGTCACTCTGTTCTCGAATTCAAAACCTAAGATGCTTTCAGCCATCTGCAGCTCTTCTTCGCTCCTGCTGGTCACGACTCCTAACTTATAATCACCGCTCTCTTTTAACCTTATCAAAAGCTCGACGTCTACCGATGGAGTCTCTTTTTTCCATAACCCTTCTTCTTCCTTTCCACCGAAGTAATAGGAATCGAATATCTCCTGGACCTTCTTCTCTCGGATAGATGTTTCGGACCTTTTTTTGAACCATCCGATGTCCTCTCCACGAGGAAATCTCTCACCGATATCATCCAGACTCCCTCCACTCAAACCTTCGATTATCAGTGCTTCACTCAACTTATAGTCGTCTGGGAATTCTCCTTTCACTCTCAGCTCTCTTACAGTCTCTAGACTGAGTTCGTAGTCGCACCCGCAGATATCAAGCCAGTGATCGACCGTCCTCCTAACGACCTCGTCGTAACTTTCACTGACATCTACTAGCACTCCGTCTACATCGAAAACTATCCATTCTAACCCAGTAAAGACGATCATCCCCTCCTTTCACTCAGTTCTTCCATGACCTCTGAAAGCGATATCCGATCGGATCGGAGCAGGACCAAAAAGTGGTACAGTAGATCCGCACTCTCATATATACGATCGGACCTATCTTCGGCAACGATCACCTCTACTGCTTCCTCGCCGAGCTTTTTCTCTATCTCTGTCTCCCCACTCTCGAATAAGCTCGCGGTGTACGATCCTTCTTTCCTTGTCTTATCTCTCTCTTTGATCACTTCTTCCAGCTCCTTCAGTATATTCAGCGAGTAGTCTATCCCGCCGGTACTGTCTTCGGGAGACCCGAGTTCTCTATAAAAACAGCTCTTATTACCTGTGTGGCAGGCCGGTCCTTTTTGATCGACCAGCATCAGAAGTGCGTCTCCGTCACAGTCGATCCTTATCTCTTCGACCTTCTGCACGTTTCCACTGGTCTCACCTTTCATCCTTATCCTCTCCTTACTCCTGGAGTAGTAATGGGCATAACCTTCCTCTATCGTCTTTCTCACAGCTTCCTCATCCATGTACGCTAGAGTCAGTACTTCACCTTCTTTCTCCTGCACTACGACGGGGACCGTTCCGTCTTCGTTCCATTCGATCTGCTCTAATTTTCCTTCAATACGGCATCCTGACATCGATACCACTCCTTTTCAACTCGCTCTTCAATTCCTTTACAGTGTATTCTTCATAGTGAAAGATGGAAGCAGCTAGAGCGGCGCTCGCATCCGCTTTGAAGGCACTCATAAAGTGCTCCGGTCTTCCCGCCCCTCCAGAGGCGATGACGGGTATATCGACTTCATTGCAAACCCTCTCTATAAAGGGGATATCGAAACCGTTCTTCGTCCCGTCTGTATCCATAGACGTCAGTAGTATCTCTCCGGCACCCAGTTCTTCCACACGTTTCGCCCATTCGACGGCGTTCAGATCTCTGCCTTTTTTACCTCCGTGAGTGAAAACTTTCCAGTCATCTCCATCACGTTTTCCGTCTATCGCTATGACAAGGTTCGAGGCACCGATCACCTGATTCAATTTCACTACCATACTGGGATCTTCCACCGCCGCGGTATTCACGAATATCTTATCGGCTCCTTTCCTTACCATCTCTCTCGCCGTTTTTACTTTGCGTATCCCTCCTCCGACGGTGAATGGAACGGATAATTCAGCAGCTACTTTCTCGACTAACTCGCTGAAGATCTTGCGTTCCTCAAGAGTAGCGTGTATGTCAAGAAGTACTAACTCGTCGATCCCGCTTCTCTCGTACTTTTTGGCCAATGTTAAAGGATCACCCGCGGACCTAAGATCTCTGAAGTTGGTTCCCTTGACCACTTCACCATCTTTTATGTCTAGAGCAGCTACCACTCTTTTAGCCAGCATCTTCACACCTCAACGTTCTTTCTATATCTTCGAGATTCAGCGCACCTTCGTATAGAGCTCTCCCCACCACGAAGCCGGAGAACTCGGACCTCTTCAATCTCAAAACATCCGTCAAACTGCTCACACCTCCGGCATATATGAACTCTTCATCATTCCAGAAGTTATCCCACTCACCTAAACCTTCAAGAACACCGTCTCTTTCGATGGAAGTGTAGATGAACCTATCCACGTGCTCTTTAACCATCTGGTAGGCTTCCTTCACAGACACTTCGCTCTTCACTTTCCAGCCCTCTAGGGCGACCATACCGTTTTTCACGTCTAGACTTACTGTTACGCCTTCAAATTCATCCGTGATCCTTTCGATGAAAGACTCTTCCAGAGCTTTGGTTCCGATGATCGCATTTTCTACACCTGCTTCATACGCTCTCTCTACGTCTTGATAGTTTCTAAGTCCACCGCCGTATTGAACATCGAGGTCAGTCTCCTCTATGATATCCTCCACGACGGAAAGGTTCCGAGGTACTCCATCAAATGCACCATCTAGATCCACCACGTGGATCTTCTCGACATACTCTCTAAATCGACGTGCGGTCTCCAGAGGATCTCCATAAACCACTTTCTCTCGCTTAACGCCTCTTTTCAGTCGGACCACCTCTCCATCCATCAGGTCTATAGCCGGTAAGAATTCCATCATACCGCCCCGCGCTCTTTGAAATTATTCAGCAGTTTTCGCCCTGCTATACCCGACTTCTCCGGGTGGAATTGAGTACCGTAGAAGTTATCCTTCTGCACGATGGAAGGGAAAGTCTCATAGCTCCCTCCAACAGCACGCTCTGTTCTGCCTACCACGATCCCTTCGTCCTCAGGATACGCCCGGTAAGAGTGGGCGAAATAGAAATATTCGTTCTCACCGATACCCTCAAAAAGTTTCGACCGTTCATTGAAATTCACGGTGTTCCAACCTATGTGCGGGGTCCTTTTCTCACGAAACCTGCGGACTTCTCCCTTCAATATGCCGAGCCCGTTCCCTCGACCTTCATCACTATCTTCGAAAAGCAGGTGCATACCCAGGCATATACCTAAGATGGGTTTTCCCTCTTCAACACCTTCAACTATAACATCTCTCAGTGACTCGATCTCTTCCGATACCGACCCGAAATTCCCTACGCCTGGAAGCACTATCTTGTCCGCTTGTTCGACCAGCGCTGGATCACTGGAGATATTCCCACCGAGTGCCCTTTTCACGTTCGCTAGATTTCCAACGTCCAGATCCACGATACAGATCATCTAGAGCTCACCCTTGGTACTCCTGAGTTCATCACTCCCTTCAAGTGCTTCCGAGAAGGCAATACCGAGCGCTTTGAAGACCGCTTCGATAACATGGTGTGAATTTTCTCCACTCAACTGCTTGATATGCAGTGTAGCTCCCAGGTTTCTGACCATAGCATTGATGAACTCTTTTACCAGTGTAGGCTCAAACCCTTTTTCTATCTCCGCGGGAGAGACGTCGAAAGAGAGATAGTTCCTAGTGATGTCTAATGAAACAAGAACCAGAGCCTCGTCCATCGGCATGATAGCTTCACCGAACCGATTTACTCTTTCGCTTTTTTCTTCCTTCCATCTCTTGATCTCTTTGCCGAGTACGATACCGACATCTTCCCACAGATGATGTCTCAGGTCTCCCTTAGCTTGGACCACAGCATCTTCACCCATATAGAAGAAGAAGGTCTCCAAAAGGTGATCGAGACATTTATCCCCTGTATCGATCTCTCCCTCTTCATCCAACTTTACCACGATTTCCACTTCTTCAGTCTTCCTTCTCATCCAATCTCACCTCCATAGATCTCTTGTGAGATGTCATGTTTTCTATATCGGCCAGTCTGATTCCTAGATGGCAATCATCTCTGAACTCATCTTCTCCAACATAAGCGACGCTCATGGATTTCATGAAGTCCTTTACCGTCAAGACAGAAGAGAATCTAGAAGCTCCCCCGGTAGGCAGTATGTGATTTACTCCTAGGAAGTAATCCGCGGCCGCTACGGGCGTGTACTCTCCAAGGTAAACCGCACCGGCGTTCTTCACTCCTTCCAAAACCCCGAGAGGGTCTTCAGTGATGATCTCCAGATGTTCCGGAGCTATCTCGTTGCTCTTCTCGACACAACTGTTTAGATCTTTAAATAGGAACACTTCGGAATCGGTCCTCGACCGGGCTTCCTCGGCAAGTTCTTCCGAAGTGGTCAACAGCCAGGCTTTGGAATTTACGCCGTGCTCCAGTTGAGACTCGAGATCCGACAGCACGTAACTGACCCTGGCGGAACTATCAGAGATGATGCATACATCTGACGGACCCGCTAGACTGTCTATACCTACGTCACCGAAAACCTGTCTCTTCGCTTCGTTTACATATTCATTTCCGGGTCCGAAGATCTTATCGACTTTTTTCATCCCAGCACCGTAAGCCATCGCTCCGATTGCCTGTGCTCCTCCGATCATGTAGATCTCGTCGAACCCAAGACTATCGGCGACGAACGACACGTAGGGATCGATCTCACCATCCATCGGCGGGGTGACAACCGCCACATCTTCAACCCCTGCTATCTTCGCGGGAACGCCCGACATTATCAGAGACGAAGGCAGAGGTTCACCTCCAGGGACGTAAAGACCAGCTCTCTGCTCAGGTCTATGTAACATACCGTAGATTGATCCACGCTCGGTATAAAGCTCGTCGTTCTCCAGCTGTCTCCTGTGGTATCTGAAAACTCTGTCTATAATTTCCTCTATCACATGTTTATCTTCCTCCGGGATCTCTTGCCCTGGACTCATGTATTCTACCTTCAATTTCCCGTCGTAGTCGTCGAATTTTTTACTGTATCTCCTAACAGCTTCCGTTCTTTCTTCTCTCACATCTTTCAATATCTCAAATACTTTCCTTCTAACGTCCATCTTGACTCACCTCTTTCAACTTCGATATTAACTCATTGATCTCTTCAAATCTTGTCTTCTGGGAGATCCTGTTCACCAATAAAACGGCAGATACATCGATGATCTTTTCGAGCTCGACCAGACCGTTGGCCTCTAAGGTGCTTCCCGTCTGGACGATGTCGACGATCGCATCGGATATCTCGGCTCTAGGTGCTAACTCTGTGGAACCGTCGACCCTCACGATCTCTACTTCGACGTTTTTTTCCTTGAAGTATCTTTCCGAGATGTTCGGGAACTCGGTAGCGATCCTGTATCCGTCCATCTCTTCGACTTCTATATCTTCCTCCTGGGGCACGGCTATACTGAGTCTGCACTCACCGAAGGGCAGTCTGAGAGGTATGAAGACATCACAGTTCCTCTCCTCCACCACGTCTCTACCTGTTATGCCCATGTCGGCTATACGCTCCACGTAAACAGGCACGTCGAAGGGTTTAGGGACCATCAGTTCATCTTTTCCCGTCCCGGCTATCAGGTCCCTATCATCGGGTCTTTTCAGCTGAAGACCGACTTCCTTCATCAGCTCAAACGATCTTTCGAATAATCGTCCCTTGGGTAGAACTACTTTCATTGTTCCACCTCGATGGGTCTGTCCTCTTCTATCTTCTTCTTAGCGAGCCTGTAACTCTCCTCTAGATCCTTGTCTATGGACTCTCTGTAATCACCGACTTCACCATCGTACAGTTCTAGGATAGCTCCCAGGTCGAAGGCGAAACCACAGGCCCTTTTACCGTCGGACCTGTATTCACCTCCAGCACCTATAGGATAGCCGAGTTCGGGTGAATAGACCTCGAAGATCAGATCCTCGTAGTATGGGAGCGGTCGAACCGTCCCAAAATCTATCGAGACCCTGTCGTCATCTAAAGTTTGAGCTATGGTGTTCAGCTTCTCGTAGTCACAGGAGACCCCCCGAAAATTGAACAGTTCCCACAATCTCTCTTTTTTTCCTTCCTCAAGAGGAAGATATTCTATCATCTCGAAGTTCCTTTTCTCTAGTGCCGTGTAGACTTCATCTCTATATTCTCTTATGTCCTGAATAGCATCTTCCCAAACTCTAAGGCTTCCGATATCTACATAGAATTCTTCGATACCTAGCTTATCTAGAGAGGAAATGACCACGTTCAATATCTCCACCTGCATCCACAAGTCCCTACCGCCGATGAGTTCTAAACCGCTCTGCCAGTTTCCTTCCACGCTGCCATCTAATACCTCGGATATATAGAACAGTCTAAGGCTCTCCTCATCGTCTAGATATTTCAGTATCTGCGATGTAGGGTCAGGTTCGATCAGATGGAACTTGTCGTTGTAGGAGAATTTCAGACCTTTGTCCAGTTCTTCATCGTACCTTTCTATCGTGGGTAGGAAGATCTCTTCGTATCCCCATAGATAGAAATTTTTTCTCAGACATTTCGCTATTTCCGACATAGAGCTCGAAAGAGAGAACAGATCACCTTTCATATTTTCACCTCTAGATAGATATACATCGATCTGAAAAGAAAAGCAGGAGAGGATGATAGCATAGCAAATACTGGTAAGAGTAAAGACTGAGCAGAAAAAGATGAGATGAGATCAGAAAAGTCGGGGGGATTTTGGCTGAACTCAATTATGAACGTAGTGAGCCACAGGGCTCTCTAAACCATCACCGTTAGGTCCCGGTGTAGATGAACAATCGTTTCTAAGATCGCTTTCCATGCGGCTCACGGTAGGTGTAGTCTGATACACATTATATAAACATTGGGATTAGGTTTGATCGCTCATCTTCATCCAAAAATAACTGATCAGCGTAGCGGCTAGAAAAAGACCGCCCAGCACATCGGTGAGATAATGAACACCCAGCACCAGTCTAGAGACCGCCACTATGGAAGCCAAGACCAGAGAAAGAGAAAGGTAAAAAAGATCTTGTTCTCCTTTATACAGCATAAAGTAGAAAACGTAACTTCCCAGGAAGAAAGTGAAGGCTCCTGCGGTGTGGCCGCTCGGATAACCATAGGCCAAGTAATAGATGCCCTCCGAGGTGGGTCTTGGTTTTCTGATCACGAATTTAAGCACAAAGACGGCTACCCCGCAGAGAAACATCATCCCGGTGAATCCGTACGATAACCTCTTCTCACCGGATCTGTAGAGGAGATAGATGATAAGAAGGGAAGTCGCCGTCAAAAAAAGGGTGTTCCCCATGTACGTGAGTAAAGCGAAGCCGGCATAGATATGATCATCGCTGCTCACGGTAAAGACTTTCAGAACTGCTTCGTTGAAAGCTGAAACAGCTCCTGACATCACCAAGATTGTCAGAATCACCAGCGAGGCGAGAGAAACTAGAAAGAGCGTTTTTTTCCTATTTTTCAAGTTCATCTAACAGCTGGCAATGGCTTCTAATTATTTAACTATTTCACCGTTCAAAAAACACCTTACGGAAAGATTTATAAAATACATATTCGTATGGAAAAATCCCAGAGATGGATTTTAAAGTCCCTCTTCATAAGAGCGGGGTAGGATAGCCAGGATATTCCGTCGGGCTCATAACCCGGAGATCAGTGGTTCAAATCCACTCCCCGCTATCATTTTACTCTTTCTTGGAGAAAATTTAACTATATCTTACCATTTTGATATCACGATGAACGAGGAGACCAAAGAGGAGTATCTAGAGACACTCTACAAGCTCACTTCTAGGAGTGAAAATAACAAGATAAAGACCGGTGAGATCGCGGAAGAACTGAGGATATCTTCTCCTTCTGTCACCGAGGTACTGCCCAAGCTTGAGGAGGAAGGCTACGTCGTTTACCGCCCATACCACGGTGTTGAACTCACCGAGAAGGGAAAAAAAGAGGGAAAAAGGATAGTCAGGAGTCATAGGATACTGGAAGTTTTTTTGGATGAGTTCTTCGATATAGAAGATGAAGAGATACACGAAAAGGCGTGTGAACTCGAGCACGTCTTCGATATGGAAATGATCGACGAACTGTGCGAAAGAATGGGAGCCCCGGAAGTATGTCCTCACGGGAAGACTATTCCCGAGTGTAAAAGCGATAGATGTCCAGTCGGAGAATATTAAAGTATTATATCGAAGAGTAAAAAATAAAAAGATATATTAAGCTCTATAGTTATGCTTAGATAGTAAATGGGAGTGATGTTTATGGATGAAGCGGACGAGTTATATGTAAGGTATCTAGAGGCTTATGATAAAAAAGAAGATGCAGAAGAGATACGTGATGTATTGAAGGACGAGTTTCTCAAAGATGAGATGGAAGAACTACTCTCCAGTCTAGATATAGATGTACAGAGTAACTGGACAAAGGACGACATGGCAGATCAGATGCTATCGATCGACTTTTACGAGGTCGTGAAAGGAAGGGTCGGACAGTACGATGAGGAAGAGGAACCCGAGATCGAAGAGGAGGAAGAAGTAGAGGTCTTTGAAACTGCTGATCTACTACAAGGTTTGACCACTGATGGGAGCAAGTACATCAAAAAATTCTGGGAAGACATGCAGAAAGAAGTCGATGAGAGTTTAGGCAGTTTCAAGATCAGTCCCGAAAAATACTGGATGGAAGTAGAAGATATGTGGGAGGAGCAGTCACAGGTGATAAAAAAGAACATAGAGAGGCTCGCGAAAACGGAGCTTCCCGACGAGGACGTCGACCGTTTAAAAGGGGAATGGGAGAAATTCTCCGGAGAGATGGATTTCCACATGAAAGAGATACCTCTCGAGATAGAGATAAGGAGAGAGACCCTGAAAGACGTCATCCAGGAACACACAGACAGGAGCCGAGAGATAATCGCCGATCAAGACAAAAAGATCAGTGAGCTCTATCCGCTCTGGTTCGATATGGTTAAAGAGATAAGAGAAGAACTGGGGGAAGGGAGGAAAAGCCTGGAAGATAAAGAAGAAGAGTTGTATGACACATGGGACGAGTTCTCGGAGAACATCACCGTACAGCTAAAAAAGATGGCTAAAGAGAACGAGAACGCGGAAAAACTGCTCAAAAAATGGTCTTTGATCTCTGATAAGCTGGATAAGAAGATATCGAAGATACCTAAAAAACACGATCACATCTACAGAGATTTCTGGAAGAACCTAGGAAAGGAAAAACCAAAGCTCGCTCAGAGGATCGAGGAGTTCACGGAATTGGCAGAGATGGAGTACATGGACAAGTTAGAAGAGTTTCTAGAGCCGATCAGATCCACTTACGAGAAGATGTTCAAGCCGGGCCTGACAAAGAAAGACGAAAAGATAAAAACTCTAGAGCAAAGGATCGAAGAACTGGAGAGAAAGCTAGAAGAAGAATGAAAAAAACTCTTACAAAATCTCTTTCAACTCTTTTGCATTGTCGAACATCTCGTAGTTGTTGAACATGCAGTAGACTTTTTCATGCTTTTTTGAGAGTCCTCTCAACCTTTCGGCTAGCGTTTCCAACTCTTCATCGGTATAGTCGTAATCATATTCGTATCTCCCCTCGTTCAGACCGTGGAGTCTAGTGTAAGCTATGCGGTGGTCGGAAAGTGGTTCCTCCCTCAGCAGATCGACCACGTGGATAAGATCTAAGTCATCACAGATCTCTTGGACTTTTTCTCTGTTCTCCTTCCAGTCACCACGAGGTTCCCAGGCAATATCTAGATCGTTCCGATCGATATCATTGAAGAACTTCCTCATATTCTCCTCGTGTTCCTCGCTGCAGTCAAAACTACCCGGCGTCTGTATCAGGCAGACATCTGCATCGAGGGCTTCACCTATCTTTTTGATCTCCTCCCATGCCTGGATCACGTCCTCGTTGGGCCGGAGATAACCGAAGTTGTCAAGCCGTGAGTCTGAAAGGCCGCTCTTATTCCCTCGCCACGTAGGACTCGAGCTGGTGTGAGTGAGTGCCTGCCATGCTTTGAAATTGAAAACGAAATCTTTTCGAGCGTTGTCTCTCCATCTTTTCGCTGTTTTGACCATCGGTAGCTTATAGAAAGTCTTGTTTATCTCCACGGTCTCGAAATCGTATGAATAGGCCTGAAGCTTGCTCTCGTATTTTTCTTTCCAGTCGTCTTCCGGTTTATAGTAACCATAACCGCAGGTTCCTACCTTGATCCCGAACATCTTACCGTCCCGCTTTTTATACCGGTGAAACGTTAATTATACGTTATCCCGTGTTTCCTATCTTCTCGACCTTTTAACGTAGGCTAGAATCAGCACTATCACGAAAATTCCGGGCAAAAGCAGGTAGATATAGTCGAGTGAATCATCGGAACTATCCTCGGATAAAGAATCGTCGATATGGACCGTTTCGACCTGAAAATCATCTCCGCAGTCCAACCTGACTCTATGCTCTCCTTCTTCGTCCGGTTCCCAGATCATCTCCTCTTCCTCTCTCGCTCCAGCTTCAAGTTCGAGTTCTATCTTTTTTTCTTTCTCGCCATCGACTGTCAGTAAAACTTCCTTTCTATCCTCAAAGTCACCTATGTTTTCTATAACGAACTCTATTTTGGCAACTCCCTCTTCCAGATCTATCGTTATGATCTCTAAGTCGAATCGTGATGTTCCGTTTTTTGCAAAGTTGGCGGTTACGTTCAATTTTCGGTCTACAGTGACTTTGATCACTCCTTCTTCACTCTTGATATCTCCACTCCATCCTACGAAGTACCACCCCTCTTCAGGCACAGCTCGGAGTTCGACAGTTTCTCCGTGAGAGTACGTTTCCCCCTGACCTTCGGTTTCAACCGCTCCCTCTCCGTTTACATCCCACTCTAGACCATGATTCTCAACTTCTACCTTAAGTTCGGCTTCTGCGGTAAGATCTTCATGACTCGCGGCCACCGTCCAATTACCGGTTTTCTCTGAAGTGTAGACATTGTCATCCCAGCTGCCGCCCGCTCCCGGCTCTATAGACCACTCTGCATGTTCTGTAACATCTTCGAGTTTTTTCCCGTGGATGTCATAGACTGCGGCTTCATACACTACCGTATCACTCTCTTGAACACTAGTTTCCTCCGGAGATATCCGGAGTTCATGTGATGCTTCAACCGTAACTACCACAACATCCGACTCTATGCCTCGATAAGCGGCGCTAACATCATACTCACCGGCTTCGTCATGGTAAAACACACCTCTCGTAACGTTCTCCCATTGGATATCATCCACATCTATACCGAGAGAATTACCGTAGGCGTCGTAAACTAGCACAGAAAATTCGATCTGTTCGCCCGAAGTGATCGTCTGATCCGAAGAAGGTGTCAATTCTACCGTATTTACCGTTCCTGACTCAACTGTCAGCAAGGCAGTATCATTGATTCCATCATAGTCACCTGTGACAGTCCATTCGCCCGCGTTCTCAGCAGTGTAGTCGCTCCCTGTCCAACTTCCGCCCGCTCCGGAATCTACCGACCAGCTCGTGTTTCCGCTTACGTCGTCTATCTCGTTCTCGTACTCGTCAAAAGCTATGACTTCGTAACTAACGGTCTCACCTGCATTGACCTCATTCTCTTCAGGTGTGATCTCTATCCTTTGAACTGCAGAAGGTTCGACCGTTACTGTAGTTAAAGTTGAGTTAACATCATCATAGGAGGCTCTCACTTCGTATTCTCCGGCTCTTCTACGATTGAAAACACCTCTCGTGGCGTTCTCCCATCTAAAGTCAGTCCGGTTTTTCGTGATCAGATTATTATCCTGATCATAAGCTTCTGCTTCGAATTCCATCGTTTCTCCAGCAGTTATCGTCTGATCTGCCCTCGGTGTTATCTTTACCTGATCGACTCTTCCTGCTTCAACAGTAACTACCGTTATCGCTGAGGAAACACCGTCATAGGTCGCATTCACGTCGTAGTCTCCCGCGGTCGTTTTTGTAAACACTCCTTTGCTATCGGTGTTCTGCCATGTAAAGTTGATATCATCCTCATCTACCAGATTATCGTACCGATCGTAGGCTTCTGCGTCAAAGTCTATTGTTTCTCCAGCAGTTATCGTCTGATTGATCCCTGGAGTTAAAACGACGTAGTTTTCCTCAGCGGACTCCACCTTGACCGTGGTTTTCCTCGAAGAGACTCCGTTGTACTCCGCAGTAACGCCGTATTCACCTGTCTTCGTCTCGTAGAATACACCTTTAGAAGCGTTCTCCCAGGTGAAATCGTCCGCATTGTCTGTTATCAGATTACCGTAACTATCATATGCTTCGGCATCAAACAACAACTCTTCTCCAGCCTGAACGGTTTGATCGGTCTCTAGATAGATAACAACCTCGTCAAATGTTCCGGGTTCTACCGTTAAGCTCGCCTCATCGGTCGATACAGATCCATCAGTATTTTGATATTCTCCCACGATGTTCCAGTCGCCGGCCTCTTCAACTGTTATCACGTTATCAGTCCAGTAAGAACGATCTACAGGGTCGACATCGTCCGACAAGCTGGTATCGTCGGTAACATCGAAAGCGTTACCCCACTCGTCGTAAGCTGTCGCATTGAAGGCCTGTGAATCACCCGCTGTGATATTGGTTGTCTGCGGGGTCAATTCTATACTCTGTGCGTCTGCCGGCTCTACTGCTACCGTGGTAATATTCGACGTGACCCCTTCGTATGTCGCTGTCACGTCGTAATCTCCCGTCTCTGTCTCGTAGAACACACCATCGGTGGCGTTCTCCCAGGTGAAATCGGTCGGATCGTCCGTGATCAAATTGCCGTTCTGGTCGTAGGCCTCAGCGTCAAATGTCAGCTCTTCGCCTGCTTCAACTACTCGATCGGTGTCCTGATAAATTAAAACCTCGGATACTTCAGTAGAAGCAAATTCAGCAGTTATAGTGTAATTATCTTCCATAGATATAGCGGTCTGATTTGATATCGGTTCGTCTATCGTTGCATTATTTCCTGTCCATTCGATGAATTGATAGCCGTCATCTGCTACTGCTTCTAGATCCACCACCTCACTAGAGTTGTATTCAAACGTTCCTTCGCCCGGTTCTACCACGTCGCCGCCATCGGTAGAATCGACGACCAACTCATGACTGTCCCTTTTTATATAGAAAAGCTCACTTTCTCCTTCTCCAGTAAGATTATTATCGTCGTGTACTGTAGCTTTTACTCTAGCCTCTTCGGTCGGTTCGTCCGGAACGGTCCATACGTAACTCCCGTCGTCTTCGACCGCTTCCTGGATAGTATCCCATGAAGTCCCGCCGTCGACGCTGTATTCTAGGTCGATACTCGTGATATTTCCATCTCCGGCTGTGGTATTCCACCCTATCTCTTCCTCGTCTCTAGCGTACCACTCAGCAGTTCCTAGAGGTCTGTCGATCTCGACCGCGGGACTTTCAGTTACATCTTCGGTTTTCAGCCCGCCGTTGACGACGACCGCGAAGGGCTGCTCTCCCTCGGGTACCTGATGAGCTTCGACTCTCACTTCATATGTACCTTTCTGAACGCCGTTTTGATCTGGCAAAAGCAAGACGTTCTCATCCACGTTCAATCCGTCGTGTTGACCATCCCTCATCCCGCTCCAGGGATTGTCCACGGGATCAGGTTCGGAATAACCCGGGTCGTTCCCGGTGAAAGCATTACCGACTAATCTGGTTCCGTCGGGAGCGATTATCTTGAGGTCTAGATCGTTCACTATCGCGGGATCGCTGGAATTGGACCCTGCAGAGCCCGGATAGTCTGTCCAGGCTAAAGTTATCTCCAGCTCTTCACTAGTATCGTTTACTTCGAACTCCGTGCTCCAGCTCTCACCGGTATCTAAACTCAAGTTCTCGTGTAGAGAGTCGAATATCTCAAGGCTCCTTTCATCGCCATTGAAGTGCAGGGCTCTATCTAGTCTGCTCATACCGTAGCCCTGATCGTTGTTCGGGAACCGCAGATCGTTTTCGTAGGCCCCGTTCCCCGATATCTCCTCAGCCCCGTTGATTATAGTTGCTCTTACCAGCGCGTTGCTGGGCTCGAAACCTTCTTCAACGCGAGCTTCACCCGAAACGTGCCAGCCTTCCTCATAATACTGCCTTATCTGGCCGAGCTGTCCCGCGACGCCAGGAGTAGCCATACTTGTTCCACTCAGAGATTGATATCCATCGTAACTGCGGTTGGCGGATACGACGTTATCACCCACATGCATGACAGTTGGCTTTATCCTTCCATCGTCGGCGTAACCTCTGCTGCTGAAGTCCGAGACCTGGTTCTGATAAGGTGAATCGATCACCGAACCCACGCTTATTATGTTCTTTCCCTCAGCCTGCTGAGACAGGGTATCGTTTTCCGGACCGGAGTTACCCATCGCATACAGTATGTTGAAGTCCTTGTGATCCCATAGGAACTGATCTCCCTCAAGGGCGTAACCTCCGTAACCGTCTCCGCCTCCCCAACTGTTGGTATGTATCCTGGAGCCTCTGTCATAGGTGTCTCCCCATCCCATATTGTACATGTCTGAAGGGAGATTCAGACCGTAGGCTTCGTTATCTATATCTTGGAAAACGAGCCTAGCGCCGATCGCGTGGCCGTCCTTTCCGCTGTATTCTTCGTAATCGGGTGAGTCCCCCAATACAGTACCTGTTACGTGGGTTCCGTGGTAAACTCCGTAATCTAATTTTGCGTTTGAATCTCCCGGGACATACCACGCCTGAACTTTACGATGATCGTCTCCTATAGCATTACCTTCAGGGTCTTCCCACATCTCATGAACGCCATCACCATTGTAGTCATCTTCCATGTACAGTTGGCTGTCCATCACCGTTATCAGTTCGCCGCTGCCGACGATACTCTTCTCCGTCACTTTTCTGTATCCTTCCTCGTTTGTCTGGCCGATCCAGGTCGCGTCTGAGTTCAAGAAGCTGTAATCCTCATTACTTTCCCTTATCGAAAGGACGCTGTTCAAACGCGCTATCCTCTCTATATCTTTAGGTGAGCTTTCCATCTTCATCTTACCGGATTGAACTCTCACAGCATTTTCACCCATAGTGGATATCCGTTTCACCGGTAAACTTCCGCCGGTACTTGCGTCTCGCGCGAACGTGACTTCTAAAGATACCGATCCTTCACTTTTGAGCAGTTCGCTATCGAACCTGTAGGCGGGCTGATATATTCCCACCCAGTTGACAAAATCCAACCGCTCCACGTCTCGCCTGATCCCGGGATCCATACTCACGATATAGTTGAAGCGGTGTCGAAATTCGTGGAACGAAACACCCATACTTCTCATCCTTTCTTTCCATCCAGACTTTATAGGTCCGATGAACTGCACTATGTAAAGACCCGATACGTCTTCCCCATACTCGTCGATCTTTAGATTTCCGGGTGTCTCGGGCGGACCGTCTCGGGTGTTAAAAGTGTATTGTCCTAGCCCTACGTGATATTTATTCTCTAGAGACTCGATCGTATATCCATCCCTTCTTAGAGCGCTCTTTTCATCCTCACTCGTTTCCAGCAGGAAGAAATTATCATACTCTTCGATCACTTTTCCATGACTCGAAATCGAATCTTCAAGATTACTTCCTCTCTTCTGTACGATCATCTCTATTCTTTTTTCATCGCGCCGCGGTGAGGCAAGACCGGTAGAGAAAACAGAGAGTATGACAAACGTAGAGATCACTAGAGACAAAATATATTTGGCTGCTTCTTTTTGAGGCTTGTTCCTTTTCATATATCTCCGTGTTTGAAATAAGGATTTTTCATTAATACTATTTAAATCCTTACCCAATTTACTAAATAACCTTTTTTAAAATATCTTCTGTTCCATAAACCATAAACGAACTTCACTATATACTTTAGATATCTTTATATAGGCCGTCGTCCCTTATATAAGCGAGGGTTGATCATGAACATGAAATTAACTATATTGAGGTTGTCTGAGAGTATAAAATGGAATAATTGGCCGACTTTGCTGAAAGGTTTCTTTTTGCTGTGGCCGACTTTAGGCCCCGTCTATCTTTTCCTATTCAGGACTCCTTCACCGGTCGGTGGGGAAGGAGGAACGACCGCCTTGATGACCAATATAGAGTATCAAAACTACTTCATAGTGGTCTTTTTGGGCTTCTGGTCGATCAATATTCTGTTGCTCGGACTGACCTGGGTTATCGGGAGTTTGACTTCTAAAACGTATCGCAGCTACTTGAAAGAGAAATCTAGAGTTAAGAGTTCTCAGAGAAAGAAGACCAGTACGGTTGGAACAGTCGTTAAGGAGTACCCGATGTTGGTAAAAAAAGGATCAAGAAACGAGCTATCAGGTGGCCGAGAACTCATCAAAAAGAGATATCAGGTCCTAAGAAAGAGATCTAGACACTGAATCATCCATCAAACCTATTTTTTCCCTTTTTCGATCTAAAGAGATGAGTACCACATAGGTCTCGATCGAACGATATTTATCTTTTCTAAATAGATTATTTATAGTTAAGCATAAGTATATATACTACTGTAGCACTATATAGTCCGGTGAAAAAATGAAACCATACGTATTAGCGCTATTGATAGCGAGTATACTTGCTATCAGCAGCCTAGGAATTGGCGTAACAGTGATACACGGAGCTTCCTCAATAAGGGAAGACAGCGATAACGACACCTGTTACTACGACATAACGGTGTTCAAGTACTACGACGAAAACCAAAACGGAATATACGATGAAGGAGAGGAAGGGCTAGAAGATTGGTATTTCGAACTCTATGGGAAGGGTTACGAGAATGGAGATGAAAGAGATAATCACCCGTGGTATTTCCTAGAGAGCGGGTACACAGACAGCGATGGATATATTGTTTTTGAAGACTATGAGTGTGGATTCCCGAACGACGAGATAGGACATTATAAGGTCCGCGAGTATATCCCTGAAGGATGGTACAACACAGGATCTGCAGTATACGGAACCGAAGAAGAAGTAGAAACTGAATATACCATCACAGAGAACGGCGAGATGGAAATGACGATAAGAAATGGTGAAGAGGACGAGGATAGATACGTTGAAGATTCATTCTGGCTCAGAGAACCGATGACCGTTGAATTCGGAAATACCATGATGGACGGAGAGATCACAGTATACAAGTACTACGATGTCAACGAGGACGGCGAGTTCGATGAGGAAGAAGACTACATGCTCGAAGATTGGATGTTCAACCTATGGACGACCGAGGATGAAGAACCCGATGAGATCATAGATATGGGTGAAACAGACGAGAACGGTGCGTTGACTTTTGAAGATGTTTACCCCGGAGAATACATAGTTCAGGAGGAACTCAAAGAGGATTGGGAACACACCACAGACTTGTTGCAGCCAGTAACAGTTTATCCTGCGGAGGAATCCGAGGTTTGGTTCGGCAACGTTCAGTACGGAGATATCACAGTCAATAAGTTCCACGATGTGAACTACAACGGAGAGTACGATGATGGAGAAGAACTGATAGACGGATTCTGGTTCCAGCTCTGGGAAGCCTATGAAAACGGCCAACCTATCAAAAACGGAAGGATAGGCAAACCTGTCGAAACGAACGACGGTACTTACACTTTCGAGGATTTAGTGGCCGGAGATTACGTAGTCCAGGAATTGGATGAATACCCAGAGGGTGAGTGCTGTTGGCTACCGACGACTGATGTCTTACAGCACACCTACGTGAAACCAGGTGGAGAATATAATCTGTACTTCGGAAACGTACAGGGTGGAATGATCGAAGGGATGAAATTCCTCGATATCGAAGCCGATGGACATTTCGATGTTGGATTAGATAAGCCCCTGATGGGTTGGGAGATCAACCTATGGACCGTAGAAGATGGAGTACCTGGAGAGATAATAGAGACCACAGAGACCAACAGAGACGGAATGTACTACTTCGACTGTGTGATGCCTGGCGAATACTTCGTTCAGGAAGAGATGTACGAAGGTTGGTATAACAACACTGCGGATATACTGCACGTGGATGTAGAACCCTGTGAGACCGTAGAAGGCGTAGATTTCTCCAACTGTATGTACAAGGAGATATACGGTATCAAGTTCTACGATTACAACATGGATGGAGAATTCAACGAGGAAGATTGGGTTCTAGAAGGTTGGGAGATCAACCTATGGAATGAGATCGACGGAGAACCTGGTGAGATAATAGATACGTTCTATACACAGCCGAACGGATATTACTTCTTTGACGGCATAAAAGTAGGAACTTACTATGTGCAGGAAGAAGTACCATATGGATGGGATAACACTACAGAATCCATAGTTAAGATCGAATTCAACTGCTGCAGCCCGAAAGAAATAATCAACTTCGGAAATTATGAGTTCCCGGAGATAACCATCAACAAGTTCAATGACGCAAATATGGACGGCATATACAACATTGATGACGGTGATTATCTACTAGCAGATCAGACTGTAAATTTCGATGTATTAGGCGAGTTCGAAGGCGTGCAAGTTTTTGCCGGGACCTTCGGTGTAGAAGGATCATATAACTTCCTTGTACCGATCGGTGATTTCAACGTCACAGAGATGTTGGACATAGGATGGTTGAACACTACTCCCTTGTGGCAGGAACAGACACTAGGACCTGGAGATCACTGGGACCTTTGGTTCGGTAACGTACAGTACGGTGATATCGAAGTCTACAAGTTCTACGACTATAACATGAATGGAATGTACGACAAAGGAGAAGAGATGTTGGAAAGCTGGACATTCAACCTGTGGGACGAAGATATAACTGAGATACTAGCCACCAACATGACTGACGAAGATGGATTGGCGATGTTCGAAGATGTCTTGCCTGGAGATTACATAGTAGAAGAAGAACTGAAAAGGTGTTGGTTCAACACTACTCCACTATTGCAGTCTGTTAGTGTAGAAGCCGGTAATACCTCTGAACTCTGGTTCGGTAACGTACCTGGAGGATCTATAGAGGGCTACAAGTTCTGCGACTACAACATGAACGGAGAATTCGATGAGATCGAGTATGGTCTAGAAGGATGGACCATCAATCTGTACGAGTATCATGAAGAGAACGAGGATGAGATACACTCAATGCACAAGCCGTACATGACGACTGAGACAGACGAAGACGGTTACTACAGTTTCTTGTGTATCAAGCCGGGAATGTACATCCTTGAAGAAGTTTTACTAGAAGGATGGTACAACACCACGCCGTATTACTACGAAATAGAAGTACTGCCTGAAGGCGAGTTAGAATATCACTTCGGCAACTACAGACACGGTGACATAGTTGGACTCAAGTACTACGATTTCGACATGAACGGTGAATTCGATCCGGAAGTGGGAGACATCCCGCTGAGAGGAAAGATAGTCGAACTGTGGGAAGCGGACGTTGAAGGTAACGTGATAGGAACAGAAGCCATAGATTCCACTGAAACTGATGAACACGGATACTACTCGTTTGAAGATGTTGGACCTGGTGACTATGTAGTCTACCAGCCAAAAGCTTGCTGCGAGTGGGAACACACCACGCCTAGAGAAGTACATGTGAGGTTGGGTTGTGTCGAGGATGTCACAGTGAACTACGGTGAATACCAGCTTTCCAGCATAGATGTCTACGTCATAGGTGGTATGGAAGGAATAGGAGTTACGATCTACGAATCTGATGAAGATGGTGTAGAGGGTTCCGAAATCGAGTCAGGGGAGACTGGAGATCACGGATATTATATCTCTGATCAACTTGAACCTGGATACTTCCTTGTTGTGCTAGAAGACGGACAGTCCGAACACGTACAGTTGAGACGTGGTGAACAGGTCGAGTTCGAATACGAAGAAGAGATAAACAGTCAGACCTTCGAAGAAGCGACCTACGCAAAGATCGAGTGAAACCATATGACCAGAACAAAATAAACCCCTTTCCCTTTTTTTCCTTTTTTACATGAAGTCAGTTTTAAGTGAACTATATTGATGTGAATATGAAATGAATTCACTATATAGACAAGTTTTTAAAGGATAACTTCGGTCTATATTATTGTATATTATCGGGAGGGAATTCTATGCCCCAAGATGAGATTGAAATAAAAGATATTGATATAGAGATTTTAGAGGAACTAGAGCATCTGTGGTTATCG
Source organism: Thermoplasmata archaeon (assembly GCA_046540335.1). Lineage (GTDB taxonomy): Archaea > Thermoplasmatota > Thermoplasmata > Halarchaeoplasmatales > Halarchaeoplasmataceae > Natronoplasma. The sequence continues at coordinate 50,875 of JBKHFH010000002.1, read as the reverse complement.
GGAGAAAAATCGAACGATCCTTTCTATATCGAAGGAGAACTGATGTGGAAGAAATGGATGCAAAAACATCTAGTTGAGTTAGGATTTATAGGAAAGGCAGCATATCGAGGATCGAAGATAGTAGGTATGATACAGTACATACCGAAAACCGAACATAAAGTGGTCGAGATCAAATCGATACTCGTAGATGAAGAAGACGGAGATGCGCTCATAGTGATGTCTCTGTTGGATGAAACTGTCAGGGAATTCGAGCACCCAAAAGGATACTTTGATAATGAAAGAGCTAAGGCATTGGTAACCTTGAAGGATCCCTTTTCACACTCTCTTGAGAACGCTGACTTTTACACGGAATACGGGTTCAAACCAATCTCCAATGAATACGAGATGCTGCTCTATTACCCTTTGACCGGGGAACAATTGGATTACGATCCCGCCGAAAGTATTTCGGACCTACCTATAGATGAGATGGACAGGGACAAGGCGCTCATACTCTGCAATCCATATTCTCCCTTTTGTGTGGAGGAGATGATGAATACACTTGAAGAACTGCGCAAGATAGATGATGAGATACCCGTCAAGATGGTGATACCCTTTGAAGAACCCGACGAATTCTCACGTTTTTATTCTATACCATTGTCCCTTCTGATCAGCGGTAGATCGGTAGGTTTTTCCACAGGTGACGAGGAAAGATTCTTGAAAAATATGAGAGATGCTCTACATTCTGAAAAGATTCTAGTCGAAAATAAAAAGCCAAAAATGTAGAAAGTTCGAGCAAGACGCTTATATATTTTCTATATAACTCCATCTGAAATATATATCGAAGAGCGATAATGAAGTCGATTCTCTGAGAGTATATAATAAACAGGAGCGAGGTGATAATAACAAAGGAGAACGGACAGATGGAGATTGACAGAGAGAAGACGGTGGGGATAATCAAAGCGGGACTTTGGTTATTGACCACATTCTGGTTCGCCTATCTATCCTCGGTAGTACTTTGGAATATAGATAAAACCAGTTGGATGATCCTCCTCCGCTTCAATCAATACGGCGAAGCTATGGTAGAGATCCCCATATTCATCATCGCTACAGTATGGATACTCTTTGCAGGGACAAAACAGATTAAGAACATTACTGAGCAACAGCTTAGAACTTACTCGTAAACATAATTCCTGATCTTTTTTACTCAGATTTTTAACCAGTTAGAGTTCGTATGAAGATCGGTTCAAGCCGTCAAGAACACCGCCACGATACCTGTCAAAAAGATACCGTCGAAAGTGCCAGCTCCGCCTATGCTCAAAGTCGTGCTCCCTAATCCTATTGTTTTTTTCAGGTTCAGTAGATCTGCTCCGATGATGACGCCGTTAACACCCGAGACGTAGGCGATGGCCTGAGTGGGAGAACCAGGTAAAAATATAGCGACAATAGCTGCAGCGATAGGAGGAATCAACAGCGGCATACTTATACCGACTCCCGGAACCGGGCGAGCGAGTCTGTAACATATCACGGTCACTATGCCCGTTCCTACCAAATACTGCCACGCGAGGTGAGGATTTTCCGCTATCAGGTAAACGGATATCAAAACAGGTATAACGGCACCTCCCAGGTTTACCGCGATAGTGGATCTCCTCTCTCTGTAAGATAAAGATCGCCGAGGATAGAGAAGGTCGGTGAGCAGCCCACCTCTAGGCTTCCGAACGGGGCTCTTTATCTTGAAAGAATATACGGGGATGTTAACCACGCTTCCGACCAGGGATAAAAAGAAAAGCAGAAAGGTCAGCCATGGTCTGAATCCCAGCATGCGGAAGGCTCCGCTGATAACGATAGGTATTAAGATAAGGATCAGAAAGAACATTACGAATATTATCGTGGCCAAGGGGAGAGTGATTATCTTTCTATTGGTCATCGTAGTAGTAAGATTTTAGAGTGCCTCATATAGTTTTTCCACCCGATTCGAAAGTTTCATTCCAAAATCTTTTTATCTTCCATATATTTCTCAGTATTGAAATACGGTGGTATGATATGGAACTTGTAGAATGTGTACCTAACTTCTCAGAAGGGCGGGACGAGAGCGTTATAGATGAGATAACTGCCGAGACAGAGACCTTCGACGGTGTAGAGGTAAAAGATGTGGATATGGGTGAGGATACGAACAGGACGGTCGTGACCTTTGTAGGGCCTCCAGAAGATGTGAAAAAAGCAGCATTCAACGCGATCAAGAAAGCTGCAGAACTCATAGACATGAGCCATCATGAGGGGAGTCATCCCAGGATGGGCGCCACAGACGTCTGTCCCTTCGTTCCGGTGAAAGGTACCACCATGGAGGACTGTGTGGAGATAGCAAAAGATCTTGGGGAGAAGGTGGGTAAAGAACTAGATATACCGGTTTACTTGTACGAGGAAGCTGCGACAGAGCCCAAAAGAGAGAATCTCGCGACTATAAGGAAGGGTCAATATGAAGGGCTGGAGGAAAAACTTGTAGATCCAGAGTGGGAACCGGATTACGGACCGGCGGAATGGAACGATAGAGTCAGGAAAACAGGCGCCACCGTAATAGGCGCGAGAGAATTCCTCATAGCTTACAATATAAATCTCAATACCAAGAACAAAAAGATCGCGTGGGATATAGCTCTGGAGATGAGGAGGAGAGGAAGAGCGAAGAGAAAAAACAGTCCCGATCAGCATTACTGGAAAGGAAGTATTGTTAGATACGGCGAAGATGAATTCCCGTGCGGTGAATGCGATTTTGTCGGCGATTCATTCCAAGAGGTGAAAGAACATACCGAGAAGGAGCACGGCTATGACCTTCAGGAGTTCCTGGAGAAAGAGTACGATTACGATATCGATGACCTACAAGGTAAAGCTGTCAAACAGAGGGGAAAATTCGATCACTGCAAGTCCATAGGTTGGTATGTAGATGAATATGAAAGAGCTCAGGTCTCTATCAATCTCACCAACTTCAAAGAGACGAGCCTCCACGACGTTTACGAGTTCGCTAGAGACAGAGCAAGAAAGATGGGTGCTAGGGTCACAGGAAGCGAGATCGTCGGTTTAGCGCCATACGAAGCTCTGCTGAGAACCGGTAAGTACTACCTGGACAAGATGAACCAGCCTAAAGGCATACCCGAAGAGGACATGATCGAGACCGCGATACAGTCTTTGGGTCTTAGAGATGTGGCGGAGTTCGAACCCGACGAGAAGCTGATAGGCGGTCCTATGAAGCCGGAAGACGCTCTCGTCGATATGGACGTTGAAGCTTTCGTCAACGAAGTCTCGAGAGGTTCTTCAACACCTGGAGGAGGCAGTATCGCCGCACTTTCCGGTTCGATAGGAGCCGCACTCTCTTCGATGGTTTCCAACTTGAGTACAGGCGGGAGGGGAACGGAAGTTATCGATCCGAAATTGATGCCCGTAGCGGAGGAAGCTCAGGAATTGAAAGACGATCTTTTGAAGGCGGTGGATGAAGACACCAACGCCTACGACAAATACATCGAAGCCAAGAACATGCCGAAATCCACTGAAGAGGAGAGAGATAAGAGGAGACAGGCGATGGAAGAGGGCCTTAAACACGCGTGTAAAGTTCCTATGGATACCGCGGAGACTTCTGCTGAAGTTTTAGCTCTCGCGGACAAGGTCGCCGAGTATGGGAAAGAAGATGCGGTCACCGACGCGCTGGTCTCGGCTCAGATGGCTTACTCGGGAGTCGTTGGCGGGATAGCGAACGTGAAAATCAATCTACAGGACGTTCATGACGAAAAGTTCATAGAGGACATGCTGAAGAGATGTGAAGAGTTGAAGAAAGAGGCGAAAGATAAGAAAGAAAAAGTCATCGAAAAGGCCGAGGAAAAATTCGAATTCGACTAGAAAAAGATCTTAGTTTTCCTAAAATCTCTATTTTTCTTTTGTCTACAGAAATATTTTAACGGGTCCTCTTCATAGTTAATAGGATACATATGAAAAGTCTAGAAACAGATTTTGAAGGAGAAATCTCACCTCTAGATGAAGAAAATGTTAAGGATGTATTGTGCTGTCCCGGTGGATTAAAGGTCAAAAATGGAGAGTTCTTGGGAGATATATCCAAAACGCTGTTATGGAGAAAAGATATGATCGAAAAGGGGATGAAAGGATTTATCGTTTATGAGAAAGGTGTTTCTAAAGGTTTTATAGAATATATGCCAGCTGAAAGCGCTCCGTATCCGATAGAAGCGCAAGGCTCAGCGGTGATAATGTGTTTTCACTGGGCCACTATCGGTGATTCTGACGAGAGCGTTCATCACAAAAACGAAGAGAGATTGATAGAACACTTGATCAACAGAACCAAGAACAGATTTTCCGGATTGTGTGTATTGGCCTGGGATCATCCTGTTCATTTTACTATAGACATGTTCGATAAGTTCGGTTTTGAGGAGGTAAAAAAAGAAGATTATATCTTATTGATGCACCTGCCATTCGAGGGAACCCACGAAGAACCCTTTCTTTTGGGACCAAACATTGAACCTAGAGATCAGTCTGATGAGAATAGATTGGCTTTGGATCTAGGATACAGCAATAGGTGTCCTTACAGTATTCATAATAAAAGTAAAGTTGAAAAAGCCGTCGAGGTGATGAACGAAAGCAAAATCGATCTTGAAACATATAGGATCGATACTCGGAAAGAAGCGATCGAATTTTCGGTGAGGTCGTGGAACTGGGATTGGTGTTTCATTAACGGTGAACCTTTCGACCATTACAAGATGGAACTTGAGGAAATCAAAAGGGAATTGAGGGATAGATCGCGTCAGCTATGACTTTTTCGATCCTATCCGGTAAAATATTGAATTACAAAGCTACAACAATTTACCCCAGGAATGTTCAAAGTTGCTGTAGGTCTGACCGAGATCGGATCTAGAGACCTGTAAAGATTTTTCTTTGTCTTTGAATTTAAAGTCGACGAGATTAGCTGGATACTCGTTGTAGTAGAAGATGTTCTTCATCCCGAATTTTCTTCTCTGCTGGAATCTCCAATAAGCTTTAGAATATGCCGAGAGTTTCATGTATATCTTTTTTTCTTGATCTTCTCCTTTTATTACGAACGTGGGAAGTCCGTTATCTAACTGTCGGTTTATATCCACGTTTTTAGTCCTGAACCTGTATTCCGTATCTCTTTCACTATGATAGAAGCGGATAGATCTAGACAATCTAAAATCTCCCCAATTCAGCCAGGACTTTTGTTTGCGTTTCGACCTGAACATCTGAGGCCCTATAAAAGGATTGAAGTAATGGATGAAACTTCCGTTCTCACAGTGAACCAGACCCCAGTACCAGGGAGTCGCTGGAGCGTTCACTTGCACTCGCTGGAAATAACCACTTCCCTCCACGCTTTCTCCGTTGATGCTACCCCCGAGTTTCATCCCGTAGACTTTCATTATGTTGTAACTGTACTTTTTTGTCAACTGCTGCTCGTTAAATCGATGTTTTTGAAGATAGTCGTTCCAGGGAGTCATCTCTAATTCGAAATCGTTATCTTCATCTTTGATATTGATAAAGTACTTTTCTGGAGAACCGTAAAATCTGTAGTCGGCGTTTTCGCACAGAGGTTTCAATTCTCCTTTTCTCCCCTGATGAGTGACTTCAAAATCCATCTCTTCAAGGACTATCGGATCGTGCATCTCTTTGCCGTCGAACCACCACGCCGCGGTCATCCCGTTGAATTCTAGCTTGTCTTTGTTCCAAGTGGGCAATTTCTTCAATTGCCAATCTTTATCGTTCACTTTGATGTGATCCGTATATTTTGTTGACCAGAGGATCATCAACTGTTTTGGTCTTTTTGGGTTCTCCGGATTTTTGATGAAAAATATCCACCACCACCAGTACCAGGAAAGGTCTTTGATCATGTTATCTGTTTTAAGGACCCACATGTTGTCGTAATCTGGTACTTCGTGAGAATCGGTCTGATCGGTCATCGATTTTTGATTCAAAGATGGTTTAAATATCTTCTGGTTGTTTACATTTCATCTCTAGCGTTCTTCACATTCTTCAGATATGAAGATGATAGTAAAGTTATCTGATCCTCAGTTCAGACTATTCAAATCGAAAATAAATTGTGGGAAAAGATATTGGATGTTTAAGATGAAGACCGTGTGATTGAAATATCAGAGAACCACTTAAAAAAGAAATGATGGGCGTAATCGATAAGGTCCTGTCAGAGGGCATCGATACCGTGACTGAGAACGACTATCGTGAGCTCATCCTGCAGGCAAGTAAGCGAGTAGAAGATCGAAATCTTGTTAAGAAGGATTGGAGCGAATTTTTTGTGGTTGGAGATACACACGGGAACTTAGAATCTGCCAAACGACCCGCTGAACATGCTATCAAAAATGACGTCCCAATAGTGTATCTCGGTGATTACGTAGATAGAGGCGAAGAACAGCTTGAAACCCTGGTTTACGCTCTCTCTCTCAAGATAGAAAGGCCCGGGAAAGTGATATTGTTACGGGGTAACCACGAGACCGAGAGTATGAACCGTCAGTACGGATTCTATAGGGTGATCAATATGAGATATCCTGGATCGCTCTATCAGAATATAGTCGAACTTTACGATAGATTACCTGTAGCTGCTGTAGTGAAGGATGACTATTACCTAGCTCACGGCGGGATCTCCAGAGGGATAACTTCTCTTTCTCGCATAAATGAATTGAGCCATACCGACGAATCCTATAAAGAGATATTCTGGAACGATCCGAGCGAGGATATCGAGGGATTTGAACCGAACTTCAAACGAGGAGGCTTTCAACTCTATGGGGAGAAGGCCGTCAGCGAATTTTTGGATAAGAACGACCTATCTACTATAATAAGAGCCCACGAAGTCCATCCTGAGGGATACAGGTATTATTTCGATGAAAAGCTGCTCTCGATATTTTCGGTCTCTAACTACAGGGGAGGTAATAAGGGAAAATACGTCCACGTGAAAGACAAAAACATCGACCTGATAGATAATTGAAAAACTGGTCTAAAGGATCTCGAGCAATTCTCTGAGATCAGCCAGCCCGTCTTCGCTTTTTCCCTCCCTATCTAGAAGATAGGACCTCATCCCGGCCTCTTCGGCTGGTTCATAGTCGTTCTCTCTATCATCTCCTACATGCACGACTTTTTTCGGGTCAATTTGTAACTCTCGGCATACACTTCGATAAAGGGAAGGTGTTTTACTGCTCATCCGGAAATCAGATACTGAAGAGTAAAGGTCGGAAAAACAACTCTTATGATCTCCAAGACCGACCTCTATGAACATCTTGATCCCGTTCGATATAACTATTAATTCATATTCATGGTTCAGTTCTTCCATCACCTTTTTGGCATCGTGGTATAGGTCATACTCAGCTCTCAGCTCCTCAAGAACTTCTCTGAGATCTTGATCTAAGCCGCACCTGGAGAACCAATACTCCGGCTCGTACCATCTGATATCGTCCCTACCCATCTCATCGTACTCTTCGATAAGCTTCTCTTTTGCTTCTTCTAACGGTAACCCTTTCTTCTCGCTGTAGAGTTCGGGTATCCTCTCCAGCCAGAAGTCGTCGGCAAATCTTTTGGGTATGAGCGTTCCGTCCATGTCGAAAGAAACGACCCGTATCTCTTCATCCATATCTCGCACCTCGTCATCTCTTCTCGAAAAGCAGCACCTTCTCGTGCTCCGATCTCCCGATACCTCTTTCTTCAGCTATAGAAGCTATCCTGTCCGAAGCGGTTTTAATGGTATATCTAACGTGATGGTTTTCTATACTCTTCACCAGTCCGTGATCGATCAGGCGAGATGCGCCTTCTTTGGAGCCCGATATGAAAGCTATACTCAAGGATGCAAAGGGTTCGTAATGATAGTGAAATGCAAGGGAGTCGATCTTTCCATCTTTACGTATGCTGAAACAGTTGCCCTTCTCCACTTCTTCTTCCAGCAATGTCTCGTCAATCCTTTTGCAGGTCCAGCCCGCTAGATACTCCCCCATATACTCTTCATATTCTTTAGAGGAAAAAACGAAATCTTTGACTTTTTCCGCACTCTTTTCAAGTTCAACCCCTTCAAGATTCTCTCTGTAACTCTCTATCTCTCCCCTTTTCTCGGCCAATTCTTCAGCGTCTAGTTTGAGATAGTGATAGGACTGTTTTACCTTGAAACCTCTCTCTGAGACCACTTTCTTAACCGGCTCTTTATCCTGACTGGTCAGGAAACGCAGAGTTTCGTAGCCTTTTTCTTCGAGGAGATCTATCTGCCCCTCGATCATGTTTCTTCCGTAACCTTTACCCTGATGTTCGGGATGGACTCTCAAACCTTCCAACCAGTAAACTCCTTCGCTCTGTTCGGTGTGTTTAGCGACAGCGACGATCTTACCTTTCACTTTCCCGCTGATGAAGCCGCCTTCTTCGATCCATCCGTCGATCAGATCGGGGATGTAATCGTGTCCCTCCCATATATCTTCGGTCAATTCTAGGACTTCTTCTTTATCCTCTTTACTGATCTCGTGAACAGTGAATTCCTCGTCCATATCCGTCATATCAATAAAACTCCTACATTATTTACTCTTCTTCTCTCCTCTGCCTTTCTATCATCGGCATCCTGATATCGTTCTTCAGACCGAATTCTCTGGCCTTCTTATAACCGGCGTCGGCGTGCCTCACTATACCTATACCAGGATCTGTCTTGAACACTCTCTCTATATTTTCTTCAGATCCTTTGGTACCGTCGGCAACGACGACCATCCCTGCGTGGGTGGAAAGTCCTATACCGACTCCCCCTCCGTTGTGTATCGATATGCTGTCCGCTCCCGCGCTCGTGTTAAGAAGAGCGTTCAAGAGAGGCCAATCAGCCACCGCGTCACTGTCGTCCTTCATCTTCTCCGTCTCCCTGTTCGGACTCGCGACGCTTCCGGTATCGAGATGATCTCTCGATATAGATATGGGCGCTTTCAACTCTCCGCTCTTTACCATCTCGTTTATCCTTTTAGCGAACCGCTCTCTCTCGCCGTAGCCGAGCCAGCACACTCTAGCGGGAAGACCTTCCCATGGTAGGTTCTCTTCTGCGAGATCGATCCAATTCACCAGCTGCTCGTTATCAGGGAACAATTCCTTCACAACTTCGTCGGTCTTCAAAATATCTTGAGGATCGCCCGAAAGAGCCATCCATCTGAATGGACCTCTGCCTTCGCAGAACATCGGTCTTATGTAGGCAGGGACGAAACCCGGATAGGCGAAAGCGTTCTCAAAGCCTGCTTCGTAGGCCTGTCCTCTCAGATTGTTGCCGTAATCGAAAGCTATCGCACCTTTTTCCTGCATTTTGACCATCGTTTTGCAGTGAAGTTTCATCGACTCCATACTTCTCTCTTTGTACTCTTCAGGGTCGGACTCTTTGAGATCGAGAGCCTCTTCATAACTCATCCCCTTCGGGAAGTAAGCCATCGCATCATGGGCGCTTGTCTGATCGGTGACCATATCAGGTATCACGCCCCTATCCAGTATCTCAGGGTGGGTCTCGGCGGTATTACCGATCAATCCCACGGCTTTCGCTTTACCCTCCTCTTTCGCGTTCTCGCAGACCTCTAACGCTCCATCTAGATCTTCGAGAACGACATCGCAGTAACCTGCATCCAATCTCTTTTCTGCTCTATCTGGATTTATCTCAACCACAAGAGCGACACCGCCGTTCATCTTTATCGCTAGAGGTTGAGCACCTCCCATACCTCCTAGGCCGCCGCTCAAGCAGAACTTACCTTGCAGGTCTCCGTCGTAATGTTTTCGTCCAGCGGCGGCGAAGGTCTCGTAAGTACCCTGTATTATGCCCTGCGTACCGATATAGCACCAGCTCCCCGCTGTCATCTGACCGTACATCATCAGCCCCAGATCTTCGAGCTCGTAGAATTTATCCCAATTGGACCATTTAGGTACGAGGTTTGAATTCGCTATCAAAACTCTAGGTGATCTTTCATGAGTCTGAAAAATACCGACCGGTTTACCGCTTTGTACGAGTAACGTCTCGTCGTTCTCCAACTCCTTCAAACTTTCGACTATCTGTTCGTAACACTCCCAGTTCCTAGCAGCCTTCCCGGAACCCCCATACACTATCAGATCATCGGGATCTTCCGCATTCTCAAGATTGTTCTTCAACTGTCTCAGCATCGCTTCCTGTTTCCAGCCTTTACAGGTCAATTCAGTCCCTCGAGGAGCTTTTATATCTACCATCATAAACACCTATATTCAACAGTTGAGCTATAGAAGAAAAAAGTATAAAAAATTAGTCATGAGGAGGAACTTTGGAAAGAGTCAATCACTGAAGAGTTCAGGCAGTCTCTCTATTATGTCTTGCGGTAAGAGCCCCCATTTAAACTCTTCAAAGGCCTTATCTCCTGCTTTGCAGGTCATGTAGGCCCCTATCCTTCCGGCGTTGAAAGGTTCCGCTCCTTTGCCCAGCAGGGCTCCTATCACTCCTGATAAGGTATCTCCTGTACCGCCCACTGTCATCCCCTCGTTTCCGAAATCGTTCCATCTGTGTTCCTCTCCATCGGTTATGTAGTCCGTTTCTCCTTTCACCACGAGAACGATCGAATTTTTCTCTGCGAACTCGTCGGCTTTTTCCTCCATCTCTTCCACTCGTTCGCCGATAAGCTGGTTGAACTCTCCACGGTGGGGTGCGAGGACCAAATCTCTACCTGACTTGATCTCCCCGTCAAAGGCCTTCAGCGCATCGGCATCTACCACCATCGGAACATCGATCTCTTCGATCAGTTCCTTCACCGCCTGCAAACTCTCCTCGTCATCACCCAAACCGGGTCCGATTATAACAGAATCGCATTCTTCGGAGATCGACAGTATCTTTCCCATGTGTTCCTCCGTCAGGATCTCGCCTTCCAAAGGATGCACCAGAAAATCCATAGAATATCCGGAAATGGTATCTGAAACGGAAGAAGGCACCGCGAGATGTACAAGATCGATACCGGTCCTGTATGCGGCTTTGCCTGCAAGAGCTGGAGCGCCAGTGTATGGACCTCCTCCTACTATCAGCAGTCTACCGTTCTCGCCTTTGTGGGAGTCCTCTCGAGCTCTTGGATAAAGGAGCATCTCGCCGGGACCAGTGTGATCTAAAGCTTTCTCGGGTATCCCTATATCTCTTATCTCTATCTTTCCAGAGTTCTCCATGGTCATACCTTCTTTGATATCGTGAAAAGTCACGGTAAGCTTTGGATGGACCATGATATCCGATCCGAAACCGCTGGGTACATCCACTGAAACGATTGGATTCCTGAGTTCGTTCATATCTTCTATCGCAGACCGATAGGGTTCTCTGATATCGCCTTTGATCCCTGTTCCCAGCATCGCGTCCACTATGATCGTGTTCCTGTCGATATCAGACCAATCCAAATCTTCTAGGACCTTTCCCCCGAATCCTTCAAAGTTCTTCCTCGCGATATCGCTCCTGATGTCCTCGCTGCGTTTCACAAGATAGACATCTATGTCAGTATCCCATTCCTCTTTCAGATATCTAGCAGCCACGTAGGCGTCTCCGCCGTTGTTACCGGTCCCACAAACGAAAAGGACGGGCATTTCAGAAAATTTATCCATTATGACTTCCGCCAGTCTTTTTCCGGCGTTCTCCATCAACTCTTCGGGATCGACTCCCCTGTATTCGGCATTCCTATCTATGACCGCCACATCTTCAAATTGTAACATATTGACACCCAAGCGCATTCGAAGGATAAAAGATTTCGGAGATCAAATCCTAGGGCCTATCATGGACCACATCAGTAAGAACAGGACGAGTAAAGCGAGTGCATAAGTCACGCTGGACGATAATTTTTTTCCAGTTTCTTCATTCAGCCCTAGCCTCTCCGACAGTCCTTCCATCCAATCGTTGATTAGATGTCCTCCGTCAAGAGGTACCGCGGGCAGTGCGTTGAAAAGACCGAGCAATATATTCAACCAGAAAATCCAGTAAAGTGAATTCGCCAAGACCCAGAACGAACTGGTGGGCAACATAGATAGAGGTCCATTCACCTCGTACTGCTCCGCTATCTGTTCTGGCAGGGGAGACAGTCCAAGTAAAGGTAGAGATATGTATCCGGCCGCGTTCTGTAGGGCTTCTGCTCCGTTTTCAGCTCCGGACAGAGGCCTAGACAGGAGTTGGATGATCCAGTCCGCTTCCTGGGTCACCACGCCGAAATAACCAAGATTGACACCCATCAATCCGTCTTTCAGATTAAGGCTATTGTTCTCCCGAGCGTAATCCGAGTCATCTTTCCTGAAATATGATATCTTAAGCTGCACATCGTCGCTTTTTCCATCCAAAGCCTCGGTGAAATCATCTCTGTTCCTTATCTTTTCGTTATCGATCTGATAGAAGATGTCTCCTGCTTTCAGACCGGCGCGGTCCGCGGGAGAATCCTTGGCGACTCCATTTATGACGAGACCGGCTGTCAAGTTGTAAGTGCGTGTTTCATCACCTCTCAGGGTCTTCACCTCTACCCTTTTAAGAGGTTCTATATCTATCGAAAGGATCTCCGAGGGCTTTAATATCTCCTTACCGTCGATCTCACGTATCTGTTCGTAGGTCTGGATCTCGGCTTCATCGGCAGGCGTGTTCACGCCTGTCGCTGTGATCATGGGTCCCTCTTCCTTCACCGATACTGATCCCATGAAGACCATAGAAAATATTAGAACAATAACCAAGGCGAGTACGATATTCGATGTAGCTCCCGCAGCGTACATCCTATCTCTCTTGAGCCTTTCAGCTCCCTCAAGCTGGTCTTCGTCGGGTTCCACGAAAGCTCCCAGAGGAACCACCAAAAAGATAAGACCGAGAGATTTGATATCCACATCGGCCACTCTGGAAAGGATACCGTGGGAGAACTCATGTACTATTATCCCGACCGCGAGACTCAATATCCCATAGCCTATCGGTATGAACGGATTCACTCCAGGGATGACCAGTATCTCGTTGGCTTCAGGAGCCTGTTCAGCAGGTATGGAAGTCGCGACGTAAGCGTTGAAAATCACCATCAGGAAGATGATTATCATCGCTATCGCAACTATAACTATCCCTACACTACCGTATAGCTCCCAGAACCGCTTCTTTTTTGATATCCGTTCTATCAAGTCTCTTCCTTTCTTCGTTTTCCACATCAGAAAAGGACCAGAGAGTTCAAGCCCGACCGGCTCCAGAAGATCGAATCTGTCTAAAACCGCCATTACTCCGATGAATCCAAAGATGAGAACAAGCGCGTATATGATACCTGTACTTATCATCCAATAACACTCCTTACGAGCGGTATTTAGTCATTTTCCCGCCACATCATAGGTTCAATAGAAACACCAATATAAATGATGTGGTGCTCAATATGAGCATAGGGATGAGGAGCTTTCTAGAAAGATCTCTGCTGTAAGTACATGCTATCAGAACTTTGGAGAAAGATCCGAAGGCGAAAGCCAACAGCATCGTCGATAATGAAGTGAGTGCGTTTATATCCCCCGATAGATAAAGTGAAGATATCGAAGCTGAAACTGAAGTGGTCGAGACCAGACCTCCTACCGAGACCATATAGATGCCATAGTCCCCCAGATAAGTCTGCAGATAATAACTCAACACCCAGATGAGGGTGAAAAGGATAGCGAACTTTACAGCCGGCTTAAGCGCGAAGGGTGTTCCCAGTGAGATAGTCCCAGTTTCTTCATCACGACTCTTTTCTTTCTTCAAGAAAACGATGAACAGGCAATTGATGATCAGAAGGAGCCCTAAAGGGAGTACGAAATCCACCGCTAAAGCGAGACCGCCTACAGCCGCTATAACTATGTAGTCCTTGATAAACATCGACACGTTTGAGAGAAATATGCTCTTGACTGAAGATATGATACCTCCTTCGATCTTTTCACATTTCTGGGATGCAGAAGCGGTAGCCGCTGCCGAACTCACGAATCCGCCTATGAACGCGGATATCTGAAGGCCTTTACTGGCTTCATAGAGTTTCATGATGATATAACTAAAGAAAGATATGCCTGAGACGAACAGTACCATCATCAGGCCTTGAAGAGGATCGAAAACTCTGCCGGGACCTATGAGAGGATGGATAGGACCCAGGGAATACGTTATCGGTACTAATATACCCGCCACGATCAAAAAGCGCACAGCACTCATCAATTCTTCAATGGATAATATATCGGCGAAGCGGTGCAGCACCTTCTTGGACGAAGTGACAGCCAAAAGGAGAAGACCGGTTACGACTCCGAGGACCGGCCGATGGTAGCCGAAGATCATCCCCGTCAGAAAGATACCGATAAGAGCAGTAGAGGTCGTCAATCCCGCAGTACCTTTCTTTGTTCGGAGGAAAGGTATCGAGAGGAACAGAGCTGAGAACACAAATACTGCGCTAAAAAGCATCAGTTCCTCCTCTTTGAAGAAACGTACCAGGAAAAACCCGAGTATGCAGACCAGAGCGAAGGTCCTGATGCCTGCTCCCTTGAGTTCATCTTCTTTCGCCGACCGGAGAGACCTCTCCACCCCGACTATCGTACCGATAGAGAGAGCAAGCATGAAAGACAATAAGTCGAGTGTAGATATCTGGTGCAGCATCTTATCATCGTCATACGTTAATATAGTATATCTTTTTTTGTCCTTCTAAAGAAGACCTAAAACATCATCACCTATTTGCGATCATGGATGTATCTAAAGAGGGTTTATCGGACATAGATAAGATAGCTTTGATGAAAATAAAAAGAAGTGTTTTTGATCCCTAGCTCTTCATCTCATTCTGGTTCTACGTAGCTCTCGACGAGGACAACCTTGTCCGGTGCTACCTCCTCGATATCATCTATAGATATCCTCATCCTCCTCTTCGTAGGTGACATACCGGTAGGCTTCACCAAGATATTCCAAACTTTCCAAGGTTGTGAATCGATCTGTATCTCGTAGTCATAGATCGTGCCTACTTTCTCTTCATCGCTGTTCATCAAATTTTTTCCTTCAGTCGTTGATAGGCTTATATCTATATCGCGGGAATGGCTATCGTTCCCATGGTCGATGCCCCTCCCCAGTGATATCCTTTTTTCATCTACATACGTCAGGTCACTCACCTGGAAATAGTTTTTCTTCTTCTTGATGGTCCCACTTTTTATCTCGACCTCCCTAGCATCCCAGTATTTTTTTGATCTCTGACCCAGTATATCCACGATCTTCCCGGCGTTCCCCTCGGTAGGGGTGTCCACTTTCAACTTTTTTAACTCTGAGTATAGTTTCGTCTTCATGCTTTCATCCCACCTCTTCTTCGATCTTCTCTAGATCTCGCTCGAGTTCTTCGATCTCGGCTTTTATGTCTTTCTGGAACTCATCAACATCTTTAATTCTGGGTTCGCATTTTTCTAGATCGTCTTCTATCTCTCTGAGATGAAGTTCTCTTATCAGGTCGTATCTCTCTATGTAATCATTGAAATGCCTATCAAGATGTTTTTCTATCCTTCGGTCGATCACCCTTCTCTTATAGCCAGTCCCCTCTATCTCCGCTTTTTTTGGCATCATCCCCGTTTTGAATCTTGAGAAGGTTGAGGTCTCCTCATCCCGCGCATCTCTATCTGCAAATATTCCCATATTATCATACCTCCATCTTATACTCTCTCCTCAAATCCTTCTATCTTATCTTCTATCGTTTCAAGGTCCTGGTCTATCTCATCCTTTGTCTGGTTCAATCGGTCTATCGTTCCCGCTACTTCTGTCACTCTGTCATCTATGTCTCTAGCCCATTTTTGAGCTTCCTTCTCCGTGACGAGATCCCACTCTTCCATGATATCCTCGAAGTATTCCTCAAAATACAGTTCAGTATGGGTAGGTACCTCGCCGTACTCCTCTTTGAGCGCTTTTCTCCTCGATACGATAGAGTAGAGAAAGAATATCCACGCGATGATTATCGCGGCTAGGATGGCGATGAAGAGGGCTTCAACGATCATCTTACCCGCTCTCCTTCATACCGACTCTCTTTTTTAGCCTCTCTACCCTTCTTTTATCATCTTCAATCCGTCTTTCAGTGTCTTTTTTCCAGCCATCCAATTCATCCAGTTCTCCCATGAATCGTTCTACTTTTTTATCGATGCCGTTGAGATCGGATCGATCCGCGAGCTTGTACTCGTCGATGTACCGCGGTAGATTGTTTTCCACGAATTTTTTGACTTTAGATGAAGGGCGCACAGGTCTATCTTTGAACTTCCCCTTTATCTTCTTAAAAATACCAGTTTTTTCTTCTTCTGCTATCATATCACACTCCCATTAAGTATCTATATAACGTCTATTTAGTTTAAATATTTTTTTATCCCTCTAATGTGTAGTCATCTTCAAAATCAGAGAAAGATTTTTATAAAATTTTCCTATTCCATTCTACACCTTATGAGATCTTAGATGATCATCGGGGGTCAAAGTTTTTGTCTTCTAAGGAAAAACAACCTATAGATAAGCCCTGGGGAAAATCTGCGGATGAAACCCTATATCGGCTTCAAGTCTCTAAAGATGAAGGCCTCAACGAGAAAGAGGTCAAGAAGAGGCGAAAAAAGTACGGCAGAAACAAGCTCAAAGAGACCAAAAGGAAGAGCCGCTTGAAGATATTGGTGGAGCAGTTCAAAAGCTTCCTTGTGATCCTTCTCGGCGGTGCGGCCATAATATCTATTTTTATGGGAGAATTCATCGAAGGCCTCTCTATTTTTGCTGTACTGATCGCAAATTCTATAATCGGTTTTGTTACCGAGGCGAGAGCCGTAAGTTCGATGGAAGCTCTCCATGAGATGACAAGGATAGATACCCACGTACGGAGAGACAGTGAGGTAAAAAAGATCCCCGCGAACGAGTTAGTGCCTGGCGATATAGTAACGTTACAATCTGGTGATATGGTCCCGGCGGACCTAAGAGTGATCGAAACGTCGAAACTGCAGGCCGATGAATCTGCACTCACGGGAGAATCTATACCGGTCGGTAAGACGATCGAAGCTGTCGATAAAGAGGCGCCGTTGGCTGAAAGGGACAACATGCTCTTCAAAGGTACTTATCTGACCCGTGGGACCGCTGAAGGCCTGGTCGTCGCTACAGGCACCGATACGGAGCTCGGTCAGATATCTGAATCTATAGAGGAGGCGGAAGAGGAAACGACTCCGCTGGAGAAAAAACTCGATAAATTAGGTCAGAAGCTCATACCTCTGCTTGTAGTGGTCGCGGGGATAGTGGCCGTTTCGGGCATAATCCGGGGTATGGATACACTTCTGATGATAAAGACGGCGATAGCATTGGCTATCGCCACCGTACCGGAAGGTCTCCCTATCGTGGCAACTCTCGTTCTGGCGAGAGGTATGCTAAGGATGGCTAAGCATAACGCTCTCCTGAGTAGACTGTCATCGGTCGAGACCCTCGGATCAACGAATATAATATGTTCGGATAAAACTGGAACGTTGACGGAAAATCGGATGACGGTTAACAAGTACGAAACCGAAAACCGCTCAGTTGATGTGACCGGGACGGGTCTAGATAACGAGGGGAAATTCGTATGTGAGGGTGTCGAGAAAAACAGACCGGACGATCCCGTACTCAGAGAGTCGCTGGAAGTCGGCGTGCTCTGCAACAACGCTTCGATAAGTTATGATCATGATGAAAAAGAGATAATGGGCGATCCTCTTGAAGTCTCGCTCCTGATAGCCGGTATGAAGGGAGGGATCGAGAGAGAACAACTCCTGGAATATATGCCGGAGAGCAAGGAGATCTCCTTCGATCCGGAAGTCAAGATGATGGCTACCTATCACGAGCAAGAGAGTGGGAGATACAAGGTAGCGGTCAAAGGCGCTCCAGAGAACGTACTTGAGAGAGCTGACAAAGTGATGACCTCTGAGGGTGTGGAGGAACTGACACCGGAGAAGAAGGAAAAATGGATGCAGAAGAACGAGCGGATGGCCGAATACGGTCTGAGGATATTAGCGCTCGCTAAAAAAGAGGTCGGGAGCACTGAAGAAGACCCATACGAGGATCTTACTTTTCTGGGACTGGTCGGTATGATGGATCCGCCCCGTGAGAAAGTGAAACCTGCTATCAAGAAGTGTAAGGATGCGGGTATCAGAGTCGTGATGGTCACCGGCGATCATGCAGCTACGGCCAAAAACGTCGGATACAGTCTAAATTTGATAGAGTCTCAAGATGTAGAGGTCATAGAGGGTAGGGAATTGGACACTCCAGACCGTCTAGACGATGAACAGTTCAAACGTTTTGTCGACGCGACAATATTTGCTCGTGTCAATCCCGAGAACAAGCTGGACCTTATAGAGATACACCAGAAAAACGGTTCTATTGTCGCCATGACGGGAGACGGTGTGAACGACGCACCCGCACTGAAGAAAGCGGACATAGGCATAGCGATGGGAGAAAGAGGAACGCAGGTCGCGAAAGAAGCCGCTGATATGATACTTCAGGACGATAATTTTTCGACGATCGAGAGGGCGGTGGAAGAAGGTAGAGTGATATTCAACAATATAAGAAAGTTCGTCGTTTACCTCATGTCCTGCAATATAAGCGAGTTGTTAGCCATCCTCTTCGCATCTATAATCGGTTTCCCACTCCCTCTGCTTCCGCTCCAGATCCTGTTTTTGAACGTTGTCAACGATGTCTTCCCGGCTTTTGCGTTGGGAGCCTGTCGGGGAAGCGAGGATATCATGGATAAGCCACCCCGTGACCCTGAAGAACCGATTCTTAAAAGAACCAATTGGTACGAACTTGGATTTTACGGCTCAGTTATAGGCGTCGCTACGGTATTATCCATGGGTTTAGGGGGTGAAATACTCTCACTGAATATGTCCGAGAACAAGGTGGTCACTATATCGTTCTTGACGTTGGCTTTTGCACAGCTCTGGCACGTTTTCAACATGCGTGAATTGACTTCAGACGTGCTTAATAACGAGGTCACCAAGAACAAGTACGTTTGGGGCGCTTTGGGACTGTGCACTTTGATCCTTGTCGCCGCCGTTTACCTTCCGGGCATCTCACACGTTCTCCGAACTGAAGACCCTGGCCTTATCGGCTGGGTGCTCGTGATAGGGATGAGTTTGATACCATTGGTCATAGGCCAGATCGAGAGGGAAGTAAGAGAGAGGATCTAGGACTTTATATACAGACAGAAACTTGATAAGCCCCCCTTTTATACGGAGATGAATCTATGTTCGATAAGATCCCTAGTATCCACCTCTCAAAAAAGTATAGGTGGTTCATCTCAGTCATTCTAGTGACGGTAGTGACCGTCAGTTATCTTGCCAGGATGAGCGTGTCTGTCGCTCTTCCGATGATTTCGGGAGATATGGGATGGACCAGCGCTCAAAAAGGCAGCCTGGGAGGAGTACTGATGGGGATCTTTCTGGTGGGTTACGGTTTTTCCAACATATATTTTGGAAGGTACGTCGATAGATTCGGACCAAGGTTTCTCCTCGTCCTCTCCATGATCACTTGGTCTCTAGCTCTCGGGATGGGAGCTTTGATGGGACACATATACTGGATCTTCCTTTTCTCTAGACTCCTCCTAGGCGTGGGTCAAGGAGTCGTGTTCCCTGTCGCCAGCAAGGTAACGGGTCAGTGGTTCTCCCCGAGGGAGAGGGGGAGAGCGAACTCGATCTATATGGCAGGAGGACCTCTCGGCGTCATGCTCGCGCCACTTATAATGCGCCCTATAATCATAAATTCGACCTGGGAACTGTCCTTCTATACTCTTGGTCTCATAGGCTTCGCGCTGCTGATTCCCGTGATCTTGTTCGTCACTTCGTTTCCGTCGGATTCTAAAAAACGCGAAGAAAACGATGAGAGTGATGGGCCAGACGGTAACGATCTTCTCAAACTCGTGAAGGACAAAGAGTTCCAAGTGATACTCGCGGGATTCATAGCGATGTCTTCACTCTGGTGGGGCGTTACGTTCTGGGTGCCCACTTATCTTGTTGAAACTCAGGGGCTGGAATTATCGCAGATGACCTTCTGGTCCAGTTTTGTTTATATGGGTGCTGTTCTTTCCCTCATATTGGGGTCCTGGATAAGCGATATTACCGGTAAAAGAAAGCTGATCATCGTGACATCCTTGTTTTCCGCTTCCGTAATGATAGTGCTCTTCACCAACCTAAACTTCGAGTCAAGAAGCCTGGTGATGATATCTCTGTTCCTGGTATTCTTCACCGGTCAGCTTGCACCTCCACTATTCTTCACACTCCTGCAGTCGAAGGTCCCTCAGAAGTTCTTGGGATCCGCTACTGGAGCCATGAACGGTATAGGGAACGGCGTGAGCGTGATAGGACCGATACTGGTCGGTTTCGTGATCTATCTTACCGGATCGTATGATTACGGTCTTTCTTCCTTGGCCGTGATCGGAGTCCTTGGAGGGATAATACTCCTGCTTAGCAAGAACCAGATATGATCCGGTATCCGCTCATAAGGTTTAATACCTCATCCATCTCTTAATACGAACAGGTAGATATAGATGAAATTCAAGAGTCTGTTCATAGCGGAATGCCCTGACGCGGATATGGAAAAGCATAGAGAGAAGATGGAGACGGACATGTACGTTCTATACGTGAATCTGGTTAGAGATCAGGAAGAAGCTCTAGAAGTGGCTGAATCCTACGCCTCGGAAAAAGAGATCGACTCTATGATTTTGTGCCCCGGATTCACACATGAAGACGTTGCCGAGATATCTGAATCCTTAGATGATGTTGGCGTGACAGTAGCGAGAGGGGACGGTCCAAGCGGCGAGATAGCCCAGAATGCGATGAAGAGAGCCGGCTGGTTCGAATGATCCGGGGAAAGATTAAAAATCATATACTATAGATATATATCCTAACGATATGAGAGAGAGATGGAAGAAAGGTCCAGTCCTATTTGAGGAGCGGGTGTTCAACAGAAAACTCGTCTTGCCTCTGATCATATCAGGGTACCTCCTCACATTCGTTTATTTTTATACCATGTTCACCTAGCTCCTCGGTCCTTTTTACGAGTATTGGCATTATATCATCGGAGGCACTTTGATATTCATCCCTATAACGCTGCCTGTATTCTACCGACTCAAGTATCCTTTAGTAATCTACGAAGAGGGATTCGATGAGCCCGTACCCGTGTTGAAATCCAAAGAAGAAGAACGTTTCGTGCCGTTCAGTGAAGTGAAAAATATCTATCCCGAGTACAGCAAGATACAGGGACCTTTAGAAAGGACTGGGCTTACCGTATTGCTCTCTTCGGGTAAAAAAGTGAAAATTCAAAAATCCAGAGAGAAAGAACTCGACGAAATGGTCTCTAGTTTTAGAAGAGCTCTGGGCGATAGGTGGAAGGAAGTTTACATCGATAGACCTTATCTCGGGATGGAGGAGATCAGAGATATCAAGAATAGGCTCTCAAAACCCAAGGGACTGGTTTACGGCGCCGGCGCGATGGCAGTTATCGTCCCCTTCGTTATACTATTGATCGGATTGTGGACTTCCATCGATGACTTCACACTGATGATTTTTTTTGCCTTCGTTATGGTCAGTGCGATGTTCGGGATGAATATAATCATGAAGTACAAGAAAGCCGAGGCGACTTATGAGCAGGTCTCTCAAAGATCACCGGAAAAAACTGAAGAGGTTTTCCAGTCTATAGATATCGATGTGGAGGAAGATCAACTAAAGAGTATCGAAAGATACACTCATGACGATTGGAAAAAATTGCAAAAAGAGATCAACACGAATAGGTATCTCTATATGATCATCATCGGCGTTGCCCTATTTGGGATCGGCGTGGTAGGAGTCAATCTTTACAACGGCATGAGTCTGATCGGTCTGATCGCACTCGGGCTCTTGCTGATGCACCTACCGCTTTACTTCGGGAGGAAACAGAGGAAAAAGAAAAAACTGGTCAGCGAGATCATCGAGGAAGAACTGAAAAACGATCGAAGTATCCTTCCCGACTGGTTCGAGATAAAAACTAGATGGAACGTTCCTATCAGAGATACTCCAAAGTATCCTCCCGTAAAGTGGAAGAAATTGGTGAGTGCCTCTCGAGTCATCTCTCCTGTCAGGATGGCCATATTCATGTCTGTTACTCTAGCGGGGATGGCAGCCTTCCTTGTGAGTGTGATCTTTTTTGATCTGAATTTATTCCTTCTGTTGGGAGTGATGATGGTTTTTTGGCTCTTGCATTTCAGCCGCTTCTTTCTGCAGCTTCACAGGAAAAATATCTTAGAGGGGATAATGGACTATGAGGAGATGAGTGGGGAAAGAGTGATACCGGATGAATTCAGGGACGATATCTATAGAGGTTGGATATCCGAGTGAAGTTCTTTGAAAGCAGCAAGGTCTATCGTTTTCAACCAGATCAAAGTGATAAGAGGATACTATGGGATCTCTTCCCTTAAAACTTCGAAGATATCTAAAGAAAAGGGATTGAAAAAGGCTCCGATCATAGATTCGTGAATATATTCATTTATATATGATGGGTTATAAATTATCAAGAAATTGCACATAACGTTTATATAATATCAAAAACTTATAAGGCTGGGTGAATATAGATGCTAAATAAAAACAGATTTTTAGCCTATAGTCTAGTGCTATTGATGCTACTGACTATGGGCTTGAGCAGCGTTTCAGCGATGGGAGGGAATGCTGATAGCGAAATGGTTTCTGAGGGAAATAGCGTTTTAGTGATCGATACACTTCAGGAAGTATTCACGGACATCTGGGAGAACTTTATGGAGTTCATCCCTGGTCTAGTGTTCTTTATAGTGGTCGTTATAATAGGCTACATAATCTCGAAGATAGCCGGTGGGATCGTAGCGAGAGTCTTGAAAAAGATAGGTGTTGAAAAGGCGATGAGGAAAGTCGGTGTAAGCAAGCAGGTGAAGAAGCTCGGTATCAACTCGGTATCTCGACTGATCGGTATACTGTTCTTCTGGTTCATCTTCGTGATCTTTCTACAGATTGCCCTAGATTACGCAGGGATACAGACTTTGACCGAAATTTTGACGCCGATCGTACTGTTCATACCACGCTTGATAGTTGCAGTGATCATCCTGGTCATAGGTCTTTACGTTGCAGAGATGGTCGTCAAGTTCTTGAAGCAATTCATCAGGAAGAGTCCGATGTCTAAGGATCTTCAGAGAGTCGACAAGATGAGCGATAAGGCCGGTTTTTCGCTGATGGATATAATATACATCTTTGTCAAAGCGTTCATACTGCTGTTCTTCATAAACATAGCTCTAGACATAATAGCGATACCGATACTGGCTAGCTTCATAAATCCAGTACTGCTCGTGATCCCGCTGTTGATAACGGCCTTAGCAGTGATAATGATAGGACTGATCGTCACCGACTTCGTGGTCGACCTAGTCATCAACATGTTGAAGGAGTTCGAGATCGACAGAGTCATCGAACCCGTTGAATCGATGATAGAGCGAGAGGGGATCACGTTGAAGTTACTATCCTACGTGTTGAAGGTCTTCATCATGCTGATATTTATCCAGATCGCGGTCGGTATACTGAACAGGGAGGGTATGTTCAATCAATTGGCAGAACTCGTGAACGAAGTGATACTGTGGTTACCGAACCTTGTAGTCGCGCTCTTCATTGGATTGATCGGCTTCTGGATAGCGACCTGGCTTCACGATAAAGTCATCGAACACGGTGGAGAGTTGAATCTGCCTTTCGTGAGCTTCATGGCAAAAGGGATACAGATACTGGTCATCTACATAGCTGTCGTGATGGCTTTAGCGCAGATAGGTATCGAAGTGCCCATATTGTATCTGGTGTTCGGAATAGCGGTCGGTGCAATATTCCTAGGACTCGGTGTCGGATTCGCCTATGGTTCCAAAGATGTCTTCCTCAATCTAGTTGGATCCATACAGTCCGGACAGACTATTTCTAAGGGAGACAAGATAAAGGTCGAAGATTACGAAGGTACGGTAAAATCAGTGGGACGCTATTCTATCGCGCTCGAAACCGAGATGGGCAAGAAAGTACACATCCCGCACTCTAAACTATCTGGCGCTGTTGTAGAAGAGAGCGAGTAAAACAAAATCCCTTTTTCTTTTTTACCTTTTAAAAAACAGGTCGTTTTTTCGATATAGATATACTAGAGTCTAGTAAAATTGCGTGACCGATTTCATCAGATCAGGTATTCACCGTTTTCGATCACCTTCTCATTGTCCAACCAAACATCGGTCTTCGTGAGGATCATATCAAGGTGTTCGGTACAGCTCCAATCCGCCCCGGTATCCATACCCAGGGGATCACCGAAAGCGATATGTACTCCAGGGTACTTCTCGTCCAGAAGAGAATTGTTGGTGAAACCATCGAGAAATATGTTGGTCCCCATCCCGAATTCACCTACTATCGAGGTGCACTCGTTTCGAGATAGATAATCTTTCAATTCATCTTCCAGTTCTTCGTTCTCACATCTGACCTCGGTAGCGCGGGGTTTTCCGTTGTTCTCCACCTCGACGATCACGGGCGTTTTCTTCAGATCTTCGTGGCCGTACTTGTTGGGAAAATGATCGCCCAGCATACCGTCTACAACCAGTTTTCCTTCCAAACCGGCTGGAGCGGTGAAGATCTCACCGTCAGGAAGGTTTCCCCAGTAGCCCTCCTCCTTGTAAATGCCAGTAGAAGGGACCCATTCGTATTTATCCGAAAAGCTCGCCTTTATATCGGTACCCTGTTCGTTCTCGACCCTGATGGTCTCGGTATCTACGAGTTTTTCTCTCAATTTTTCCGTGAACTCTTTTATCTTTTGATAGTCCGCTGTCATCCCCCGCTTCATAACATTTTCAGTCACGTTGACCATATGACCGTGCCTACCTCCGTCGACCGCGGATTCTATGAAGGGCATCCTCAAAGATTCCAGTTCTCTGTCGTAGGATTTCGCTGTCCAAAATGTCACATCTGCCATATCGACCTGCTGCTTTATCTCGTCTGGAAAATAGGAGAGCGGCCTCTCTCCGTAAGAGTTGAGATTGAAAAATTTTACATCGTCAGTTATGTTCTGGGCTGCGCTTTTCAGATCTTTTCCTATCTTGGCAGTGTTAGAATCAGAGATGATAACGACATTTTCATCGGGTCTAACACCCATACACTCCTTCACTGCGTTCTTCGCTCCTTTCTTTACAGTCATATATTACACCAAATTTGATTCTTGATGATACAAAGCGGCAGGGGAGTTTGTCCATTGAAGTATAAGTAATTTTTCCATAGGTTACAAACAAGACGGCAAGAAGATAACACTTTTAGAGGACTGGTCCTTTATTTCGAACATCCGCCTATGAATTTCACGCAAGTACGCTTTCCCTGGTCGAATCTCTACAGTACATGCAGGCGGAATTGCTCTTTTCTAACTGATATCTGATCTTATCGAAGTCAGGATTAGGGGGCAAACTGAAGATGTTCAGGTCTGCTTGAGGGGCATCATCTAGCCATTCCTCAGTGGTCGTCGCTTTTACTATTACATCGTCGATCGGCATCCTCGCTTCGCTCAATAATCGTTCTAGAAAGAACATCGTGATGAGAGGTGCGATGGTGTTTAGGTCTCTGGTTAAGAGGCCTAAAGAGACTATTAACGCGGTGAACAAGATAGCATTTTTTGGTTCGCCTGAACCTGATTTTTTCGATAACCACTTATTGCCCGGTAAGATATGGTGGGTGCTCATCGCCTGTAAGATCCTAGAGGCCCCGACCATGGAGTTGAGTGCAGAAGAAAAAGTGGCAGCGAGAAGACCGCCGAGGACCAGCGGGCCGAAAAAAGCACGATCGATCATTATCGTGAAGTTAGAGACCAATTCCGCCGGAGAAGCCAAACCGGCGAACCAGTACGCTAGCATCATGTAGATTACCAAACTGACCAGGATGGCTGAAAGAGTTCCCAAGGGGATGCTGTTCCTCGGATCTTTGAGTTCACCTGACATGTTCGCCCCCGCCATTATCCCGGTTGCGGCGGGAAAGAAAACAGCGAAAACGATCCAGAAAGAACTTTCAGTTCTAGGTGAAGTCATCTGATATGAGATGTCAAAAGATATTCCTGCGGCCATGGATGCGATTATAGCACCGATGACCACAGCTAGTATGAAATACTAAACCTTGAAAGCGAAAGAGGTGCTCATATAAACTACAAGGAATAATACTGCGAACACGACAAAATCTATGAGTAGAGGTGAATATCGAGGGAGTAACATCCTGAGTCCTTCTCTGAAACCGAAGATGTACAACACCATGGAGAGGGATAAGGAGACGTATAGAGGTACGCCGATGCTTCCACCGACTTCCATACCTAGAGAACGAGCGATTATGGAGTAAGCGCCGCCGGGACCTATCTTCATGTTCGTTACTATAGAAGACATCGATAAGACTGTTATACCAGTGATGAAGAACGCCAAGCCTATCACTACCCATGCGCCTACGAGTCCCACTTGACGTACCACCCATCCGAGTCTCAAGAACAGTATGACTCCGAGTATGGTGAGAAGAGTCGGTACGAAAACACCGCTCAGCGTTCCGAACTTTTTGTTATCCCTACCCTCTTCGGAAGGCACATCTATTGTTATATAGGAGGAGGTATAAATAAGTAATACAGTTATTTCCTTTTGTATTAATTGTTATCAGACAGGGCTGTCGGAAAAATCAACTTAGAGCTAACAAAAAAAAAGAGGAAATTAAATTTTGTTCAATATATGTTAACTTAAAATCAGGATTATATTTATATGTTTAAAAGTACATTCATAACTATGAGTGGAGAAGTGACTAAAAAAGGATATCGTGCTTTAGGAGCTATAGGCGCTCTTTACTTAGTGGTTGTGATACTCTTCCTCTCGATGGGCTGGGGAGATATATACGATTTCACCATACGGTTCTTCGCCCTGACCGGCTTTTACATGATGTCTATCGCAGTCCTACTCACACCTTTCATGAGTCGGATATACAAAGAATGGGGAAAGTCGTTCATGAAAGTCCATCATCTTTTCGCTGCTATAGGCATAGCGGCAGCGACTTTACACCCGGTCATATTCGCGATAGAAGTGAGTAGTCTTGCGGTCTTCATACCGGACGTCTCTTCACTCTACGCTTTCATGCTACTCGGAGGACGACAAGCTCTCATATTGATATATATAGCCACATTAGCTGCATTCGTTAGATCAAAGATACCCAAGTACTGGAAGCCGATCCACGCTCTGATGTACATCATGCTGTTTTTCGTACTGGTCCACGGTTTCCTGATAGGTACGGACTTCACCAGCATAGGCATCCAGATAATATTCACAGCGCTATTCATCGGGGCTCTAGGAGCTATGATCTACAAAAGGATGGAGAATAGATGAATCTCCAGCTTTTTAACTTCATGAGGACCTTTCGAGCAGATTCAAAAGTCTCATCTAGATATTACCGAATCAAAATATTTTAGGCTGGTCTTTTTCAATTCTTCAGTACTTCTCAAAACATCATGATCTTCCGCTTCGATCTCTTCAGCCATCTTTTCAACTCTCTCCTTCAACTCCTCCTCGCTCTCGGCGTGAACCATGCTGTAAAGATTGTATTTCCATTCCGGGGTCGTCTCTCTTAGATAGCAGTGGCTCACCTCATCAAATTCGGACAATATCAGACCTGCATCATCTTCACTCTCTCGAGGTACCTTCCAAACCACCATCCCGTTCACTTCAAACCCTGCTTTCCTGTGATATAATAGCGGCGCGATCCTCTTCAAAATCCCGCTCTCCGTCATCCTTTTGACTCTTTCAACGACTTCCTCTTCGTTCAATCCGACTCTTTTACCGAGTTCTTCAAAAGGTCTCCTTTCCAAAGGGATCTCTTCCTGCAAGACGCTGATCAACTTTTTGTCTTCTTCGTCCAACTTCATCTCTTACCCTCCTTAGAAAGGTCTAGTTTAACACCGAGTTTGTACTTCTTCTTTTTGGGCAGCTGTAAAAATTCAAAACCGGTCTTTTCCTCCAACTTCTTTATCTCTTGCTGAAGATCATCATCAGGTCCCACACTGAGCGTGAACCACATGTTGTATTCGTGATCTCTTCGATAATTGTGAGTGACCCCAGGATGTTCATTGACCTGTTCCGCAACCTCATAGAACTCATCTTCTGGTATCTTTCCCGCTAATAAAGTACTCTCCCAGCCCATCTTTTTCGAATCGAAGACGCCTCCGATCCTTCGTATCAATTTTTTATCTTTCAGATCCTTCAATCTTTCCACCACTTCGTCTCCATCCATGTTCAACTCTTCACCTAGATCTTCGAACGGAGCCGGAGACAACGGCAGTCCCCGCTGCGCTCTCGTTAACAGTACCTTATCATCTTCAGAAAGATCCTCCCGCTGCATCATCTCACCTTGCACCAAGGATCCGCGGCTAAATAATCACCATCGGAATAGTAGTAGGCTCTAGCTCTGCAGCCGCCGCATATATCTATTTTGGGGCATTCTCCGCATCTTCCTTCATAATCTTTGAACCCTCTCAATTCCTGGAAAACTTCGCTGTCGTTCCAGATATCGCTGAAAGTCTCTTCGCGCAGATCTCCAGCTTTGACGGGAAGATAAGGACAGACGTGGACTTCGCCTTCAGGTAGCACGCAGCAGTATGAAACACCGGCCAGACATCCTCGGCTGTATCGCAATGATTTGTCCATCTTTTCCGCCTGAACTATGAATTGTGGAGCGCAGGTGGGTTTCAATTCCAGATCGGTTTCGTCCATCTTTTCTATTACCTTTTCGATCATCTTTTGATATCTATCTGCCCGTAAAGAAGAACTCTCTATCTTTTTTCCCCTTCCCGTAGGTACTAAAAAGAAAGGATGGACAGCTCGGGCTCCTAGTCCTTCCGCAAATTCGACTATATCGTCGAGTTCGTCATAATTCAGTTCTGAGATGGTGGTGTTTATCTGAACCGGTATCCCGACTTCGACCATCTTCTCTATCGCAGAAGTGGTCTTCTCCCACGCGCCTTCCATGCCTCTGAATTCGTCATGTATCTCTGGATCTACACTATCTAGACTGACTGCGGCCCCTTTCAAACCCGCGTCTTTCAAACTTTCAAGCCTCGCCCTGTCAACATCGACAGCATTAGTACCTATCACTGGACGAAGTCCGATATCGGAAGCGTGTTCTACCAATTCTTCCAGATCATCTCTCATCAAAGGTTCTCCGCCGCTCATTATCACGAGGAGGAACCCTTCTTCCTTGAGCTCGTCTAGAAGCTCAAATCCTTCTTCGGTGGAGAGCTCTTTATCGACGTCCCCTGCGTCCGGTCCCGCGTCTCTATAACAGTGCTCGCATCGTAGATCACATCTCCTGGTCAGATTCCACGATACCATCTTCATACTTTCAGAGCTCCTTCGCGAGATCGAGAGCGTGGTACGTAATTATCAGGTCCGCACCTGCTCTTTTGATAGAATCCATCACTTCTAAAAACAAGCTTTCAGGATCTATCAAGCCGGCTTCGCCTCCTTTTTTGATGAGAGAATACTCGCCGCTGACGCTGTAAGCTGCGATAGGTACATTCACCTCTTCTTTCAGTCTGTAGATGATATCAAGGTACGATAAAGCGGGTTTCACCATGATTATATCTGCTCCTTCTTCGATGTCGAGCAACGCTTCTCTCACAGCGGCGTGGGCGTTAGGATGATCCATCTGATGGCTTCTTCGATCTCCAAAGTCGGGACTCGACTCGCAGGCATCTCTGAAAGGTCCGTAGAAAGCGGAAGCATATTTCGCGGAATAGGACATTATAGGTATATCTTTATAACCTTCTCCGTCTAGTTTTTCTCTTATCGCCTTCACACGCCCATCCATCATATCAGAGGGGGCGACCATATCAGCTCCGTTGTTCACATGGGATAGAGCCATTTCAGCAAGATAGGGAAGGGTTTCATCGTTCTTGACCTTCTCTCCTTCAACTATACCGCAGTGGCCGTGAGAGGTATAGGCGCAGAGGCAAACATCGGTGATAAGATAAAGATCTGGGAATTCGTCTTTCAATAGTCGCAGGGCTTTCTGCACAGGCCCCTGATCATCTCTAGACATGCTGCCTGTTTCATCCCGATCCTCTGGTATACCGAATAGTAGAACGCTTTTCAGTCCGTTCTCCACGACTTTTTCCACTTCTTCCAGCAACCTTTCGTCCGGAGAAAGATGATAGTTCCCAGGCATCGAAGGGATCTCTTTTTTTATATCGGAGCCCTGCTTGACGAACATCGGATAAATAAGATCGTTTACATCGACTGAATTTTCCTTCACCATATCTCTCAAATTTTCATCGTATCTCAATCTTCTCGGTCTTTTCAACATTTCATTTCCCTCCATCGGGTCTATCCAATTCTTCAAGAGTAAGATAACATCCTGGATCTTCAGCCCAAAGATCGCCAGAAGAAGCTTCAGCTCTAGCTCTGAAGTTTCCGTTGCACACATCGAACCAATCGCATCCAGAACAGTTACCTTTAACGCGTGACTCTCTTTCTCTGAACTTTCCAAGCAGACCATCTTCATCGTCCCAGATATCGCCAAAACTTCTTTCCCTTACATTACCTACAGAATACTCCATGGTGAACTGATCCGGGTGAACATCACCGGACCAATCTACACACGCTATCGCGATACCAGAACGGTTACCACCGTTGTTCTCAAGGAACCGAAGAACCTTATCGGCTCTCTCGTCGTTCTCCTTAAGCATCTTTAGATAAAGGAATATACCGTCGACGTGATTTCCTACGGTTAGTATCTCCCTATCATCTTCTTTAGACAGGAGATCTTCGGTTCTATCAAATATGTATTCCATAACATGTCTATTTTCCTGAGCGGTCAGTGCGGCGTCGTTCAATTCCTCTCCTCTACCTTTATGTACGAGATGATAGAAGCAGAGTCTTGAGATATCTTCCTCTTTTACTAGATCGAATATATCAGGTATCTCATCTCTATTGTAGTCCGTCATGGTGAATCGTAAACCAACTTTTTGATCTATTTTCTGACAATTCCTTATCCCTTGCAGTGCTCTCTCAAAAGCTTCTTCGCTGCCTCTAAAACGGTCATTTGTCTCCTCTAGACCGTCCAAACTTATACCGACATAACTCACGCCTAACTCTTCGAACTTTTTGGCTCTCTCCTCCGATATCAAAGTACCGTTGGTAGAGATCGTGACCCTCAATCCGTTATCGATAGCGTATCCTATCAGTTCATCGAGATCTTCTCTCATCAAAGGCTCTCCGCCAGAAAACAAGAGAACTGGAACGTTATAATCCGCGAGATCCTCTATGAACTCTTTCGCTTCCTCGGTGGAGAGTTCATCCTCGGCTTTAGAACTGTTTGCGCTCGCGTAGCAGTGTTTGCAGGATAAGTTACAGGCTCTGGTACAGTTCCATACAACTACAGGCCCCATATCGTCTCTAGTTCCTTTTTTAGCTCCTTTACTGTGTTTGCTGTAGCGTAACTTGTCTCCGTAATGGTTCGACTCTATCAGCAATTTAGATAGGTTTAACATCTGCCCTCACCCACATATTTCATTATCGCTTCGTAAAGTCCTTCTATATCGTATTCAGACGCTATGATATCTACCTCAAGACCGTTCTTTCTAGCGGTCTCTGCAGTCACGGGACCTATCGCCGCCACGATCATATTTTCCAAAAGTCGTTCATCGTCTATCATCTTCAGAAAATTTTCGACTGTGGATGAACTCGTGAAAGTTATCATGTTATAGAGACCATCCTTTAGATCTTTTTCTACGTCCTCGGGAAGAGATGTCCGCAGAGTCCTATAAGTTTCCACCTCGTCAACATCATGTCCCGATCTTTGCAATCCGTCTGGGAGTAGATCCCTAGCTTTCGGCGTTCTAGGTAATAATATACTTCTTTCACCATCCATCTTTTTCTTCAAACCGGACAATAATTCTTCCGCTCTAAACTTACTAGGAACGTGATCGACTCTAAGACCTTTATCTTCAAGTTTCAGGGCCGTTTTTTCCCCTATAGCCGCTAGATTTATACCTTCAAGAGATCTGATATCACGATCCAACTCATCCATCCTTTTAAAGAAGTGATCTACACCATTCGTGCTGGTGAAGACTATCCAATCGTAAGTTCCGACCCTTTCGATGGCTTCGTCAAGTTCAGAACTGTCCTCTGGAGGTGCGATCTTGATAGCGGGTACCTCCCGGACAACGGCACCTTTCGCCTCCAACCTTTCGGTAAGATCTCTAGCCTGTTTTTTGGGACGAGTGTTCAATACCCTCAAACCCGCAAGGGGCATCTCTGAACGCCATTCTACCCTTTTTCCTACAACTTCTCCTACAACAATCACGGCCGGGGGAGATATGTTGTACTCCTCGGCTTCTTGTGAGATCTCATCTAAAGTTGAATACAGAGTCTTCTGTTCTGGCATCGTTCCCCTTTCTATGACGGCGGCGGGAGTGTCCTCCGGTCTTCCATTTTCCAAAAGCTTCTTCTGGATCCTGGGGAGGTTCTTAACACCCATCAAAAATATCAAGGTATCAGGACCTTTTGCCAGCGATCGCCAATCGTGACTGCTCTCTTTTTTATCAGGGTCCTCATGTCCCGTTATGATCGCTGCGGAAGAAGAAACATCTCGTGAGGTGGCCGGGATACCAGCATAGGCCGGGACCCCTAAAGCTGAAGTGATACCCGGTACGATCTCAAAACTGATATCGTGTTTTCGCAGATATCGGGCTTCTTCACCTCCTCGGCCCAGAAGGAACGGATCACCGCCTTTCAGCCTTACAACTTTTTTCCCTTCTCTAGCTTTTTCCACCAATTTCTCGTTTATCTCATCCTGTGTAAGTCTATGCTTTCCGGGTCTTTTTCCCGCATATATCGTTTCACATCTTTCTGGTAGATGATTCAAAAGCGAATTCTCGATCAATCTGTCGTAGATAACAACATCGGCCTCTTCCAACAGCCTCTTTCCGTTGACCGTCAACAATCTTGGATCACCTGGTCCAGCACCTACCAGATATACTTTTCCCAAATTTTCATCCCTCCAAAAACCTATCAGCACCTGCGTCTAACAATCTTTCAGCCGTTATCTCCCCAAGCTCTGAAGGTCTGTCCAGTTCGCCTTTTTCCCTCAACTCGATATATTCTAGCCCATCTGGAGAGCCTACCAACGCTGTCAAGACCAAATGGTCGTTTACGAGCTCTGTACGGCAGCCTACCGGAACGTGGCAGTCGCCGCCGAGCTTCTCCAAAAGGGTCCTTTCAGCCGTCATTTTATCCCTGAGTTCGGCTTCCTCCAACTCCATCAAGAGATCCTTCAATTCGGGATCTTCTTTTATCTCTACAGCCAAAACACCCTGTCCAGGAGCCGGTAGAAAATCGTGAGGAGAGAAGTACTGACTGATCTTGTCTTCGAGATCTAGTCTTTTTAAACCCGCAGCGGCAAGAACCAAGGCGTCGTAATCTTCATTCTCGAGTTTCTCCAAGCGGGTCTTGACATTACCGCGGACCGGCACCACTTCAAGATCTGGTCGTTTTCTCAACAACTGACATTTCCGGCGTAAACTTCCCGTGCCTATCCGAGACCCTGAAGGCAGATCGCTGATCTTTTGATGGTCGATAGACACGAGACAATCCCTGGGATCTTCAGCATCCAAAAAAGCACCTATGTTAAGACCCTCTGGAAGTTCGGTGGGAACATCCTTCAGACTGTGAACGGCTAGATCTATCTCCCCTTCGAGAAGATACTTCTCTATCTCTTTCAGAAATACCCCTTTACCTCCTATCTCAGAGAGCGGTTTATCGAGTATTTTGTCCCCTTTGGTCTTGATCCTTCTTATCTCGGTATCCACCTCAACATCGGACCGGAGGATGATATCCGCTACCCTCTCAGCCTGATATACTGCCAATTCGCTCTTTCTAGTCCCTATGATCAAATCGTCCATCTACCTCAACTCCTTTATCTTTGATAATCTTAATAAATATTTCTTGCAGATCTTTCGGTAAAGATCCCGATGCTTTTTCTAACGCGCCTTTTAGGTCGCCATCATACAGAGCTCTCTCGACCGTACGATCTCCCAAGTTCAATAATATCTCCCTCCTTCTTTCAGGAGAATATCTATCTATAATCTTCGGTCTCAATTCAGCAAGAACATCCAAATACTTTTCGTAAGCCGGCCCGAAATGTCCTTTCAATCTTTCTTTGACTGAAGCTGAGAGTGCTGGACTCTTACCGGATGTGCTCACAGCGATCTTCAGGTTCCCGCTTAGGAGGGTTGCGGTGAAAGTGAAATCCGACAGGTCTTTATCATCCACGACGTTAACAGGTATATCTCTACTTTTTGCGGCTTCAGAGACTTTCTTATTCAACTTACGATCGGAAGTGGCAGCTATAACCAGATATTTCCCATCAACGTCCGATCTTTCAAAATCTTTTTCTCGATAAAAGATATCTTCTTCATCGATAAGATCACCGAGACCATCGGTCACTTGAGGACTGACGATCTCTAGATCCGCTCCAGACACGATTAGCATTTTAGCCTTCCTCTCGGCGACCTTTCCACCCCCTACGAGAAGACAGGGTTTTTCTTTGATATCTAAGTTTATATTGAGAGATATGTCACACATATCGAACACCTAAACCGACGAAATCATATATCCAGATCAAAAAATCTGAAATTTTCTAGGTTTTTTCTCCCTTCTCACTGTGATCTATACATCGATCACATGATATAACTCCTTAATATCTTTTTTGAGATTTTTTTAGAGACTATCACGGGCCACTTACGGTCCGATCTTTCTTGACAAGATAGTACCTCATTTTTTTCCCCCTCTTTTTTCTTTTTCAATTCATCCTCCTGTCTCAGATCGATCTTTTTCTTTTAACTCATATAGTTTTGAATAACTCCTCTCGATATCCTTCCTATATTTTTTTTGCAAACTGTTCAGTTCCTCACCCTCGATTTCTGGATCATCAAAAATTTTTTCAATAAAATCCGTCGATCGATCTATAACCTCCTCTATGAATTCTGGTGAATCGTTAAGGACCGCCTTGCCGTATGTTGAAAGGAACTCGAACGAAGGTCCTCCATATCTTTCTATCTCTTCGAACTCGGATATCAGGCTCAGATATGAGAGACCAAAAAAGTAAGGAACACCTATAAGGACTTTCATGAGTTCATCGTGTTTATCTGGACTCATTTCGGAAACATCCGCCCCGAATCTTTCGAAAAATCTTTTTACTCGATCCAATCCCTGCTCTTTTCTCTCTACGGGCACGACTATCACATTTTCATCTTTCAGAGTATCGACTCCTTCACCGAACATCGGATGCGCGCTCGCGACCGTGAGATGCTCGGGAAGGCTCTTGTATCCATCGATGATATCTTTCTTGAATGTAGATATATCAAAGATCATCTTATCCTCGCTGATCTCCATCAAGGAAAGCTTATCCAATATACTCTTGACCTCTTCGCTTGGGATCGTTATGACCAAACAATCTGAAGAGCTGCATAAGGATTCAAGGGAGTCGAAGACCTCGAACTCCGTCTCAAAATCGCCTTTAGAATAGATACCGATTTTGTATTGATCGCTGAACTGATGTGCGAGTGATCTTCCCATCTTCCCGTATCCGATGATCCCTATCTTTTCTATTTTCATCCCTTCACTCCACTTCCTTGCAAGCACTTATTATCTCTTCGAAGACCTCTCTGTATCTTCCCGTTCGCTTCAAGATCTCTTTTTCTCTCTCATTATCGGTTATCGATATACCTTTTTCTCTTTTGATCTCGCCTATCTCTTTCGCTACCTTAGCTCTCTTGTCGAGAAGCTCTAATATCTCTTCGTCGATTTCATCTATCCTTTCTCTAAGCTCATGAATTCTTTCCAACTACACCACCTCAAAAAGTGATCTGCTAGCACCAAAGCCATCCTGGCTTCGACGATGGGGAGCGTTTTAGGAACTATGCAGGAATCGAACCTCCCCTCCAATTTTAGACTCGTCTCTTTCC
This sequence comes from Thermoplasmata archaeon, assembly GCA_046540335.1. GTDB lineage: Archaea > Thermoplasmatota > Thermoplasmata > Halarchaeoplasmatales > Halarchaeoplasmataceae > Natronoplasma. Next base: position 14,919 of record JBKHFH010000002.1, on the reverse strand, counting down.
TCTCTTTTAGATCTACCGTGTCTTGCTCTTTGAATATCGAGGGCGTGGGTTTGAATGCGATCCGCGCGACGATAGGCATACCGTCGCTTATTCCGCCTAATATGCCGCCGCAGTGATTGGATCTGGTTTTCACTTCGCCTTTTTCTAAATAGAACTCGTCGTTCGCCTCCTTTCCTTTCATCTTGCTGATTTCGAAGCCGGAACCGAACTCGACTCCTTTCACAGCGGGTATGGAGAAGAAATTTTTGGATAGATCCGCGGCAAGGTCTTCATCGAAGGGACCACCCAATCCTTTCACTACGTTTTTCGCGACGACTTCAACAGTTCCACCGATACTGTCGCCCTCTTCCTGAGTTTCATCCATCAACCTCTTCATATCTTGCCAGACGTCACTATCGGGACAAAAATCATATCCATCTCTAAAAACATCTTCTAGTTCACGATCTTCACATCTCACGCTGCCGATCGATCTGACGAAAGCTTTGATCTCCAAATCTATACAAGAGAGGATCTTTTTTGCGAAGTATCCTGCGATGACAGTTCCTACCGCCAACCTGCCCGAGAAGACTCCACCTCCTCTGTAATCGTTGTACCCATAAAATTTCTCTTTAGCCGTAAGGTCGCTATGTCCGGGCCTGAGCTTATCTTTTATCTTTTCATAAAAGGAGGAATCTACGTCCTTATTTTTTACTACCGCTGCTATTGGAGCTCCTGTTGTGTGACCGTCGAAAATACCCGATAATATCTCCGGTTCGTCCTTTTCTTCTCGATCTGTAGAGAATTTTGAAAGACCTTTTCTCCTTTCAAGATCGATCTTCATCTCTTCTTTTTCAACTTCTATTCCGGGGGGGCAGCCCTCGATCAAGACGCCAACAACTTTGCCGTGGCTCTCTCCAAACAATGAAAACTTCAGTTCTTTACCTTCCATGATTTATCACCTTTTCCAGATCTTCATAAAAATTAGGATAAGATTTACTGACGCAGTCCGACCCGACGATCTCACTCTTTCCCTCAGCACCCAAGGCGGCGATAGTCAAAGCCATCGCTATCCTGTGGTCCCCTCTTGGATCTAAATTGGTACCTTTCAATGCGCTTCTTTTCACTTTGATACCGTCCTCAAATTCCTCTATATCCGCGCCCATCTTTTTAAGATTCTCTGTCATATTTTCTATCCTATCGCTTTCCTTGTATCGAAGTTGTTCCCCGGTGAGAAGGGTTTCACCTTCGGAATGAACTCCTAATACCGCTAGGATGGGGAACAGGTCGGGGAAATCGCTGCAGTCACACTCTATACCCCGTAACTCGTTTTTAACCACTTGGATCTGATCTTCTTTTGCAGTCACGTCCGCGCAGAACCTTTGAAGTATATCAATGATCCTGCTGTCGGCTTGAACGCTGTTCTCCAGCAGTTTTTTCATCGTGATATCTCCGAACAATGCACCTGCGGCGAGGAAAAAAGCTGCGGAAGAATAATCTCCCGGTATCGAAAAATGTGCCGGCTCCGTTTTCCCTTCAACGTGAAATATATCATCATCTCTTTCCACTTTCACGCCCGATCGCTCCAATACTTCTATGGTCATATCTATGTAAGGTTCCGAAACCAGTTTATCGGTGACTTCGATATCTAAACCTATTTGACTTCCCACGTACATGAGCGCAGTGATGAACTGAGAGGACACTTCCCCACTTATCTCCACTTTATCTCCCGAAGGAGGTCCCTCTATCTCAACGGGAAGTTTACCGTTTTTGGAGCGAATTTTTACGTTAAGCTGGTCGAGAGCGTCTAGAAGAGGTGTCATAGGCCTCTTTCTCAGTCCTTCATCTCCATCGATGATGCATCTTTTTCCCGCCAACGAGGCTATACCGAGTGCGATCCTGGCTGTCGTTCCGGATTCTCCCGCATATATCTCCGCTTTGTCTACCTCTCCGTCGCTTTTTATCCTTTCCCAGTCGCATTCAGCTCCGAACTCTCTGACCACTTCAAGAGTATATCTGGTGTCATCACACTTCAGAGGGTTCTCGAAGGTAGTTACTCCGTCGGTAAGGAGTCCCAGGAAAAGGACACGATGGGTATAACTTTTCGAAGGAGGTGCGTTTAATTCTCCAGACGCGCTCTTTACCGGCTCGATTATCATCTCGTGGATACCTCCATAGTTTTTCCTAACTGCCCCCAAACTTCTTCGACTCTACTCGGCTCTTCAGTTACAGAATAAACAGCGGGTCCCGTCCCGGATAGACCTACGATCTCACTAAATTCCAACACTCCCATCATAGGTTCCGTATCATGACCTAAAAAGGAGGAATAAACCAGCCCGTTCAAAAGACTTGCTTTTTTCCATTCCCCATCTAAAGCGGCCTTGAAGATGAGATCGACATAAGGGCGGATCTTTTCAAAATCAACATCTTTCAATGAATTCGTGAGGACAGTTTCCTCCGGTATCAATATCACTGCGGAATTTTTTTTGATATCTTTTTCTACAAGCACCTCGCCTTCGAGGTTGTCCGTCAAACACAGTCCTCCAAAATATGAGGCGTAGGCATCGTCAAGTGCGCCGGTGATAGTTAAATCGGCTCTTCTACTCGCCTCTATGCCTATCTCTATGATCTCCATATCATCTATTTTCATGTCCAGTGATCCAACTATAGCTTTCGCCACGGCGTTGGAGACCGCGGAACTGCTTTTCAATCCCTTTCCTATCGGGATCTGGGAGTTTATGAAGAACTCGATACCGAACTCTTCATCAGATCTTTCTTCGATCACCTCTTTTATACATCTTATCAACTCGAAATCATTGTATCTCTTATCTTCAACTTTTATCTCGCCTTTTAGACCTTCATCTATGATGTTAACGTCCGCCTCAACGTTTAAATCGATACCGAAAGCGCTGCCTCTTCCGGCGGCTATAGCGTTTACTACCGTTAAAGCTCCGTGTGCGGTACATCTCATCTTCTTTCCTCCGTGACGATCTTTCTTACACGTTCTGGATCCGGTTCGATACCGGTCCATATCTGAAATGCCTTGACAGCCTGATAAACAAGCATCCAAAGACCATCGACTGTCATGCATCCGACTCGTTCAGCGTCTTTCAGCAGTTTCGTCTTCAAAGGTGTATACACGATATCCAAAACCAACATATCTTCATTTAGATATGAAGAGTCGATCGGCGACTTTTCCTCGTTCATACCGACGGAGGTAGCGTTGATCAGGATATCCGATCTTTCCAATTCTTTTTTTAGCTTTCTCTTTTCGAGCCTTCCGGACTTGACTCCGAACTCTCCCAGATCTTTCGCTTTTTTCAAAGTCCGGTTTAGCACCATAACTTTCGAGGACTTTGCCAGTTCGTATGCGATAGCTCTACCAGCTCCGCCTGCCCCGAGCTGTAATATATTTTTGTTCTTGATATCTGTAAAACGTTCTAACGCTTTTTTAGCTCCTACACCGTCGGTATTATATCCCTTGAGTGTACCATCAAGTTGTACCACCGTATTTGAACTTCCTATCTCTTCTACATCTTCGTCCAACTCGTCCAGATGATCTAGGATCTCCAACTTGAACGGCTTGGTGACGTTGACGCCTTTCAACCTTTTATTCTTCAGCCTTTTTACTGCGGAGTTCAAACTGTTAACGTCGAACAATTTGTATTCGGCATCGATACCGTGTTCAGCAAAAAGGGTATTGTGGATATCGGGGCTTAAAGAATGTGAGATCGATCTCCCGACCAATCCGTAGAGGTCATTCATCATCCAACATCTCCTTTATCTGCTTCAATTCTCCTACTGATAATTGCCCCGGGGCTGTATCAGACCCTGACAGACTTCCATAGGTAAGTGGACAGTATCTTAGGCTGAATACCCGGGATATCATACCTTCTTCACCCATACAGAACGAGATCAAATCTGGTCTGCCCAGAACGAATTCCAATATCTTAGAGTTGTCTCTCGGGCTATCACAAAAGGTCACAATCTTGATCAGATCCGGATCCTTGTCCTTCATCTTCTCGTAAATTTCATTTAACCTATCGAGGTCCGGTGTCTTTTCAAAATCGTGGTAAGATATGATCGATCTAGTCGATGTTCCTTTTATACGGTTCAAGACTTCATCCAATATCTCCGATCCGAGTTCTATATCTATGAAAGAGGGTTCGATGGTCAAAAAATCATCGAATATCTTCAACCTTTCCTCTTCCGGTATCTTTTTGACTCCACCTTCTTCTTTCCGCCTGACAGTGATGATCAAATTTTTGTCTATCTCGGCTAGGTCAGCCGTATCGTAATCTTCTAGAGCATCGACTCTCAGTTCGAATATTCTGTTTTCAGAACTCTTGACGATTTCGGCGAATTCCTCCGTATCTTTCACGAATGTGGTACCGACTATTTCAGCCATATCAAGCACTCCTTTTTGTCTTTCTCAGACTTTTCAAGATGAGTTCATCGCCGACCTCTTTTATCTCAACTTCACCGATGCTTTTCGGGAGCACCATCACTGTCTCGTCGAACCAGTTCTTCTTGTCGTCTCTCATAGATCCCAATATCTTTTCTGGAGCGAAGTCGTGCTGACTTGGAAGATCGAATCTATCCAACAGCTCTTTAGTTATCGACGGATCGAAACCGAACATGTCTTCGGCGATGATGGAGTTGACCATCAGTCCGATAGAGACCGCTTCACCGTGCTTTATCTCGTAGTTTGAGAGTTTTTCTATACCGTGTCCGACAGTATGTCCCAGATTCAGGACTCTCCTGATATCGTTCTCCTCCAGATCCTTTCTAACTATATCCCTCTTGAATTCCACACATCTCCTGATGAGTTTTACATCTAGGCTTCTACCGTTCTCCCGCAGCAGCTCGTAGACGTCTTCTGTCAGGAGTCCATACTTGATGATCTCGCCGAAGCCGTTTCTGATCTCTTCTTCGGGTAAGGTCTCGAGGAAGACAGGGTCGATAAGCACAAAATCCGGCTCATAGAACGTGCCGATCATGTTCTTTCCGTTGAAATCTATACCGGTTTTCCCTCCGATCGCAGCATCCACTTGAGCTAGTAAAGTCGTGGGGATCAACCCTAATTTGGTGCCTCTTTTGAAAATCGACGATATGAAGGCGGATATGTCAGTTATCATACCTCCTCCAAGAGCGAGGACAAGTGATTTTTGAGTGAAGTCCGTTTCCAGCAATTCGCTCCAGACTCTCTTCACATTTTCCAGCGATTTGTTCTCCTCACCCTCGGGTATCACTATGGATTCTGCCTCGATCCGTGATAAGATGTCGTCCAACCATAGATCTTCCACTCTGCTGTCGGTGATCACTACTGTCTTGTAGGGGGATATATCGTCTATCATCTCCGGTAAACGCTGTCTGATCTCATCCTCGATCTCTATCTTTCCGCTCATGACTCCTCACTCAACTGTAAGATCTCGAGTACTACTTCACCGGGCTCGGTGAGTTCCACCGGTCGCGGATCTCTTTTACTGCCGTAAGTTATCAATTCGAGATCTTTCAATATCCTGGCGTTCAATTTCAATGTCGACAGAGATCTGTCGGTACCGTCCGTCAACTCTCTCAGAAAACTATTCAAAGATCCGTACTCACCTTCGATATTTTTCATTAGAAATATCTGGTTTTCGTTCAGTGCTCTCAAAAATAGATCTCTATAGACCTGAAAATCGCGGTTATCACTATCTTCTATCAGGGCAGCTCGTATTGGCGGGGCATCACGACCACTTAGTGTGCTACTCTTTGACACATTATATAAATCTTCAGGGCGATTTTTAATCATATCCCGTCTCACTCGGATCGATCTTTCAGTGTTTCGTAAGCGTCCATGATCAGATTTTCCGTTGTATCCCAGCCTATGCACGCGTCGGTGATAGAAACGCCTCTTTTCAATTCACTCGGATCTTCCGGCAGAGATTGATTTCCTTCTTTTAGGTTAGATTCCAGCATGAGGCCGATTATGCTTTCGTTGCCGTCCTTTATCTGTTGGACGACATGCCTGAAGACTTGAGGCTGTTTTTTGTGATCTTTACCCGAATTTCCGTGGCTGCAGTCCACCATTATATTTTCCGGCAGTTCTTCTTTCTGAAGAAGATCCAAGGTTCTTTCGATAGAGACGGAATCGTAGTTGGGAGCGTATCCGCTTCCATTTTTTCCTCCTCTCAGAACTACGTGGCAGTGATCGTTTCCTTTCGTATCGACGATACAGATCTCTCCGTTTTGATTTATACCTCTGAAGGAGTGGGGATGTCGAGCTGCCTTGATCCCGTTTATCGCTATCTTTACATTCCCTTTCGTATCGTTTTTGAAGCCGACCGGGACGGAAAGACCCGAAGCCATCTCCCTGTGTGGCTGAGATTCGGTAGTTCTAGCTCCGATAGCCGCCCAGGATATCAGATCGTCTATGTATTGAGGAGTCACCGACCCGAGGAACTCCGTTCCCGTAGGGACTCCTATCTCGGCCGCGTAAGCCAACAACCTCCTACCCTCGTGTAGACCCGCATTTATATCGTACGAATCGTTGAGGTAAGGGTCGTTGATCATACCCTTCCACCCGATCGTGGTCCTCGGCTTTTCTAAGTAAACCCTCATAACGAGCAAAAATTTATCATTCACCTTTTCGGACAGTTCTTTTATTCTGTCAGCGTACTCCTTCGCTTCGTCTATATCATGTATCGAGCAGGGACCGGTGATGATCACCTTTTTCCCGCTCTTTTTCTCCAAGATATCTTTTATCTCGTTTCTTCCGTTCTCAACAGTTTTCCTCATCCCTTCAGATATCGGTAATTTTCCCTTCAACTCCGAGGGAGTCATCGTTTTCCTATATTTCTCTACATTTCCGTCAGTAACTTCTCTATTCATCATATCCTCTCCTTAAACAGACTTCAAAAAATAGCGTGGTCCATGGACTTTTTACTCGATCAAACAACTCAGTGAAAATAGAGATGATTTTTTCGGCACTATCTTTGTCCTTCAGCGGGGCAGCTCGTATTGGCGGGACATCACGTCCGTTTCGGTTCGAAAGTCCATGTTAACCATGTTCACACTAGGAAGCCTAGTGCTATTTAAATGATTAGACAGGTGCACTTATCTAGAGTGTCAGATCTTGAATTTCAGTGATGTTCATATGGCGGGTTATAGCCAGATCACTATTCATGTTCTTCATAACAGCCGAATCGCTTCAACCAGAGCACTTCTTCCTCGACCCTCTCTAACACTCGTTCATGATCTTGGGGGCACATAAAATCCAGATAGAAATAGTAGGTCCAAGGAGTCTTTCTGGTAGGTATCGATTCGATACGGGTGAGATTTATCTCCCTTTCTGCGAATATCTTGAGGACCTTATTGAGTGAGCCAGGCTCATGTTCTGTAGAGAAAGCTATGGAGACCTTGTCGCCGTGCACACTTTCATTCCTGCCGATGACTAAGCAGCGGGTGATGTTTTTATCAGTGTCTTCGATCTCATCAGCTAAGATCTTGAGCCCGTATATCTCCGCGCATTCCTTCCTGGCGATTGCCGCGTGATCATCCTCGCGCTTTTCCGAGACCATCTTAGCGGCTCCGGCGGTGTCGAAAAATGCTTCAGATTCCAATCTGTTCTTTGAGATGAATTCACTGCACTGACCGAGGGCCTGAGGATGCGAGTAGACTTTATCTATATCCTCTAACGATTTTTCCTCTACTGCGAGTAAACTATAACTGATCGGCAAATTGTATTCACCGACGATCTTCAGTTCGCTGTTCATCAATAACTTGTTCACTTCCTTGACACTCCCTTCAAGAGAATTCTCTATGGGAACCATGCCTCTATCTATACGCTCATCTTCTTCGGCCGAAAACAATTCGGAAAATGTATTGAAAGGAACACGGGTCATATCCGGATCATACCTTTCGGCGGCGACTTCGCTGTTACAGCCGCTTACACCTTGAAAGCCGATCTTTTTGTTATCTTTGTTACTTTTCGTCATCTTTTTCTCCTCTCTTGATAGGATAGAGTCTTCCTCCTTCATCTTTCTTTCTAAAGCCGGGTTCTATAATCGTGTTCCTAAGATATTAGTCACGAACCCCACGGCTCCGAATACCATCGATTCGATATTTCTTTGAAATATCTTGGAAAATAAAAAAGAAAAAGATTTTGTGGGTTCTATTCTTCTGGTAGATAAGGTAATACTACATTGTCTATTGCGTGTATTATGCCGTTAGCTGCCTCTACATCGGTCACGATGATGTTCGCCTCTCTACCTAGATTGTCGGTCAATACGCCTCCGTCCTGCATCAGGAATCCATCCCATCCTCTTCTGAGTGTATTTATCTGATCTTTTTCTAGGACGTCTTCAGCGTAGAGTCTGCCGTGTGCGATGTGATATACTAACACGTCTTTCAGATAGTCTGGGTTGTCCAACAAGAAGGCAATTAAATCCTCTAACTCTTCAAACCCTAATTTATCTGCTAGAGACTCGAATGCAGCGTCTGTCGGTCCGAATACTGTATGTTGTCCATTACCTGATAGTATCTCGGCGACCTCCGGTGTAGCGGTAACAGCCGCGATGAGTACGTCAAATTGACCCTCATAAGGTCCTCCTTCCGCGTTAGCCGCGACTACTACCTCGACGATATCATCTCCAGGCGGTCCCTGATTCGGAGGACCTCTTGCCGCAGCTCCCGTATTTGCTATCGCAACTCCCGCGATCAACAAGAAACTGATCAGAATAGAAGCTATAATCTTTTCTTTCATCTTTATTCACCCCCTTTTAATTGTACTGAGATAAGTGAGGATGTGATTAGTTTTAAATATATGTTTGATAGAACTCAAGATCGGATCCGTCCTAAATCTTGATCGGTCAGTTTTTAGATCGTCTTTCTTCTTAAAAACAGCAATTTTTAAACTCCTTCTAAGGTTTGAACTTGAACAAGTATCCAAAGAAGGGATCCTACCAAGATCACCTTCTTTTTACCGCTCGGTCATAAGTCTCCCAATTCTCTTTCCATTCCGGATCTTTCTCTTCAAGATGAGAAAGGACCTTATCCTTGAGCTCTTTAGTTTCGATCTTTTTTTCTGCTTCATCTTCTACTTTTTCCAATATGTCCCTCGCATCTTTTCGATCTGCTCCAGCTTTTACGGCGCTCACCACTATCTTTTCCGGGATGAAAGGCTCTTCCCTTCCGTCCCTTTTGATGACTTTTTCAACCATCTTTCATCCTCCCATATCTATATGGTAGTGACTTTATTTATGATTTATGTGGATGATGTATACTTTTCATCTTCTTTTAAGTCTGTATGATTGAAGTTGATTCTACTGGAAGATCACTCATCAGTATGATCACGTTAGCTAGGGATGAACTAGTTTCTTTTTTGAACTTAGATGATCTCTCTTTCAGTGTGATGTCTTTCTATCTTTCTTTTTTTTAATTCATCTATGAATTCTCATTTACCCATATCCGCCACCTAGTTTTGCAGAGATATATCACAATTCAGTGTCTTTTCACCATCTTTTTTTAGGAAGATTTATAGCATTCAGGATATCTTCGCCGATGGACTCTATATTTTCAATTTGGTAGGAACTAGATCTATCCAGATCGACGATCTTCATTATCTAACAGCTTTCATCTCTCCCGTTTCCATGTTAAATTCGAACGATTCATATCCTTCGTCATCAAAAACTGAAAAATCGATCCTTTTTCTATCTCTCGGGAACATCCGTACTGCTCTAGAATCTTCTCTTTCCAATCTTTCGTAGGATGGAAAGATCTTCCCTCTTGCAGACATGGCTTTTTTTCCCATGTACTCGACCCTTTTCATGGTTTTATCGTTCTTGAGCCCGTCAAAAACTTCTGAGGGATCATCTTCAGGGATGTCGAACCTATCTTTTCTCAAGGACCAAAAATAGCGCGCCGCTTTTTCATCTAGAACAGCTAGCTCCTCTCTGATCCTCTTGTCTCTTTCTTCGATGACTCCCTTTTCCCTGAGCAGTATCGTTCTCGAAAAGCTCCTGAAGGAGTGGTACGCCGCGTTGTAAAAATCGAGAGGGTAAAGATTGTTATTGATCATCTTCGAGTACTGGTTGAGCCCGCTTTTTATCCAGACCTCGTGGGTTCTTTCCGTAGGTGAATACTTTGATCGGTCTAGACCTTTGAGAAATCCGTCGTCCTTTCTGACTTTACCGAACTTCAGAGCCATGAGTTCGAATGGGTTTCCCTCTTTTAATCCATCTAGAAATCTAGTTTTGGATTCTTTCATCATGGATATCTCTAAGGAATCGGAATGGTCATGACCCCACTTTTCTTCTTTCTCTTCGTCAAAAAGAGCTAAAAGATCGAGGTCGCTTCCAGGTGCGAAATCCTCTTCTCTTAAGGAGGACCCAGATTGTATCAGACAGGAGCAGTCCAACTCCTCAGCTTTCTTTGCGGCGGCTTTTTGAGCCTCTTTGAAAGAATTGTTTTCAATCATATTTCTTCTCTCTAGTCTTTTCTAGTTTCTCCAGTTCTTCTTCCTCGTCCAGTCCTTCAGTTGCTTCTCTCATGTTGACTATCGCCTCCAAGATGTAGCTTTTTCGGACTTTGTCCCTTATCGCTTCGCTCTTGTTGGGATATTTTCCCTGCTCGACCTCTTTTTCTATTTTCCTAAGGTCTTCGGGAGGAAACCTGACCTGTACTTTTTCCATCGGATCACAACTGTACTACAATAGTAGTGTAAGTGGTATTAAGATTTTCAGTTCAGATGTAGAGATGGGAAGATTTAAGTAATTTGTAATACGTTGTATTACACATGACTGATGACACTCTTACCGTTAGGATAGAACACCGATGGAAGGAAAGGCTTGAAGAGCTCGCTTCAAAAGAAAAAAAGACAAAATCCGACGTTATAAGAAAAGCATTGATCGATTACATAAATAGTAAGGAAGAGAAAGAAGAACTCAAATCACTCGTTTCCAAGGAATATGCTGAAGGAAAGATCTCTTTTGATGATTTGATAAAGATGCTCGGTTATGAAGATGCTAAGGAGGTCGCTTTTTACGTTCACACAGCTAGAAAATCATTGAAACAAGGGCTTTCTGCGGAAGAGGGATGAGGCAGTGGTAAAGTGAAAACGGTTTTAGATACTTCTGCATTGATCTCTTTGGAGACTATAGAACTGCTCGAACTAGCTTTAGAAAACATCGAAATTTTGACTACTTCTCGAGTCGTAGATGAACTTGAAAAGATGATAGAATTCGAAGATCGGTTGGTCGAAAGAGCAGAAAATGTGATCAAATATGTGGATGAAGGGAAAGTAGAAGTGGTTGATGTCTCTGAAAAAAAAGTCGATAGAGTGGTCTCTGAGAGTAAGAGTGTAGATAAGGGTGAAGCTTCTTGTTTCTTATGCGCGAAAGAATCCAAGGTAGTAAATCTCGTGATGGACGACGTTGCGGCTGCTTCTTCGTTGGAAGGAAAAGCGATGAGAGACGGGATACATCAGCGAATCTCGGCTGCTGTGGTAGTTGAACTAATGCAGAAAGAAGTAATATCGGAAGAAAAAGCTAGAGAATCTTTGGATAGTTTAATCGAAGATAGAGATTGGAGAGAAAGTATTTTGGAAGTACTTGCTGAAGAGCACTTCTCTGATGATTAATCGATGTTGGGATAAGCTTTAAATTGTATCATCATAGTATACTTTTATATGCCTATGAAGACTCTGCCGGCAAAAGTCACACCTAAACTTCTAGAAGAGATAGACGATTTAGTGGAAGAGGGCTGGTACTCTTCCAGGTCTGAAGCCGTTCGAGACGCTATCAGACAATTGGTCCAAAGACAGAAGAAAGAAAGGATAGAGAAGGCGATGGAAGAAGATATAGAATGGGGTCTATATGGAGAAGATTGAAGGAGCATCACTCGATGCCGGCCCTTTGATACATCTCAGTGAGATCGATCAGCTTTCACTCTTAGAAATAGTGGATAAAAAGATAATCGCTGAAGAGGTATTGGAAGAATACAAAAAACATGGTGAAGAAGAACTCAAAGTAGAGATCACCTCTTTGACTGCCGAAGCTAAAGAATATTCTACAGCTCTTCTGAACGAATATCATCTCGACCTAGGTGATGCTGAGGCTATAGCTTTGGCAAAACAGGAGGATCTACAATATTTTTTCACAGATGAGCGGGATTAAAATCCCTCCATCCTCAGAAGAATCTATCTTCTTGCGGATAATCTAGAAGCTAGAGAAGTAGGTAAGGTATTGGGATTGAAAGTTCATGGGACATTAGGTCTCGTTATCAGAGCATATAGAGAATCGTTGGTAGATAGATCAAAGGTAGAAGAAATTTTGGAAGCACTATACGAGGATTCCTCCCTCTTTATAACTCCTAAAATAGTCAAAAAAGCTAAAGTCGAGATGAGCGGATTTTCGAAGGGAGATTGATCGAAAAAGAGATCTCTTTTCATTATGAATGCTTGTTGATTTTATTATGAACAGTATCTGTTTTCGTGATATGATCTGCTTCAAGATTACAAAGGAGTAGAATTCCCTTTCTCACAAGGATCGAATCGTTCACAACGATCATCTTTTTTCCCGCCAGCGCCTGATCTCTTCTGCGCCGTTCCAGTCACCAGATTTCTCTCTCAATCTATCCTGGACTTCTATAGCATCCTCTATCTTTGACCTGTCCCGATATCTAGAAAACGTGAGTAGGTCGAATTTTTTCTTCAGTGACTCTAGATCGTTTTCCATCTGATCACAGTTATATATATAATTGTCAACTCTGTAAAGTACTTTTTCATCTAAGGCTAGAGTTAAGGTATCAAAAGTCGAATATGAGAGTTCCTCTCTGATCAATGAAAGCCGACTTGCTATCCTTTACACAGGAATTGGAAGGATAGAGTGGCATGTAGGCTATCAACCACCCCGGTTCTTGTACGGTCTACGGTTGGCGAGGAAGAAAATTCCTCTTCATCCTCACTATCGTTCCGGATGTTAACAACCGTCAATCGTGTATGAAGCACCAACCGTTGTTCGTAATGAAAAGAGGTAAAACAACCGGATATATTTCGGGAATCAAATTCCCGATAAATCGTAACGGTTTTTATGATGACTCTGAGTGGAATATTATCTTTTGGATGAAAGGATAACAACCGTCAATTGGATTACACCGGAACAAATTCCGCCTCTCACTCGGTCGAAGACACTCGTGATATGATGTGCGGTGGATGGGGTGTTGGGAGGGTGGAGAGGTGGTATATTTTAAGCGGTTTTGGCGGAAGGTTATTATTTGGTGGATGTTTAAAAAAATCTTATCTCCGCTAGTCATCAGATCAAAAGAGTGATAACGGTTTTTGCATTTACCATTTGCAATTCTTATTAAGTTACGAAAATAAACTGCGAAATGGTGTGTAATGAATAATCAGGTCGAGGAGTAAGGGGTACAGTGTATCAAATCTTATTTTGTAGGTTCACCATCTTTTCAATTAATAAGATCACAAAAGCAACAAGATAACTCGCGAAGAGTATCAATCGTATAATTTTATCCCATGGATATGCTCGAAATGTTTTTTATTATCGGTCAGTAATTCGAGATCTAGATACAGGGCAGTTGCCGCGATCATCAAATCTATATCTCCAGGCAATTTTCCTTTTTCCCTTAACTCGTTCCTGATCTCCCCGAAGGTGTATGCCATCTCTTCAGTGAATGATACTACTGTCAGACTCGCTAAAAAATTTTCAAGACCTTTGAGTCTATCCTCTTTTTTCTCCGACCCTTCAATCCCTTCCATCAATTCTCCGAGCGATATAGTAGTTATATATAGATCTTCAGTCGATTGAAGAAAAGAAACTTTTTCATCGACCCCTTTTAGATAGTCTACAGCCCAATCGGTATCGATGAGATAAGCCATCAGAGATCTACCCTATTTCTAGAACTTTTTTTCCTTGATTCAAGGATTTTATCCTTGAACTTTTCTGCGTCAAAATCTTCCCATGAGCCAGCGGCTCTTCGAAACAGCGATCTCGCCCCTTCTAATTCATCCTCATCAGGTTCCTCAAGCTCCTTCAACATCTTCTCGTACTCTTTTTTAAGTTTTGAGTGACTCTCGGTATCCATAACAGTATATCCACCCTGAATACTTCTTATATAATTTTCCCCCCTCTTATGTCCTGCAAAGGGGATCAGAGTGATGCCGACTAAGATTTCAAGAGTAAAGCGATGAGCGCAGCGGACGGAAACGAAGAGGATGATTAAAAATCCTTTTCTTTCTTTTTAGGTTTTTTTGATTACGAACTGCATCAGTTTTCATTATGATCAACGTCAGTTGGCAAACGCTGTTCGTACACGAATCACCAGACGCTGTTCGTAATAAAATGGGGGATAACTGAATAGCATGTTTAAGTCCGCCTCTATATATGATGTATAGAGGTGTAATGGAATATGCTATACGCAGGTTTAGATGTCCATAAGAAGAGTACGCATGCAGTAGTAAAGACAAAGCAAGGCGAAGTGATCAAAGAGGTTGAAATCAAAACAAAGGAAAATAAGATCGAACATTTTTTCAAAGATGTAGAAGAAGAATTCGAAGTTGCTATGGAAGCTACTGGTAATTACGAATTCTTCTATGAAACATTAGAAGATTTAGCTGAAGAAGTACATCTAGCCAATCCATATAAAACAAGGTTGATAGCTGAGGAAAAAGTGAAGACTGATAAAGTCGATGCGAACGCTCTAGCAGATCTTCTTAGAGGAAACCTGTTACCTACGTCGTATGTCCCCTGCAAAGAAATCAGAGATCTAAGAAAACTTGTCAGAAGAAGAGTAAAACTGGGTAAACAAAGAGCTGAAGTAAAAAACCAGATTAAAAATGAATTACGAAGACAAAATATCAACTATTCTAACAAACCATTGTTCAAGGAAGACGGATTACAGTTTCTAAAGGAATTGTCTAATCCTATCGTACATTCTTGTCTAGCT
>JBKHFH010000001.1:0-86101 GCA_046540335.1 Thermoplasmata archaeon | reverse complement strand
TGATGGGAAATCCTGTCCCGCAGGGGTCCGTGGGTTCAAATCCCATCCCTCGCATTTTCAATATTTTTGAGTGAAACGAAAAAATTTGGAAATAGGAGGAATCTCAGATTCCTCCGTGTCGATAATCTTACGAACTTGTGAGTAAGTTATCGGAAGGGGGAAGGGGTTTTTTCACAAAAAATGCACTAAAAACACTGTAGGGCTTCCGGGAGAAAGCCCTTAACAACTGTGAAATTTCATCAGTAGAATGTTGATAAGGAGGACCTTGAGGAGATAGATGATACGCTGCTAGTGAAGATCTACAACGACTCCTTCAAAAAGGGGAACCAGCAGGATTGTGAAGCTAGAGAGTCTTTGAGTAAGCTAGAGTTCCGCTTTCAGGACAACATTCTGGCGAGGATATACATTAAGCTCCGCCACATACGGCGGGGCGGTATTCTCCTTCAGCTGAAATTGAAGTTAAGTCTGACCACCTTACCTGAAATCATGCGGAAAAGACACAAATAGGATGAAAACAAGTGAATTATAGCAGGATTAGGAAAAAAGCGTTTATAAATCTCACTCCTAACTTATAAATATGGTAAATAAAACTGGGATTGACAATCAATTACACCTTAGAATGAGTATTTGAAGATACGGAGGAAAAAGGATGAATATGAATGAAAATTTAAAAAGATATCTGACGGTTAGTGTAGTGGTGTTACTGGTTGTAAGTATATTTGCCTCCTTTGGTGGCTATTTTGATTTTACTAGTGAGGTTGTCTCTGCAAATTCGGATCGAGATGTAAATCTAGACCGTGAGTTTGATATTGAGAGGGATGATATTCCTACAATGTACGTCTTGGTTAATTCCACCGTTCAAGAGCCTTTGGATGAACACCTCACTCAATATAAAGAGGATGTAGAGGAAACTAGAGATCTAGACGTGAAGATAATCGAAAATGAATACTCTAATGCCAGCGAGATAAGATCTTTTTTGAAGGAAGGATATGAAAATAACAATTTGGTAGGCACTTTCTTCGTGGGAAATTTACCCTACGCTGAGTTTGAGCTCTCAAATGATTACGGGAAAGGAAGATACACAAGATTTCCCATTGACCTCTACTTCAAGGATTTAGACGGCACTTGGAGAGATAGCAACAACAGCGGAGTATACGACGAGCATCTTCCGGGAGAGGGTGATCTAGATCCAGAGATATGGTTAGGTAGATTAAGTATCCAAACCGATTGGGCAGAAGAAGTCGCTCTCTATGAAAATTATTTCGAAAAAGTTTACCAGTACAGGAGAGGGAATCTGAGTTTAAATGATGAAGCTCTTCTGTATATCGACGATGACTGGGAGTCATGGACAGACGAATATAAAAAGGGACTGACAACACTTTACAATGAAGAGAACATCGTGAACGACACCGACACCACGAGGGCCAAAGACTACGCTCAGAGATTAAGAGAGGGTTATGAGTCGGTACAGATAATGTGCCACGCGAATCACTCTCCTAGAAGACACGCTTTCAGAAAGGACGGAGGACCGAAGGGTAGTGGAGGAAACTTTACGTCAAGAGATCTTTATGAAGAAGGACAACGATCTCTATTCCAGAATGTTTTCACCTGTGGCTCTGCAGATTATACTTTAGAAAATAATCTGTGTGGATGGTACGCTTTGACAGAAGATTACGGATTGGCAAACGTGGGAAGTACAAAGTCCGGATCGATGTTGGAATTTGAGAACTACTACGAACCGCTGGCAAATGGTAAGAGCCTAGGAGAGGCCATGCGGAGTTGGTGGAAAGATACCGTCGAAGACGACCTTATGAGCAGGAGCTGGTTTTACGGCATGACAACTATAGGCGATCAGACTCTATCCCCATTAGAAGGCGAAGAGTATGAACTAGAAGTTGATACTCAAGGAGAAGGTGAAGTCAAAATAGAACCTGAACTCGAGAGCTATCAGGTTGGAGAAGAAGTAGAACTAACCGCTATTCCGGAGGAGGGATGGGAGTTCGCTGAATGGACGGGCGATATAGAAGCCAACTATACGGAGGATGACCAGATAACCATAACAATGGACGAGGACAAGAATATAACAGCTAATTTCGAAGAAGAGGGAAGTGAAGATACCATCCCGCCTACAGCTGATGCGGGAGACAATCAGACGGTAACTGTTGATGAAGAGTTCACGCTAAACGCTTCAGATTCATCGGACAATATTGGTATAGCCAGTTATCAATGGCACTTGGATAACGGCAAGAATGAGACTGGCGAACAGATCAACTATACTTATGACAAAGCAGGTAATTATACTGTAGAACTCACAGTTACAGATGAAGCTGGTAACAATGATACTGACACAGTAGAGATCACAGTTGAGGAATCAGATGATGGAGACGATGATGGCGGTGACGACACTCCTGGATTCACGTCGCTACTTCTGTTAACGGCTACGATCATCGCTGTAGCTATCTACCGGAAGAGAAGTAAAAAGCAGTGAGAATCTCAATCAAATAATAGCAACGATAGATGAAAAAAACCATTTCATCCTTTTATTTTCTCTTATCAATCGGACTAGTGAATAGAGGATTTATCGGACAGAAATAATCTGAACCGTAGATTTGTATCCAAATAGGCGTTAGTTTCCCTTCCCACGCATTATCATA
The DNA here is from genome assembly GCA_046540335.1 of Thermoplasmata archaeon. Classification (GTDB taxonomy): domain Archaea; phylum Thermoplasmatota; class Thermoplasmata; order Halarchaeoplasmatales; family Halarchaeoplasmataceae; genus Natronoplasma. Next base: position 83,447 of record JBKHFH010000001.1, on the reverse strand, counting down.
TTTTATTTTAAAATTCATAAAAGAGGGATGGTTGTATACAATTATGCGTGAAATTCCCATCCCTCACATTATACTATGTTTTCTAGAAGGGGTGCAGGGAAGGAAGAAGAAGGAGGATTATAAACAGATTTTAAGTTAAACACCTGTAAGCAGTGACATTTCGAGTAGATAGATAATACCCACCTAGTGAAATCTACAAAGAACCTCGTCATTGAGGATTAGGTATAATCTCATTCATACCTCGCTTCAGGTAGGTCATGCTTAACTTTAATTATCAAGACTCAATCCATTAAATAGATGGTGAAGGAAAATCACAAGAGATACTGGGAGATCGACTTTATCCGGGGCATTGCGATAGTGATGATGATCAGTTTTCACGCCGCTTTCAATCTCTACTATTTCGCAGATTATGGTCTAGATATCGATCAGATAGGTTGGAGGATACTAGGGAGAAGCACCGCGGTCTTCTTTCTCACTCTAGTAGGGATTTCCCTCACTTTGAGTTATAACAGATCTAAGGATGTGAAAAGTGTAAAAGAACTTCGTCTGAAATACGTGGTGAGAGGGGTTAAAATATTTTCATGGGGTCTGCTCGTCACACTCTTTACGTACATATTTATCGGTGAGGATTTCATAATCTTCGGTGTACTTCACTTCATCGGAGTATCTATAATATTGGCTTATCCGCTCGTAAAATATCGTTATATCCCTTTAATTCTAGCGTTCGTGTGCATAATCTCAGGCTTCTTGATATCTGAGATCAGAGTGTCTTTCAGCTGGTTTTTATGGTTGGGTTTCCGTCCCTACAGTTTCAGCACTGTAGATTATTTTCCAATCCTACCGTGGTTTGGTGTTACATTGATCGGGATATTTTTGGGCAATACATTTTATCCTCAAGGTGAAAGAATGACTGATCTGCCGGATCTAAAAGAATTTTTCATAGTCAGATTTTTTTCAACTTTAGGGAAAAACTCGCTGAAGATATATCTCCTGCATCAACCTGTACTTCTCTTTTTCCTTTACATTATAGGCGTTATAGATATAACTTTCTTGTGAACAAAAAATAGTTGGTTTTCCCAATTATAATTGACATATCCTCGGATTTATGAAGGAAAATCGGGTATGATTACGAATAAATATAAGATAAAAATTATATACTCATTTCAGATTTTTACAAAGGATTTATTAATAAGTTCTATGCTGGACTGATTCATGGTAAGTATCGAGCTAGAAGACCTAATCTTGATGCTGTTAGAGGATTTTGAGGAGTTCAAGGATGAAGAGGAAGTTCCTTTGATTTTAACGCCGAGAGAGTTAACAAAAACCGTGGGTATAGAGAAAAGTGAGCCTTATTCTGTATTAGATGAGATGGAAGAAAAAGATCTGATCTGTAAAGAATGCAAGTATATTCCTGAATATGATAGAAAAAGAAATGTTTATTTTTTAACCGAAAAAGGCAGTGAAAGAGAAAAAGATACCTGGAGGAATATCAAAGACGAAGAGGTTAAGATTTTAACAGAAGATGATGAGAAAAATCTAAAATTGAAAAATATAGAGAATCATATCAGTGAAAGGTACCCCACAGTGAAAGGTCTGAGAGAGATGGACGAAAATGATGTTATAGACCTTACAGAGATCGAAAACGATATCAAGGTGTTCGTTGGAAGGAAAAAAGAATTGAAGGAGCTAGAAGATGATTTGAAAAGAGTAAAAAAAGAAGGAGCTAAAACAGTACTGATAGAAGGTGAAGCCGGGATAGGAAAGACCTCACTTGTCCAAAAACTCAAGCCGTTAGCGGAGGATCTTGGTTTCGAGTTCCTCTCGGGAAAATGCCAGAGTGAAGGATCAGACCCTTATCTACCCTTTAGGGATGCTTTTACAGAATATATCGAGGAAGGATCATCGAAAAAACTAGGGGCGAATATGGCCTTCATTAGAAGAAGAGAAGAAAACATCCTCGAAGAAAAAAATATATTTGATGCACAAAAAAAAGAGACGTTCTTTGACACGAGTAGGTATGTTCAAGAGCTAGCTGATGAAAATCCTCTCCTCATATTTTTAGATGATCTTCAATGGGTGGATAGAGCTACGTTAGAAATATTGACTTACATGGACGAGAAACTCGAAGATTCACCGGTTCTTTTCTTAGGGACATATCGGCCAGAAGACATATCAAAAAATCATCCTTTGACCGAGATGATCCAGAGATTAGAAAGAGAGAATCGACTCAAGACCATCGTTCTAGAACCTCTAAGCTATGAAGACACCGAGAATACTGTCAAAGGAGTCCTTGGTGGAGAAGATATACCTAAGGAGTTTGTAGAAGTAGTCCACCAAAAGACCGATGGAAATCCATTATTTATCAAAGAAAGTATTAGACAGATGCTCGAAGAGGGGGTCCTCGATGTGGATGAAGGTGAATTCCCCCATAGTAGTGATGATGTATCCATTTCTGGATTGGTCCACAATGTGATCGGTAGGCGGTTGAATAGATTGGACGATGAAACGGTTAAAGTCGTGAAGATGGGTAGTGTGATAGGTGATAACATCCCTTTCGATCTGCTCTCTGAAACAGTAGATATGAGTGAAATCGACTTATTGGACCATATAGATATGCTCACTGGGAATAATATATGGGAGGAAGACTTCGAAGAGGAGAGGTTCTACTTTTCTCATGAATTGATAAAGGATACAGCCTATAAAGATGTAAGAGGGATGAAAAAGAAGATATTACACAGAAGGGTTGCTGAAAATATCGAAAAAATATATGAAAAAGAGCTGGAAAATTGGTATTCCAACTTGGCAAGACATCATAAAGAAGCCGAGGATTTTTCCAAAGCATTGGAATACTATTTGAAAGAGGGCGAAAAAGCCGAAAAAGTCTACGCGAACGAGGACGCGATCGATATGTACGAAGAGGCTTTAGAGCTTTGTGATAAAGCAGGTGGAGATGAAATCAACAAACTAGATATCACTAAAAAGATCACAAAGGCCTATTCCCTATTAGGAGAGTACGAAAAAACGAGAGACTACTTGAATAGGGGATTGGAATTGACTGAAGATTGGAAGGAGAAACAGAGGATATATAAGAGGATCGCTGAAAGCTACTATGAACAGGGGGATTGGGAGAGCGCCCTTGAATACATCAAGGAAGGTCTATCGGTAGCTAGTGAGCAAACTCCTGAGGAATGTGATCTACTCAGTTTAAAGGGGATGATCCAGATCCAAAAAGGTGATTATGATAAGGCTGAAGAGATCTTCACAAGAGAAAAAGAAGTGGCAGAGGAGATAGGAGCGAAGGAAAAGATGGGGCAGGTCTATCATGACCTCGGGAGCACTGCCCTTAGGAAAGGAAAAATAGATAACAGCATAAGTAAACTACAGAAAGCTATAGAAATAAAAGAGGATAATGATGATCTAATTGGTCTCCAAAAATCCTACAATAATTTAGGTATAGCATATGCGGATAAAGCAAATTTCAAGAAGGCCGAAAAGTATTATAGGAACAGTCTAGAGGTCTGTCAAGAGGTTGGAGATAAGAGCGGTACCTCTGCATCTTTGAACAATCTTGGAACGATTCAAATGAAAAGAGGAGACCTCTCCGAAACTATAGATACCTTCGAAAAAAGTTTTGATATTTCTGATAAATTGGGGGATAAACACGGCAAAGCCATCTCATTGAGTAACTTAGCTAATATTTACCAAGTTTTAGGAGATTTTAGTTCAGCTGAAGAAGCCCTGGAAAAAAGCCGTGAGATCGCAGAAGACCTAAAAACTAAAAATTTGATAGCAACTACTCAAACTATCAGAGGGACTTTACAAAAGAAGAGAGGGGATCTAGAATCAGCTATAGAACAGTTCAAAGAGTGTTATAGAGTTTCTGAGGAGATCGGAAACCAGATGAATCTGAGTTTATCCTTGCTTGAGATAGGGGAGATAGAAATACTTAGAGGGAACTACGAAGAAGCTAAGGAGAGAATGCTCGAAGCGGAAAGAATCAGCGATAGATTAGGCGCTAAAGAGATAGGATCGGCTGTTAAAGATGGATTAGGAAGATTATATCTAAACGAAGGTTATATTGAAAAAGCTACAGAACAGCATAGAAAAGGTCTTGAGATAGCAGAAGACGTGAGTGATATCGAATCTAGAATCCAAAATCAGATAGGACTGGCGGAAGATCTGTTAGAAAATGAAGAGATAGAAAGATCAGAGGTGTATTGTTCTGAAGCTGGGGAAAGCCTTCAAGGAAGGGAAGATCCCCTTTTAAAGATCCGAAACCAGCTAGTTAAAGCTAAAATTCAAAGGAAAAAAAGAAACTTCGAGAATGCAAAAGATCATCTAGAAAGATCACTTGAAAAAAGCAGAGAAACAAGAAATAAAGTAATGGAAGCTAAAACCCTATATGAGTATGGACTTCTATCCCTGGAAAAAGAAGAATATTCAAAAGTAAAAGATCATCTGGAAAACGCGAATGAGATGTTCGAGATGATGGGGATGGATAAATATAAAGAACGTTCCGAAGAGAAACTGAAAGAGATCTGATACTTATAGGGCTGAAGACGTTATAAAACAGAGAAAAAATAATTCACTCCTCTTCCTTTTCCACGAATTTATACAAAAATCTCTCGATAGATTCGTTGAGTTCTTCATTCGACTCCGTTATCTCTCTAGCTCTCTTTAGACACTTGATAAAATAATCTTTTGATCCGGATTCAGAATCGGTCCGCTTCCGCAAAACCGTTTCTTTGTCAAGCATAGCAATCAATGTCCGGGGGGATGTTACCCCTAATTTTTTTAAGCTAATTAAAGGTTATCCATAGATTCAAGTATGGTCTAGATCAGATATCGGATGAAATAAAACATCAAAAAACGTTAAACTAATTATATACGTTTCCATTATGCCTAGAGAGATGTATGAACTAGAATGTAAATGTATGCTCAAAAGAGATGGAGAATTCGTACTTGGGGAAGGTCGACGGGAACTCCTTGAATTGATAGATAGAGAGGGGTCTATATCTAAAGCTGCGAAAGAGATGGATATGTCCTACCGACATGCTTGGGGGATAATCAAGAAAATAGAAGAAGCCGCAGATGAAGAAATAGTGAAAAGTCAAAGAGGGGGAGATAAAAACAGGGGGTCTATCCTGACCCCTGCAGGAAAAAAGCTGATCCAGGATTACGAAGAGTTGAAGGAAGAACATAAACAGAACGTGTATAGAAATCCATCCCTTACCGTAGATGGTGTTATAATAGAAGAAGGAGAGCTTCTACTTATCAAGAGAAGGAATCCTCCCTTTAAAGGAAAATATGCTCTTCCAGGAGGATTCGTGGAATACGAAGAGACCGTAGAAAATGCGGTCAAAAGAGAAGTAGAAGAAGAAACTGGACTCAAAACCGGGATAGACAGGTTGATAGATGTATACTCTTCCCCTGATAGAGACCCCCGGGGACATATGATATCTATTGCATATTTGCTAGAGATATCCGGGGGCGATCTTGAAGGTAGAAGTGATGCAGAGATTGCCGAATTATTCGATATACAGGAACTTCCAGAATTAGCTTTCGATCACGAAGAAATAGTTGCTGACGCTGTTGAGATGATTGGAGATGAGAAAAAAAGATAAGAGGATCGCCAAAAGAAGGATCGATATCCTTATGGAGGAGGCAAAAAAAGCAGCTCTAGAAGATGAGCTTGAAAGGGCCGATCGATATGTAGAATTAGCTAGGGGAATAGGGATGAGACATAACATCTCGCTTCCCTCAGAGTACAAAAGAAAGATATGTTCAAACTGCTATTCTTATCTACTCCCATCGAGGAGCTGCAGAATCAGAGTGGAGAGGGGAAAACTGATAATCAAATGTTTAAATTGTAGAACTATAAACAGATTCGTATACAAGGACTGAGGGTTTTTTATCCCCTAAAGAACAATTCATTTTCTCACTTTTCCTCTTCAGCAAGTATATCATAGGCGACATGGACTTTTGATGCTGAGTAAGTTCTAACATCTCTTTCTTCTATTATCTTCGCGGTATAGCCTTCTTTTTCGATGCCGTCGATTAGACTCTTCAGACTTTCTTCTTTTTTTTCTTCTTCGACGATCTCGTAATAATGAATGGTCCCTTCAGCTTCAATGGCAGAAAGAGCAGACCCTATGAAATTCCGAGAGGAATGGGGTAGATTCATTATTATCCGATCAGCCGCCAATCTAGGTGCTATGTCCTCCGCATCTCCTTCATAAACGGTGACCACTCCATCGAGACCGTTCCTCCTGACGTTCTTTTTGAGATAACGGACAGCCTTAGGATTGATATCTATACTAGATATATGTTCAACCTCTACGTTCCTTCCGATAAGGACCGTGTAAGGCCCTACACCCGCGAACATATCTAAGATAGATTCTCCTTTTTGGGTCTTCTCCACCACCCGCCACCTTTCAGTAGCTAGTCGAGGTGAAAAGTAAGCTCCTTCTACATCGACCTCAAATTCAGCTCCATACTCCCGATACAGGGTATCAGTTTTATTGTCTCCAGCGATGTGTCTCACGTCTCTGGTTCTGAATTCCCCGTAAACACCCCTATCTTCAAATACAGTCTGTAGATTTTTGTGAGTTCCTAGTATAGCTTCTCCTATCTTTTCTTGGTATCCCTCCAGTTCATCAGGTATCTTCACAAGGGCTATATCGCCTATTATGTCATAGCTGGCAGGAAGATATTCTTCCAGTTCTTGAGGGACTTCGAGAAGTTCCTTATAATCTCTTTCCGGTTTTTCTCTGATTTCGAGATCTTTATCGACTATCTCATATTCCAACTCTTCTATTTCATCAATACGTTTTTCTTCAATTGGAAGAAATATATGATCCTCCTCAGTCTTTATTTTCCCCTCTCGATACAACATATCGTTCTCGATCAGATATCTTCTTATTCTTTCTCCTTCACTTTTGGGGACTTTCAAACAATCCATGCGAAAATAGTAAAAAAGAGGCCTGATTAATATCCATCGGTTTTTGGGAGCGATGAAATTGATCACAGCTCAAGGTTTCGATTCTTTCCTCGTGGTTAACCTGTACCTTACTTTAGTTCCTTCCAACACATCTGTAAGATCTTTTAAGATCTGCTGATACTCTTCTGGGGTCTCATAATCTATCGCAAAATCGTATTCACCGACCACGGGATCGAATCCCAGCTCTTTCATCAGGTCTAAGGTTTTCAAAGGAGTAGCGCCTTCGCTGCTGAAGTAAAGTTCGATATACAATCTCATAGATGGTTTTTAGTACGAGTCGGTTTATAAATCTAACGGGACGAGTTCGAACCTCAACTAAGACGTAGAAAGTTTTTTTTCTCACCGTTCCATTCAGCCATAGATAAGATGAATGACATCAAAGAGGTCTTGATATGGGCGAATTGATATTCATAGGACTTGGACTTTACGACGATAAAGATATCAGCGTGAAAGGTCTTCAAAACGCCAGGGATGCAGATAGGGTCTACTCCGAATTCTATACGAGCAGTCTTTTCGGTGCCAGCCTGGAGGATATAGAGGATAGATTGAAAAAAGACGTGATAGGTCTATCTAGGGATGAAGTGGAAAAAGAAGCTGTACCACTGGAAAAGGCTGAAAAGGGAAAAGTGGCCTTTCTGACCGGAGGAGACCCGATGGCAGCTACAACACATATAGACCTTAGGCTACGAGCTGAAGAGAAAGGCATCGAAACCAAGATTATTCATTCTTCGTCGATCTTTTCGGCTGTGCCCTCACAGCTCGGATTACAGCATTACAAGTTCGGTAGGACCGTGACTCTACCCTTCAGGGATGGAAAAAAAGAGTACCCGACCAGCCCCTACGAGAATATAAAGGAAAACATGGATAGAGGACTGCACACGTTAGTACTGCTTGACATCAATTCTGAGGATCAGAGATATATGAGTGTGAAGGAAGGAGTGGAGGCTCTGCTCCACCTCGAGGAGGAATTGAAAGAAGGCGTGATAGCTGAAGACACGTTGCTGGCGGGATTGGCAAGGGTGGGATCGGATGATACGAAGATCAAAGCAGGTTATCTAGAAGAACTGCTTGATCATGATTTCGGTGACGGGCTTCATTCTATAGTGGTTTTTGGAAACCTGCACTTCATGGAAGTCGAATCCCTGGAGAATCTAGCCGATGCACCGGAAGAGATAAAAAAGGAGAGATGAACTGAAGATAAGTTTTATATATAAGAGAACATTCTAGAACCTATGATGAGCTGGGCTATGAGTCTAGAGGAGATAATCATCATCATTGGATGAGTCATTCATCCGCCCAGCCCGTAGTTTTTTGATGTTTTTTGGAGGTTTTTGGAATGAGTGAAAAAAATGGCCAATTTGAACAAATCGACAAAGAAACTCCACTGCCTGAGAAGGAAGAAGAAGTGATACAGTTTTGGCAGCATAACGATATACTAGAGAGGAGCAGAGACAAAGAAAGAGATAAGAAATTCGGTTTTACCGAAGGACCGCCCACTGCTAACGGTCTTCCTCATATCGGACACGTGCTTACACGTATCGTAAAAGATACTTTTCTCAGATACAAAACGATGGACGGCTACCAGATCGTTCCCAACATCGCTGGATGGGACACTCACGGCCTGCCTGTTGAGATCGAAGTTGAAAAGAAACTGGGCATAGATTCAAAAGCCGAAATCGAAGAGTACGGGCTGGAAAAATTCAACGATATGTGTAAAGAGAGTGTTTTCGAATACGAAAAAGAATGGAGGGATATGAGTGAGAGACTCGGTTTCTGGATCGATTATGATAACGCTTACATCACTATGGAAGATGATTACATAGAGAGCGTCTGGTGGAGTCTGAAGCAGCACTGGGAGAACGGTCTATTGGAGAAGGGCCATATGGTGACCCCATACTGTCCCAGATGTGAAACCCCTCTCTCGAGTCACGAAGTAGCCCAGGGCTACGAACAGACAGAGGACCCGTCTATCTATATGCGTTTCAAGGCAAAGGACGAAGACGCATATTTCCTAGCTTGGACCACTACACCGTGGACGTTGATATCCAACTTATTACTAGTTGTAGGAGAAGATATCGACTATGCTTTAGTCGAGTATGAGGGAGATAAATACTATCTTGCAGAAAAATTGGTCCAGGGGATATTCGATGATGCTGAGATCTTAGAGACCATGAAGGGCGAGGAACTCCTGGACAAAGAATACGAACCGATGTTCGATTATGTAGATTCTGAAAGTAAAAGTCACTATGTTACTTCAGCTGATTTCGTCAGTCTCGAAGAGGGTACAGGTATCGTACACGCTGCACCAGCCTTTGGAGAAGAGGATTATGATCTCTGTAAGGAGGAGGGTGTAGAGCTGGTGAATCCAGTGAACGAGAGCGGAGAATTCACTGAAAAGGTACCGGAATATGAAGGAGAATTTGTAAAGGATGCTGACGAGGACATCATGAGAAGATTGGAAGAAAGAGGAGATCTTTTGGGCAGAGGAACAGTGACCCATACGTATCCCTTCTGCTGGAGATGCGAATCACCGCTTCTATATTACGCTCTCGAGAGTTGGTTTATCCGTGCCTCGCAGGAAAAACAAAAGTTGATAGATAATAATAACGAAGTTTTCTGGAAACCCGAACACCTGAAGCAAGGGAGATTCGGTAACTTTTTAGAGGATCTAAAGGACTGGTCTCTCAGTCGGAATCGGTTCTGGGGCACGCCGTTGCCGGTATGGATATGCGACAACGGTCACCAGCACTGTGTCGGTAGTATAGAAGAACTGGAGAAGATGTCCACAGAGCCTTTACCGGAAAATTTTGAGCTCCATCGTCCCTACGTGGACAGGGTGAAATTAAAATGTCCTGAGTGCAGTGAAGATATGGAGCGGGTACAATATGTCATAGACTGCTGGTATGATAGTGGGAGTGCACCTTTCGCTCAGTTCCATTATCCCTTCGAAAACAAAGATAGATTCGAGGAGGCTTTCCCGATAGATTTCATAACTGAAGCTTTAGATCAGACCAGAGGATGGTTTTACAGTCTACTATCCATAAGTTCCCTTCTCTATGACGAGCCGGCCTATAAAAGCTGTTTGACACTCGGTCTGGTTTTGGACGAAGACGGGGAGAAGATGAGTAAGAGCAAGGGTAATGTAGTAGAACCCAATGAGATATTCGAAGAGATAGGGTCTGACCCGACCAGATTGACATTCTTGGATACCCCTGTGTGGAAATCCTCTCGATTCAGTGAAGAGATGGCCAGAGAAAAGATAAACAAAACTATCAATACCCTTCTGAATGTTGTCTCCTTCTTCACGAACAACGCGAATATAGACGATTTCGAACCCGATGAAGATTATGAAGTGAACGACAAAATAGACGGATGGCTGCTCTCTAGAGTAAACACGCTTACGGATGTGGTCAGAGAGAGTATGGAAGAATTGGAAGCACACAGAGCAGTGAGAGAGATTGAAGAATTCATAGATGAACTCTCCAACTGGTATTTGAGGCGAAGTCGAAGACGTTTCTGGGAAGGCGACGAAAAGGAAAAAGAAAGTGCTTATAACACGCTCTACGACGTTCTGGAAAAACTGACAAGATTGATGGCTCCTTTCACGCCTTTCACCACTGAAAGGATCTATAGAAAGACCATACTGCCTGTTGAAGATGGTCCTGAATCAGTCCATCTCTTGGAGTATCCTGAAGTTGAGGAAGAAAAGATCGATGACAGTCTAGAGGAACTGATGGGACAAGTGATAGATATCGCAGAACTCGGTCGGAACGCAAGACAAAAACGAGATATAAAATTGAGACAGCCGTTGAATGGAGCTGTGGTTATAGAAAGGGATGAACGGACCGAAGAAGCTGTGGATCTTTTCGAGAGTATCTTGAAGGACGAACTTAACGTGAAAGAACTCAGAACTGCAGAAAATCAAGATGAGCTCGTGGCCTATCAAGTGGACCCAAATTATTCCTCTCTAGGACCCAAGTTCAAAGATGAAGCCGAAGAAGTAGCCGATGCGATAGGAAACGCGGATCCAGAGAAAATCGTGGAAAGCTTGAAAGAAGAGAGTACTGTGGATATAGAAGGTTACGAGCTGGAAGAAGAAGACATGGAGATATCGGAAGTCGTTAGAGAGGGATACGAATTCAGTGAAGAAAAGGGCATGAAGGTCTTCGTTGATGTTGATATAGATGAAAGATTGAGGAAAGAAGGTCTGGTCAGGGACGTGGTCCGCAGGATACAGACCATGAGGAAAGAACTGGAACTCGGTTATACCCAGAAGATAAAGACCTGTTATCATGGAGACGATGCCCTGACTGAAGCCGTGCAAGAAATGGAAAACTACATCCGGAAAGAGACTTTATCTAGAGAGTTGAGTGAAAACAGTGAAGAGAAGTGCGAGGGATTAGAGAAGGTGTGGTCCATCGATGATAGGGATATAACGATCTGTGTTGAACCTATAGAGGGATCTGAGGACGAACCCTTAAATATCTAATGTCAATTGAATGAAACATGGCGAGCACTGAAGATAAAGAGATGGTCGTAACCAAGCACAACAGCTTGATCCGATTTGAAGAGGATATAGAGTATAAAGATCTCGCTCCCATCTTCCCGGAACTTTACAGATTATTCATGGATTTGACGGACCAGTACCCTGATGAGAGCCAAAAAGAATACACCGAGATGCTGATAAGACAAAATTTGAAGGACCTCCAAAACAATCGGAAACCTGTCGGCCATAATAGGGAAGCTCGTTACCGTATGATCTTCCCTATCGGCAGAGAACGTGTGGAATTTTATCTTTATCCGAGGATTGATGAGGAAAAATCGGAGATAGAAGATATCACAGCCGAAATATCGAATTTCCTCGATGAACATGATCTGAAGCACGAGATAATTTGGGATGATATGGAATACTTGATGGAAGAGAAAGATTGAACCTTTTTCTCTCAATTCTCGAAAAACTCTTTACAGACTTCTTTTAAATCATCTACAGCTACGTAATCGAAAGAATCGGGTAAAGTTTTCTTGTATCTTTGGTAATTGAATCGCTTATCGCCCAGTATGATAAGAGCGCGATCCGTTTTGCTCCTTATCGGTCGGCCGGCCGCCTGCAGGACTCTATTCATCGCCGGATATATGCGAGAGTATTTGTACCCTTTCTCCTCTCCAAACTTTTTACTGTAATATTCTTCTAAAGCTTCCATCTCTAAGGAGGGTGGAGGAAACGGTATACCTACTATCGTTACCGAGGATAGGACATTGTCGTTGTAATCGATGCCCTCAGAAAGACTTCCACCCTGGACACCGAGGAGTACGTTATTTCCGCTACTTTTCAAACGATTTACAAGCTCTTTTTTTTCTCTCTTTGAGTGCTCCCTCTCCTCGATCAACAGGTCTTTCTCAAGATGAACCATGTTCAATCTGTCAAAAATCCGATTCATCAGATCATAAGAAGGAAAGAAAACCGCGAGATTGCCCGGAATATTGTTAGCTACGTCTGCTATAGAATTGGCGTAAGCCTGATACATGGTCAGGTCTCTTTCTTTGTAGGCCGTAGTTAAGTTCTTCACGCTAACTATCTTACGGTTTTCTTCTGGAAAAGGAGACGAATAACTCTCTATCACTGGATCATTTATTCCCAATATATCAGCATACATCTCCCCGGGGTGTAGCGTTCCACTCATCAACACCGCTCCACAGACCTTTTCGAAAACCTTTCCGCTGAATCGAGATGGATCCATCAGTTTTACATTTACCCTCAGCGGCGAACCTTCGAGAGAGCGAAATATCTCCTCACCCTCCTCCATCCAGGTATCAAGGAACGAATAAACTCTCATCGGTGCGGTAGCCGATTGATCATCCTCTACGATATCTCTCGCAACGATCTTCAAGTCGGCTATCAGATCTTCTATGGAATCGAATTGAGAAAGACCGCCTTTTAACGCCATCTCAAGCTTCTCGTTTAAAAATCTCTTTGATATCCTTTTATCCTCTCCACTCATCGAACTCAGTTCCGAAGACAATCTGCCCATGAAGCTGCTGAGTGATGAAGAGTAACCTCTGAGGAGAGAAGATGCTTCTTCCAAAACGTCTATGGTCAAACTCTCCTCTAGATTGCTCCTTATCCTGTCAGGTAGATTGTGAGCTTCATCGACTATCAATATCGCATCTTTTAGTTCTAAGTCCAAAAGGTCGAAAATCCTCTCCCTTATGTCGGAAAAAATATAATTGTAATCGCAGATGATTATATCTGTCTCTTTTCCCGCTAAAAGAGCGCTTTTATGCGGGCAAACGTTGTAAGACTCGCAGAGACGGACCACTTCGGAAACGTGTCTGGTCCCTGTCTTCAGCTTTTCAACGACCTCAGACATCTTCTTCGTGAATAGATTGCAGCGTTCCTGACCTTCCCCGCTACAGAAATCCTCGAAGACGGCATAAGGTAGCTTTGAAGCTTCTCTAGGACACATGTTCTTCTTTGAGATAACATCTATCGCCTGGACCTTTTCGGGCATCCTTTTGATGGTCTCCACGGCAATATTGTGCTGCGACTGCTTACTCGTCAGGAAGAATATTTTTTGTTTTTCGTCCTTTTTTCTTAAGGCAGGAGGCAGAACCGCTGCCGTTTTGCCTATTCCTGTTGGAGCATGGGCTATTATGGTTCCATTCCTTTCCAACGTGTCTTCTACGTCTTCTAGAAATTTTTTCTGTCCTTTGCGTATATTTCTAAAGGGAAAAAAATTGTCCTCTACTTTGAATTGTCCGTCTCCCTCAGAAGAAAAATTCTGGCTTTCGATCCCTCCACCACAGTTGGGGCATCTGGGTTTTCCATCCTCAAAATCCATCAGTGTTCCACAGTCATCACAGAAGTTCGACATCATCTTTCCCAGAACTACTTATCTTTTAACATTTTCGCCGTTTTTGCCCGATCGTAAAAAGTTAGAAAAAACCATAAATAATGCAGTTCATTATCAGACTTAAAAAGAGGTAAGAATATGGAATGCAATAAGGAGAGGAACCTGGATATCTGTAACTGTTCTTACCCTGGATGTCCTAGAAAGGGTGTCTGCTGTGACTGCATACAGTATCACCTAAATAGAAACGAGCTTCCGGCCTGTGCTTTCCCCGACGAGGTAGAAGAGACTTACGACCGATCCTTCGAAAAATTCATAGAGGTGTACAGTTGAGCGAAGATGTCGAAGTCGAGACTATACTTGGAAGAGGGTATTCTTCCAACGTTTTTCTAGTCAAAGGTGAACGGAATTTCCTGGTAGACGCGGGAATGAGGATGCTGGAAAGGATAAAGGATAAGGTAGGAGATACTGAGATCGACAGCATAGTGCTCACACACCGACATATAGATCATGTAGGTGATGCAGAGGAACTATCCAAAGAATTTGAAGCCCCTCTATTTACATCTAAGAAAGAAGCAGAGGCTCTTCGGGAAGGGGATGATCACACTATACTTTCAGCCAGCTTTGGAAAGCAGTTCTCTCCAGTCGAAGTCAATACATTAGAGATAGATGATTTTTCTAGCTTTGAAGTTATCCTTACCCCTGGCCACACCGAGGAAAGCATATGTCTCTATAACCGGGAAGAATATCTATTGATCTCCGGGGATACAGTCTTCGCCAACGGCGGAGCAGGAAGGACCGACCTGCCAACGGGTGATAGAGAAGAACTCGTACACTCGCTGGAGAGATTGAACGAGTTGGAAGTCGATCGTTTATATCCAGGACATATGTCTACGGTTGAAAAGAACGCTGGAAATCACATAAAACAATCTCTAAAAAATCTAAAAATGTTTTGAGTGAGAAAATGGAATTCAAATGTGAAAAAGACGGATGTGATGCAAACTGTTCTGAATATATCATAACTACAGTCAACGAGGTCTTAAGTAACGGTGAATTGATCGTTTATCCGACCGAGACCCTCTATGGGTTAGGAGGAAATCCATCGGAAGAAGGGATGATGGATAAAATCAGAGAGGTGAAAGAAGCACCTCCAGATAAAAAGATATCCATAGCTTACTCGAATCTTGATCACGCTTCAGAATATATGGATCTGCCTGACCTGGCATGGGAACTAGGTGAAGAATTTTTACCGGGCCCGCTGACACTGGTCATCGATACATCCGAGGGAACAGAGGGAATAAGAGTTCCTGACCATCCCCTTGCCCAAAAGATCATAGAGGATTTCGGTCCGATCACCTCTACTAGCGCCAATATCCACGGCAGACCCGCTCCGATGGAGATAAAGACCGCCAAGATACAGCTCGACGGAAGAGTGAAACTATACGTTAATTGCGGTAGATGCGAATATGGAAAGGGAAGTACCGTGGTGAAAGTGGGTGAAGATATCGAGATATTGAGAGAAGGAATGATAAGTCCGAAAGAGATCGGTGATAAAATTGGATTCTGAAATCATCAAAAAATACATTCGGGCGGGCAAGATCGCCCGAAAAGCTCTCGAAGAGGGAAAGAAGGTTTGCGAGGAGAGTGTCAGTTATCTCGAAGTTGCAGAGAGAACTGAAGAAGTTATTGCAGAATACGGAGCAAAACCGGCTTTTCCCACGAACATAAGCGTCAATTCTGTAGGCGCACATTATACGCCCGTGGAAGACGACGACAAAGTGTTCAAGGAAGGCGATATAGTCAAGATAGATGTAGGTTGCCATGTGGACGGTTACATAGCTGACAACGCTCTTACTGTAGAGATTGGTACTAACCGGCATCGATCACTGATCAAAGCTTCGGAGGAGGCATTGGACATAGCTATCAAGAGCATCAGGCCAGGAGTGAGAACCAGGGACATAGGGAAGAACATAGAGAGAGTTATCCAGGATAGAGGATTCAATCCCATCTCAAATCTCAGTGGGCACGAGGTGAAACAGTACGTACTACACACGGGAACATCTATACCCAATGTTCCCAAAGGATGGAAAAAGATAAAAAAAGGTATGGTACTCGCGATAGAACCTTTCGCTACCGACGGTCACGGGAGAGTCAAAGATAGCGAGTCTGGCGACATCTATCGACTGAAAAAAAAGAGAAATATCGATGGAGAGGACCTTCACTTTTACGAATGGATAAAAGAAAATTTTGACGAGCTGCCGTTCGCTGGAAGATGGTGCAGAGAATATGGGGGTAATTATAAAAATCTGCTCCAGAGGCTTAAGAGGTTTGGCGTGGTCATGAATTATCCCGTACTCAGTGAAAGAAAGAACGGCCTGATAAGTCAGCGGGAACACACGGTAATAGTCACCGGTAAAGGATGTAAAGTGACCACTAAAATATGAGAATGAATAAGGATTTAAAGCTCCCAATAGTTCTCCAGGATCTTTTTCAGTTCATCGATATTGGCGACTAATTCCTTCTTTGGTTCATAATCAAGATTTCCTATCCTTTGATCAGTAGGAACTGGGACGTCTACACCAAGGGTTCCGATCGTTATGGCTTTCCAGCCCTCTACCACTCTTCGACCGTATCCGGAAAGCATGAGGTCGATGTAACCTGCATTGTTCTTCTTGGCCATGTTCCTGCTCTTCTCCCCAAGATACTTCAAACCGTTCATATCCAAGGCCAAGTCGGTGAGAGAATCCGAATGGTGCGGGTCAGAACCGCCGTTGCGTATGAGAACATCGGGGGAAAACTGATCCACTACTGGCTCGACGACTTCACTAATAGCGTGATGGTAATCTGCGATATTGGAATCTCTGGGCATGGGTATGTTTATCTTATAACCTTTACCTTCACCCTCTCCTATCTCGTTTACGAATCCACGTCCAGGATACATGGTCGAGGGATCTTGATGGATCGAGATGAAAAGGACTCTAGGATGTTTGCGAAATATATCAAAGGTTCCATTACCCTGATGCGCATCAGTATCGAATATGACGACAGTTTTTCCCTGGTCTAAAAGGTACTGTGCAGCGACGGCAACATCGTTAAAGATGCAGAAGCCTTCGCCGGAACTTCTTCCAGCGTGGTGAAGACCGCCCAGATTTATAGCAAATTCATGCTCCTCCATCATCTTCGCCGCTTCAAGGCTGCCTCCAACAATTCTTCTCCCTGCATCTGGAGAACCTTTTTTCACAGGTGTATCCATGGTCAAGGAACCGCCGGATTTCTCTTTCTCCTCAACCTCTTTGATATACTCGATATCATGGACGGTCTGAAGAATCTCGTCGTCTGCAAAAGGCGCTTCCCTTATCTCTACTTCAGATATCATCCGTTCCTCTTTTTTTATCTCTTCTATGAACTTCGGGAACCTGTTCGGGTTGAAGGGATGAAACTTTCCAAAACTGTAATCTCCGTATTTTTCATGAAAGAACAACGGTATTTTATCCATCTTTTTTCCTCCTTTTTTGAGCTTCTTTATGAGCCTTTCTTATAGGTTCTGGAATTTTATGCTTGCAGTAATCTCTTACTATACGGACCGCTTTTTCATACGCAACATGATGACCGGGGGAGACATATATAGGATTTTTTGCTTTATTTCCTTCCAAGACGGCATAACCCATCAATCCCCCATCATCTCTAACCTCGGCGACACGGTTCTCTCTGGTTACGTCACTTATCACTCGGCCGCAGAGTTGACTCTTTGCGACCCCTATGGTCGGTAGATCCGCTTCTACCCCAAGATGTGAAGCGGATCCCGCTCTTTTAGGGTGCATAACCCCGTTACCGTCTACCAATATCACATCGGGAGCAGGTTCAACCTTCTTTAAAACTTTGAGAAAACAAGGTACTTCTCTAAATGCCAGATAGGTGGGTATGTAGGGAAAGGTCATTTCGACTTCAACCGTAAAAACATCTATCTCTTCGCCTTCCGACCATAGAGAAAGAGCTGCATATGCCTCCGGATGAGAGTAAGAAACATCGACTCCAGCGATCAGGTCCGGCTCATTTTCCAGGTTCTCGAGCGAAACTTTTTTTCTTATCTTATGTTGTATAGCTCTGAGTTCTTCCAGAGGTCTGTCGGAGTCGAAATCAGCAAAAAATTTCTCTTCAAAGTCCAAAACTTGCCTGTCCTCTATCTCGATCCCTTCACTGTTCAAAAGTTCTTTTTTCTTCGCCTCGCCCATACCGAAGCCGCCGAGTTCTCCATTCGACCTAACCACCCGGTGACAAGGCACTTCGATAAGATTTGGATTTTGATTCAACATCTTTCCAACGGCTCTCGCCGCGATCTTGTCTCCTAGACTTTCCGCCAAAGCACCGTAGGTTGTAACTCTGCCTTCAGGGATCTGAGAGACCATCGAATAAAAATCATCTCTGAATTCCTTTATGATCTCTTGTCCTTCCATACTCTTCGGGTTAATAGATACATTTTAAAATGGTTTTCGCACGGAAGTCAGAAGATTTTTCTTTCTGCATACGTAAAATTAAATATCCTTTTCCTCTTGAGAGCAATCCGAGCTGAGAGAAGATGATCGAAAAGGGAAATATCGTGATGCTGTGGTCTAAAGATGATAAACATATCTGCTTGGCTGACGGTGATACCAAAAAGATATCTGATATAGGGATAGTGAACACTGAAAGATTGATCGGATCTGAATGGGGTGAAAAAATAGACCTCGGTAAACAAAACTATCATCTTTTAGAGCCCTCTTTGAAAGATATACCGGAGATATTCGATAGGGGCGCTCAGATAATACTTCCCAGGATCGGTGGGCTGATCTCCACATACTGCGATCTGACGAGCGGGAAAAAAGTCGTAGAAGGTGGAGCAGGTTCAGGTGCCTTGACCGCGGTCCTATCCCAGATGGTCCGACCCGAAGGCGAAGTAATCACATATGAACTTGAAGAGGATTCGATAAAAACTGCTAAAAAGAACTTGAGTAGGATCGGATTGGACGATGTTACTACCATCAAGCAGGGGGACGTAACGGGAGACGTGGACGAAGAAGAAGTCGATCTTTTCATTCTAGATATTCCTGAACCCTGGAAGGCTCTAGATACAGCTGAGGATATCCTAAAAGGCGGAAGCTTTTTTGCTTCTTACATCCCTACGGTGAATCAACTTGAAAAAATAACTACAAGCTTGAGGGAGAGGAACTACATAGATATAAAAACCTTCGAAAATATAGAGAGAAACATGGTAGTTAGAAAGGGTTCTGTAAGGCCGTCTTACGATATGCTGGGGCATACAGGATATGTTGTTATAGGAAGGAAAATATAAATTATATTTTAAATATATAGAGAATCATAACACTTATATCTCTTATTTTTATTCCAGTTCCAAGAGGTGTAAAACCTATGAAAACAACGATAGGCCGATTATTACAGGATAAGGCCGAAGAACATCCAGATGAAGAAGCTATCATATTTGAAGACAGACGGATCACTTATGAGGAGTTAAATGAAAAAGCGGAAAGACTGGCGCACTTTCTTATGAAAAGAGGGATAGGAAGAGATGATAAAGTTGCCATCTATCTCCCGAATCTACCTGAATGGGTCGTCGCCTGGTTCGCCGTACCTAAGATCGGCGCTGTGGTTGTTCCTACGGACCCCTGGTACAAGGGCGGGGAGATAGAATACATGTTCAACGATTCCGATACGAAAGCGGTGATAACGACGGATGAATACGGAAAGTACAACTTCTTAGAGGTACTTGAAGATAAAAGATCCGAGTTGGATAAGTTAGAAACGCTCGTTATGATCGACGGAGAAAGTGAAGAATTCGATTCTTTCAGTTTCGATGAAGCTTATGAAAGAGGGAAAGATTGGAGAGACGACGAAGATTACCTCAAGAGGAAAGAGGAGACCGATCCAGACGATGTGACTTTCATCCTTTACACTTCAGGGACCACCGGTAAACCGAAAGGTGTTATGCTTTCCCACTATCAGATAGTGAAGAACGCACATGATCAGGGCAGAATTTTAGAAACCAGTCAAAAAGATAGACTGGTCATACCGGTTCCGTTCACGCACTGTTTCGGCAACGTGATGAGTATCACCCTGATGACAGTATTCGGAGGTACGATGATCCCACTTGTCGAATTCGAACCGCACAACGCTCTAGAGCTGGTCGAAGAGGAAGAAGCGACTATGATACACGGCGTCCCTACCATGTTCATCAGACAGTTAGAGGTACTGAAGGAAGAGGACTATGATACAAGCAGTCTAAGAACAGGTATCATGGCTGGTTCTAGCTGCCCAGTAGAGACGATGAAATCCGTGATAAACGATATGGGCTGTAATGTCCTGATTACTTACGGGCTTACCGAAGCCTCACCGGGTGTCACTATGACAAGATTGGACGACTCGATCGAGGACAGAGTGGAAACTGTTGGAACAGTCATGCCCGATCAGGAGATCAAGATAGTCGACGATACTGGTGAGGAGGTTGGAACAGATGAGACGGGTGAACTTCTAGTCAAAGGATACAATGTTATGAAAGGATATTACAACAAGCCTGAAGCAACGGAAGAGACGATAGAAGACGGATGGCTTCATTCAGGTGATCTCGCTGAGATGGACGAAAGAGGTTATGTGAAGATAGTCGGTAGAAAGAAAGATATGGTGATCGTCGGCGGGCTCAATGTTTACCCCAGAGAGATAGAAGAGTATCTTATAGAGCATGAAGAGATCCAGGAAGTCGCGGTCGTGGGTGTGCCGGACGATGAACTGGGTGAAGTTGTGGCTGCAGCTGTCGTTCCGACCGAGAACAGCGATATCACAGCGCAGGATGTAGTCGACTTCGTGTACGGTGAGATAGCAAGTGCAAAGGTACCACGGTACGTGACTGTCACGGACAGTTTACCGGTATCCGGAAGAGGAAAAGTACAGAAGTTCCGTTTGAGAGATCAACTCGAAGAGAAGTTAGAAGATGATGAACTAGAAAAGATAGTTCCTACTGAAGTAAAGAAGTAAGAATAAAACCTCTCTTTTTTTCTTTTTAAAAATTTTACCCTTCTAGCAGAAGGCAAACCATTTATACACACCATTAATATACGGTTCCGATGGAATGTCCACTATGTTCATCGGAGATGACTGGCAGCAGATGCCCTAACTGCGGCTATACCGTTGCGACTAAAAGGACGGCCGATAAAAAAGGCATTACAAGAAAATTGAAGGCGTTGGTAACAACTATCGCTCTAGTATTATTTCTAGGTTACCTCGTACTCAATACTGGACTCCTGCTCCTTTCGACTGATTTGATATATCCAGAAACCTTGAACAGTGGGACCATATTGTTCATCTTGATCCCATTTGGACTCAGGATAACGGAACTTACCGGTTATGCGTTCGCAATTTACTACCTATTCTTGGTCGTATCTATATTACTATCCTATGCGATGATATTCTATACGGGTTGGGACGGATTGGTATCATACATCAAATCTGTTTTGGACGGAAAATTCGATCAACTAGAGAAAAATTACAGCGAGACTTCATCTCCGATACTGAGATTGGCGACCGTCTTTGCTGCCCTCATATTCATCAGTTACCTTTACGTTATACTGCTTGAGTTCACCGGCAGAGGGATAGAAACACCTGGTCAATTTTTAGAGATGCCTCTCTGGAGAAGGATTTTCAGTCTCACGGAGGCCGCGGTATGGGAGGAGATAATCGTCAGAGTGGCTTACATAGGGCTGCCAATGGTCATATACGCAGCTGTTAAAGGAAGGAAAAAACTCAGAAAGTATCCACTCGGCGGATTCGGTTTTGAAGATCGTTTTTCGGTAATTCTGGTCATAATATCTACTATAATCTTCGCCATGGCGCACCTCCCAGGATGGAACTGGGACCCGTTGAAGGTCATCCAGGTACTGCCCGCAGGGATATTCTTCGGCTATCTGTTCGTCAAAGACGGTCTACATTCTGCAATATTGGTACATTTCGTTTGGGACTTCCTATCTGTACCTGATAAGATGATGTATATTCCGAACTTCAATACTATTTTATCATTGATTATTTTATTCTGGATGGCTGTTGGAGCCTATTATACCTACGCTTATATCAAAAAATTCAATAGATGGATCACGTCAGGGCAAGAAGAAGAGAAACCTGAGGGGACCCATAAAAGAGAGAGTGAATTGATTGGCGAGGCGGAAGACCATACGGCCGGTGTCACTATAGGTTACTCATGTCCGAACTGTGGATATACCACGTCGGAATACACAGATGAAAATAAACTCAGATGTAAGAGATGCGGAACTGAAACTGATCCTAAATCTCCGCAGGCTCAACAGCAGAAAAATCTACTGAAAAGGAGTAGATGGCCGCCCTCCTGACCATTATCCATAGAAAAGGTTTATATCTATCAGGTATTTGACTTGATTGATAGGATGGCTGAAGCTCGCAAGATTAAGATAGATAGGGAGCTCTGTACGGGCTGCGGTATCTGTATAGAGATCTGTCCAAAAGATGTTCTCGATGAATCGGATGATCTGAACCAATATGGAAATTATTTTCCAGAAGTTGTAGCTAAAGATGAATGTATCGTTTGTCGCAGATGTGAGCTGTACTGTCCCGATTTTGCAATAGAGGTGGAAGAAGAATGAAAGAATCTGGAGAGTATTTCATGGAAGGAAATATAGCCTGCGCAGAAGGGGCTTTAAGAGCAGGGTGTGGTTTTTACGCCGGTTATCCGATCACACCCGCTTCGGAGATCATGAATCACTTGTCTAGAGAACTACCTAAAGTCGGGGGGCGATTCGTTCAAATGGAAGATGAGATAGGCAGTATCGCTTCTATAATAGGTGCATCCTGGACGGGTCAAAAAAGTATGACCGCCACGTCGGGTCCAGGATTCAGTCTGATGCAGGAGAACTTGGGTTACGGGGTTATGACCGAAACACCTTGTGTGATAGTAAACGTTCAGCGAGCCGGACCCTCTACGGGGCAGGCTACTAAACCTGGAACGGGAGACGTTATGCAGTCCCGCTTCGGAAGTCAGGGAGATTATGAGATAATCGCTCTTTCACCGAATTCGGTACAGGAGATGTTCGACTTAACTATAAGGGCGTTCAATCTGGCTGAAAGTTACAGGACTCCAGTGATACTCCTAGCTGACGCTGGAGTCGGACACATGAGAGAAAAAGTGGAGATAAGAGAAGATGTAGAAACTGTAGAGAGGAGAAGACCCGAGGAGGGCGAAAAGGAGTTCTTCGATACTGATCGGGAGGACCATGTTCCCCCTATGCCAGATTTTGGTGATGGAGAAGAGTTGTTAGTTACAGGCTCGACTCACCTTGGTGACGGAACTAGAGACACCTCAAGTTTTGAAGCCCAAGATAACCTTGTTAGAAGATTGGTTTCAAAGATAGAAGATAACCGAGAAGATATCGAAGATTGGGAAGAAAAACACGTTGAAGATGCTGATCTGGTAGTGGTTTCTTACGGTTCGATGTCGAGACCAGCGAGAGGAGCCGTAAAAAAGGCGAGGGAAGAAGGTCACGATGTCGGATTCTTCCGACCTAAAGTCATGTGGCCGAGTCCTCAAGAAAGGTTAAAAGAGATCGGTGAGAACTCTGAGATCCTTCTCGCGGAATTATCCTTGAGAGGCTACAGGATAGAAGTCGAAAGAGCCGTTCCATTCGGGGGTCTACACATCTTTGACCGGTTGAATTCCCTGCCAACTATAGACAAGATATATGATAGGATAAAGGAGGTGTTAGAATGATCAAAGCTAAAGATATAAAAGAAAAATACATCAGAAGACATCCTTCTCCTTTCTGCCCCGGGTGTGGCGGAGGTATGGTACTGAATTCGATGTCAAGGGCGGTCGAAGAGAGCGATGTTTCTAAGGAGAATATAGTAGCGGTGAGCGGAATAGGTTGTGCCGCCTGGATCCCTTCACCTCACTGGAGAGTCGATACCCTGCATACCACACACGGAAGAGCGATCGCTTTCGCTACCGGGGTCAAGATAGGCAATAAAGACCTAGAAGTAATGGTCGTCTCCGGTGACGGTGACTGTGCCGGGATAGGTGGAAATCATCTACTCCACGGAGCTAGAAACAATATAGATATGAACGTACTAATGATAAACAACGGCTTATATGCGATGACGGGCGGACAGGTCGCACCGACAACGGAACACGGTGAAGACACGTTGACCACTCCATATGGAAATCCTTCTTCGAGTTTCGAGGCCGCAGAAGTGGTTAAGGCAGCAGGGGCTGGTCATGTAGCTCGATGGACTACATACCATATGAAAGAGCTGATAGAAGAAGTGAAGAAAGCGATGGAGACCGATGGTTTCTCCTTCATAGAAGTCCTTACCCAGTGTCCTACTAGGAAAGGTAAAAAAATGGGTATGGACGGAAAAGAGATGCTCCAATGGTACAAAGAAAACACAAGTAAAGAAGAAGGAACAGACAAGATATACGTAGGTACTCTGTCCGAGGTAGACAGACCCGAACTCACCGAGGAGATTTACAGACAGATCGAAGAAGCCGGAGGTGAGCCGAGATGATGAAGATAAGGATCGGCGGATGGGCCGGTCAGGGAACGGTCCGTGCCGGGACCATACTCGGTAAGTCTCTCTCTATCGAACAGAGTTATCATGTAGCGCAGCAGAGGTCTTATTCAGCAGCTGTGAGAAGCGGTATAGCGTATTCCGATGTGATCGCCGATGAAGAAGAGTTAGATGAACTTGTCATCGATATTCCGGATTATCTGGTTGTTATGTATCAAGACACATTAGATGAGTGGGCTGATACCGCTGAACAATGTGATGTTCTGATAGTCGACAGTTCGAGAGTCCATAGCGTGCCGGAAGTACAAGGGACTGTGTATGAGATACCTGCGGGGGAGATCGCAGAAAATATAGCGACTTCTAAGGCTGCCAACGTAGTTTTACTTGGCTCTTTGGCTGGAGTCTCTGAGAATATCGACATAGAAGCTCTGAAAAAAACGGTCAGTGAAGAGTTTCCCGAAAAGTACAAGGGCATCAATATCGAGGCTGTAAAGAAGGGCTATGAAGAGGTCAATAAGTAGCATAGCATACCATACTTCAGAAAACTCCTTGGCTTGTCCTGTGGATTTATATACCTCAAGTTCAATCCCCGAAGCACATGACCGTTAAAGTGAAGATCGAAGGTGAAGGAGAGTTAGAGATACCTGAAGATAGTAAAGTATCGACTGTAGTAGAAAGACTAGATCATCATCTGGACTCGGTCGTCGTGATCTCAGAAGGAAAACCGTTACCTATTAAAGAGAAATTGGAAGAGGGGATGAGTCTCAAGGTCGTTCCTGTTGTTTCTGGTGGGTAGGTTCTCTTAGAGGCAGTTTTGCCGTTTCCATTATATTATCATAAAATTTGGGCATGATCTCAAAGACTACTATAAAGAGTACTATCATAACGAGTACAGAGAAAGTCTTCGCGACTTGGTTGTGAGCTACTTCGAAAGAGAATATCCCTTCCTCTACAAGATATAGCACCATCATATTCCGGAAGATGTTAGCGATATAGATCGTAGGGATGAGTACGCTCAGGCTCTTTATTTTCTTTATATTCTCCGTGACGGTGCTGTAAATGAAAGAAGCTGCAACGGCGATAGCCTGAAGCCCGGTACAAGCAAGTATGATCACGATATTCGTTCCGTTGACAGGGACATTTATCGATTCTGAACTGGTCCGATAAAATAACGGATTTCCAGCATAATCAATCGCTCCAGCGGAGAAGTCGTATCCTAATGCATTCATCGCCCATACGGTCTGCTCTGTAACAGATTTTATCAAAAAACCACTCAATAAGGGTATACGGTGGAAACCGAAATATATCAGAGAAGCTATCGAAGCGCCTCCCGCTAAAAACCGCATCACCTCTGGATCCTCATCCCACTTCTTCGAGAGATATTCATGATAAGCCACGTAGATGAAGGCGGGCAGTGCTATTGCCGTGAAGAAGGCATTGAAATAATCGTCGATCTTCAGATAAGATGGGATACTGGTAATCCAGAATAAACCATAGAGAACATATCCTGCGGCTCTATGGATATGTTTGTGATAGTCCCAAATGAACCCCAGGAATAGGAGTAAGAGTGAAACCCAAAGTAGAATTTCAAAAGCAAGGTTCATGTGTATCACGCACTTATAGAATTACGGGATCAGTTTTGTACACATAACAACTGCCAATTAAACGTATCGGTCGAGTTTGACCTTATTTGTCAGGTCGATGAAGGATGTGAATAGATCAGTAAGAGATGTTCTTCCACCAAAAAAGGTAATTATAATGATGAAGATGATTATCAAAGGAAGGTGGCTTTATGGACTTGGCTATAAAGAACACAACTCTCATCACTTTCAGTAATAACGACCCGGCTATCATCGAGAGCGGAGCAGTCGGCATAGATATGGATAGGATATCTTTCGTGGGAAAAACGAAAGAACTCAATGAAGATGATTTTAATACTATAATAGATGGGTCTGATCATGTGACAATGCCCGGACTGATCGACTCTCACATCCATTCCGGACTAGCCCTACTGAGAGGAACAGCTCAAGACGTACCTGAAATAGAATGGATGGATAAAGCACTTGGACCTATAACTAAGCACATGGGAAAAAATGATATGATAGTCGGTTCAAAATTGGGAGTTATAGAGGGGTTAAGATCTGGAACCACCACCTTTGGAGAGTTCACAACTGATTTAGACGAAACTATCGAAGAGGTGTATCAGCCATTCGGGGCGAGAGTCGTGGGAGCAGAAACGATAAACGAGGTTGGGGATAAAGAGGGAGAAACATACCAGTTGGAAAGTTCAGATTCACAGCTTGAAGAGAACGAACGTCTCTTCAAAAAATACGCCCCCTCCGATATAGTGGATATAATGTACGGTCCTCAGGCTCTAGATATGGTCACTCTGAAAACTTTGAAAAAAATAGCGGAGAGAGCAGAGAAAAAAGACAGGAATATCCATATGCATGTAGCCCAGGGTGGGAGAGAAAGAAAACAGATCAAAAGAAGATTTGGCTGCTCAACAGTCGAGAAACTGAAGGAAGAAGACATTTTAGATGAAAAATTATTAGCGGCCCACTGCCACGGGACCACTGATGAGGAAAAAGAGATCCTAGTCGATAAGGGTGTGAGTATGGTGGGCTGTCCCAGCTCTATAGGTATGATAGACGGCAGAGTTCCTCCTGTGGAGAAATTTACAGATCTAGGTGGAAATGCCTCACTTGGTTCTGATCAGGTTCCAGGTAACGGATCACATAATATATTCCGTGAGATGAGGACTATCAGTCTTTTGAGCAAATGCCGAAGTGGTGATCCTACAGCTCTTCCTCCTTGGCAGGTTTTAACACTTGGCACGAAATCTGGTGCGAGAGCTCTTGGATTAGAAGATAAGATAGGCACGCTTGAAGAAGGAAAGAAAGCAGACATCATCACGGTAGACCTGAAGAAAACGAATCTTTTCCCCTCGATCCACGAACCCTTCCGAAATATCCTCCCAAACCTAGTATATTCCTCGACGGGTATGGAAGTGGACAACGTTTTCATCAACGGAAAAAAGATATTGAGAGATGGGGAGTTCATCGGTATAGACGAAGAAAAGATCAAAAAAGAGGCAGAAAAAAGAGCCCGGCAGATTTTGAGCGAAGCAGAAAGTGACTGGCGATCCGCGGGTTCCGAGATGGTCGAATATAAGAATAAAAATCTCTTATGATTGTGTTTACATAAATTTAATATATCTATAACACCTTTATGTTGTGGAGGCTGAAAATTTGGTTAAAATAAAGAGTAGACAGACACTCAATTATATAAGCAAAGAATACGAGGGGCCAATTGATGAGTTGCCGTTCAAAGAATATATCAAGGATCTGAAACGATGGGCTAAGGAGAAGAAGGCAAAACCCTACGGTAAACCAGCGGCGTTCTATATCGACGATTTTAAAAAGATCTCTGACGACGATTTTAGAGTCGATATAGGAATACCTATAAAAAGACGAAAAAAAGGGGGTGGAGGCTACAAGTTGAAGTTCTTACCTTCTACTAAGGTGGCAAAGAAAAAATTCGAAGGTACGCCATCGGATCACCAGGAAGCTTATGAAGAGATTTACGAATATATAAAGAAAAAGGGTTACAAACCTTACGGCCAAAGGATTGAAAAATTCAAAAAGACACCTGAAATGGAAGGCGGAACTCTGCACATAATGAGTGAAATCCAGGTGCCTGTGGAGAAGATCCCTAAAAGGTGATCAAACCGAATTTCACTTTTCTCTTTTTATCAGATTCTCATCGAACATGGATCTTAATCTATCCTGATCTATAATAGGTTCTCCATCTTGTTCGATCTTTTTCTTTGCAGGAGGACTTTCAGCGTAGCTGGAAATCTGCTCAGTTATCCTTTCTCTAAAGGTGGGTTTATAGGTGTCTTTGTAGAAAAGTCCAAGGGGTATCTTCTCATCTATCTTAGCTTTGGTGATAGCCTCGGCGGGCTCTTCAACACCTTCTGAATCCCAGTCCTCTAGTTTTTCGATATGTTCATTGAAGAATTCTGATGTATGGATGTCGTTATAAGTCACACAGGGCTGGAGTATATCCAAAAATGCTGCACCTTCATGTTCTATCCCCGCTTTAATCGCATCCTTAAGATGATCCGAGTCCATAGCGAAACTTCTAGCCACGTGTGTGTATCCGGAAACTAGCGCCTGGGAGATCGGCTCAAGGTTGTCTTGTACGTTCGGCGAGTTCAATGCTTTTGTCTGCTCATCCCTCGCCAAAGTGGGTGAGGCCTGTCCTTTAGTCAGTCCATATACTCTATTATTATGCATCATCACTAAAACATTCAGATTCCTTCTGCCTAACGCTACAAAGTGTCCTGCGCCTATACCTAGGAGGTCGCCGTCTCCTCCGTTAACGACCACTTCTAAGTTGGGATTTGACATCTTGATACCGGTGGCGAAGGGTATAGCACGGCCGTGAAGCGTATGTACTCCGTTGACGTTTATGAAGTGCGGTATCTTACCGGAACAGCCAATGCCAGAGACAACAACCGTCATCTCGGGCTCTAGTTCTAGCTCGGAAAAAGCTCTGTATATGCTGGAAACTATCCCGAAATCACCACAGCCTGGACACCAATCTATCCAGTTGTCAGTGCCATACTCACGGACCATGTGTCAGCACCTCCCTATCAGAGCCGTCTATTATGTTTTTCAGCGACTCGATGAACTCGTCCCTATAAATAGGCCGACCGGTATATTTTACTATCTCGTTATCTATCTGGTGATCTGTATTCAAACTTATCACCTCTGAGATACGTGGTGAATAACTGTGCTCCACAGCTATCAACTTCTCTCTTCCTTCAAGATGCGGTATTGTTTTTTCAAACGGAAATGGCGAAAATATCCGGAAGTGAAGATAGCCAATATCTTCATCGAGATGTTCGATCGCGTCCAGGACAGTACCTTTCACTGAGCCCCATCCGACCAGTAGGTATTCTGCATCTTCAGGGCCGTAATAAACCGCTCTATCTTCGATCTCATCGGCGGCGATCTCCAATTTCATCATCCTCTTCTCGTGCATGTTTACTCTGTTAACTGGGTCTTCGCTCACGTTGCCCTCCTCGTCATGTTCACTGCCAGTGTACCACATCACTTCTTCTCCCAAAAACGCTCTTGGAGAGATAGGACCGTCATCGAACCTTTTATATCCGTCACCTTCAGAAAGATCTCCCCTATCAATCTTCAAGTCCTTCATATCGGGGATCGGGATCGTCTTAACGAAGTTGGCTAGAAACTTATCTAATAGGTGGATAACCGGCGTTTGGTATCTCTCTGCGAGATTGAACGCTTTAACTGCGTCTTTGAAAGCTTCCTCATGGTCACCTGAAGCTAAAACGATGCGTGGAAAACTGCCGTGTGAAGAGTAAAGAGCATTCATAAGATCGTCCTGGCTCCCTCTAGTGGGTTGACCGGTACTTGGACCTCCTCTCTGGTAGTAAGTGATTACGATCGGAACTTCACATATCCCCGCCCATCCAAGACCTTCGACCATCAAAGCAAAGCCGGGTCCACTGGTCGCAGTCGCGCTCCTAGTCCCTGTTAGCGCTGCTCCGATACAGGAATTTATAGCTGCCAATTCATCTTCAGTCTGGAACACTAGAACGTCTGAATCTTGTTCCTCGCCAAGCTGCTGCTCTATGAAGAAGCTCTCATCGGCGGCGGGAGTGATCGGATAATAGCTCTGAAATCTCATACCTCCAACTATCTTTCCCATGCCGGTCGCTTCGTTACCGTTGACCATCATGAACTCGTCTTCTTCTATTTGCGATGTCTCAAGATCAAGAGGAGAATCATGTTCTTCTTTTACTAACTCGGCTACTTTATCGATCAACCACTTGTTCTGATCCGCTATCTTCTCTTTCCCTTCAAATTTTCTTTCTACGCCTTTATCGACCATCGACTTGTCTATGCCCATGAGCCCTGCGACAGCCCCTATCAGTATCGAACTGACGTACCGGGAGGCCTGTGAGGAGGATATTTCATGTTCTTTCTCGAGTTCTTTGAGTATTTCGGGATAATCGAGTTCTACAACACTTACATCTTTTTCTTCTTTGAGATACTCCACAACCGAAGAGATCGTTCCTTCGATGTCTAGTTCTTCAAACCTTTTTTTCAATCTCTCTCTCAATTTATTTTCTAAACTTTTTATCTTGTCCTGGGTCTTTCCCTCTGTTGAAGTATCGTAGATAAGAAAACCGCTTTCTTTGATATCATCAAAGTGTGTGAACAGTGTTTCAGCGTCCATACAACCCAAAAGGTCGATCTTCGATTCTACGGAGCGGGGTATTTTTTCGGAAGATATCTCTGCGTGAACATAACTGTGTCTTCCTTTGATATTCGAAAAGTACTCCCTATCAGCTAGAAATCCATGACCTGATGAAGCAAAAGCGGCACTCAATATTTGGATAGTCGTTTCCAACCCCGAGCCCTGAGCTCCCCCCATGATAATAGTCAGCTTCTCAGTCATATTATCCCTCAATCAGCAGTTGGACTATCCTCTGCAGCTACGTCGTCCGAGAAACGCTTCTCGATCAGTCTGCCTTTCTTATGATCTTCCAACTCATCCAATGAGAATATCGGTTCGCTACAGGTTATACAATAGATCCACCCCTTCTCCTTCAGTATCTCCTTCAATCTTTCCCTATCAATATCTTTTTGACCGGGACATATCTCTTTCTTGGTTATCAACCTGTCCTTGTTGATACACATCCCTATGAAATCATAAGAATCGTGCTTCACGAAATAATCGCACTCCTCACATCCTTTCTCTGCCAATATCGACACCTCTCTTTCAATCATACCATCCTCAACATATATAAATATTCACAAAAGATAGGAAAGTAGGAAATAACGTTTAATTTCTTTTTTAAATGATTAAAATTATGTCCTTTAGAAGGCATTATCACACCCTAATCTTTTTATCAAGATATGCCCATGATATAAGAGAGGGTGGAATTAGATGGAAGAAAAGGAGATAAAGGATCACGAAGTTCTCGTCATAGGTGGAGGTTTATCCGGTTTAAGAGCTGCTCTAGCCGCGGGAAAGAAAGGAGCCGATGTAGCGGTAATTTCAAAAGTACATCCGCTGCGCTCCCACAGTGTAGCTGCACAGGGAGGGATAAACGCTTCGCTTGGAAACGTTCCCGAGGCCGAGGACGATAACTGGGAGGACCACGCATTCGATACGGTCAAAGGTTCTGATTATCTAGCGGATCAGGACGCCGTAGAGGTGATGTGCAAGGAAGCGCCGGATGTTGTGCTAGAACTGGAACATATGGGCACGGTTTTCTCACGACTAGATGACGGTAAGATAGCCCAGCGACCCTTCGGAGGAGCTGGAGTCCCGAGAACTTGCTATGCCGCAGATAGAACCGGCCACAACCTTCTGAACACGCTATTCGAACAGACCGTAGCAGAGAGCCTCGACTTCTACAACGAGTTCTTTGTCACATCTCTGGTCACCAAAAACAAGGAGATAAAGGGCTTGATAGCCTGGGACATAGAAAACGGAAAACTCGTCGGTTTCTCGTCCGATGTCGTAGTTCTCGCTACCGGAGGTTACGGGCGGATATACAACAGGTCGACCAACGCTTTGATCAACACGGGCGATGGAGCTTTTCTAGCTTACGAAGCCGGCGTACCTCTCGAAGATATGGAATTTATACAGTTCCATCCTACAACTCTTTACGGCTCGAATATATTGATGACAGAAGGTGCTAGAGGCGAGGGAGGATATCTGAAAAACAAGGAAGGAGAAAGGTTCATGAAGGACTACGCTCCGGAGGCGATGGAACTCGCTCCGAGAGATATAGTTGCGAGAGCTATAATCACCGAAGCGGAAGAGGGAAGAGCCTTCGAGGACGAGTACGTTCACCTAGATCTCACACATCTGGGAAAAGAGAAGATCGATGAAAGACTGCCCGGTATAAGACAGATCGCTCGGGACTTCGCAGGCGTTGATCCTGTCGAAGAACCGATCCCCGTTCAGCCCGGCCAGCACTATTCGATGGGAGGCATAGATGTCAACATCGATGGTAAGACCGAGATAGACGGGCTCTACGCAGTGGGAGAGTGCGCCTGCGTTAGCGTCCATGGAGCGAACAGGTTGGGCGGTAACTCGCTGCTGGAAACTGTGGTCTTCGGAAGAAGGGCGGGAAAAGATATCGGTGACTCGCTGAAGAAAAAAGAAAAAGATGAAGAGGAGATCAAACAGGCGCTAGAAAGAGATAAAGAGGAGATAAATCGCTTACTTGAAGAAGAAGGAGATATACTTTACAGCGAACTCATGGACGAACTTCGAGAAACGATGTTCGAGCACTTCGGCGTTTATCGTGAAGAGGAAGCGATGAAAGAAGGTCTCTCGAAGATCAGAGAGTTGAAGGAAAAATACGATTCGGTCCATATCGACAACCAGAACGAGGAGTTCAATACCGCCCTTGTCAGAACTTTGGAACTGAAAAGCATGGTTAATATAGCAGAAGTAGTCGCCTTAAGCTCTATAGAAAGAGAAGAGAGCAGAGGATCACATTTCAGGAGAGATCATCCTGATAGAGATGATGAGGGATACATGTACCACACCATGGTTGAAAAAACCGGAGAAGGCCCCGAGCTTCGCTATGAAGACGTAACTTTAGGACAGTTCGATGTTAAGGAGCGTGAGTATTGATGAAGTTCAAAATCTACCGATATGATGGCGAGGAAGAAGACTACGACCTTTATGATGTTCCACACGAGGAGGGCCAGACAGTCTTAGACGCTCTTTTCCATATTCAGGAAAATATAGATGATTCTCTTTCCTTCAGGTATTCCTGCAGAGGAGCGGTGTGTGGTTCCTGTGCTATGCTGATCGACAAAGTTCCCAGGTTGGCGTGCAGAACCCAGGTCCAAAAAGTGAAGGAACAAAAGAGCGAGTTGGAACACTACGGAGCTCTAGACGAGGGAGCAGGATTATCGGAAGAGCACATACTAGTAGAACCTCTGCCTCACCTGGAAGTCCAAAAAGACCTGATAGTTGATATGGGGAAATTTTACGACAATTACGAGAAGATAGAGCCATTCTTGAAGCCCGAAGAAACGCCAGAAAGAGAGCATAGGATGGATCCTGATAAAGTCAGCGAACTCGAAGATTATACCAACTGTATCCTATGTGCTGCATGTTTCGGAGCCTGTCCAGTCAACGGCGAGAATGATGATTATTTGGGGCCAGCGGCTCTCGCGAAACTTTACCGCTTTCATCTGGATACGAGAGAAAGTGAAGAGGAAAACAGACTGGACCTGGCGGACTACGAAGACGGTTGGTGGGCGTGTGATTTCTACACCAACTGCAGGAAAGTCTGTCCAAAAGACGTTCCGCCCAACTTCGGTATAGGTAAAGCCAGGCAGGAACTGGAGGGAAGTAAGGATGACAAGGATTGAAAAGGACAGCTTGGGAGAAAAGGAAGTGCCGGAAGACGCTTACTACGGCGTACAGACTCAGAGAGCTGTAGAAAACTTTCCTGTCAGTGGATTGACTGAAAGTGCAGAATTGATCTACTCTTACATGGTTCTGAAAAAAGCATGCGCTGAAGCAAACATGAGATGCGGAAAACTGGATGAGGAAAAAGGTGAATACATCATCAGTGCCTGCGATGAGATACTAAACGGAGGTTTCGAGGACCAGTTCGTGGTGGACGTTTATCAGGCAGGTGCTGGAACTTCCTTCCATATGAACATAAATGAGGTCATCGCGAATGTAGCGCTAGAACTGATGGGTAAAAACAAAGGGGACTACGACAAGATACATCCGAACGATCACGTGAACATGTCTCAGTCCACCAACGATACTTTCCCGACCGCATCTCACCTCGCGATAATAGAAAGTTCAGAGGGTTTAATAGATGCGCTAGGTTCGCTGTCAGAAGCCTTCCGCTCCAAAGGAAAAGAATTCATCGATATAGGCAAATCCGGTCGAACCCATCTTATGGATGCGACTCCTATAAGCCTAGGGGATGAATTTCTAGCTTATTCTTCCGCGATCGAAAGAGCCGCGGAAGGGCTTAAAGCTTCACAGAAAAATCTCAAAGAACTACCTATAGGAGGCACAGCCACAGGAAGAGGAGCAAACACACCCGATGGGTTCAGGGAAGCCGTGATAAAAGAACTATCCGACCTTTTAGGTAGAAAGTTTGAACCCGCGAGAAATTCTTTTGAACTCAATCACAGCCGATACCTCATGGCAGACTACTCGTCCAGTCTGAAAGATTTAGCAGCTGAATTGATACGGATCGCAAATGACCTGCGACTGCTCGCATCGGGACCTAAAACGGGGATCGCCGAGATAGAACTCCCAGAAGTCCAACCGGGTTCTTCTATAATGCCTGGAAAAGTTAATCCCGTCATGGCAGAATGTCTGAATATGATCTGCTTTCAGATCATGGGCAGAGATTCAGCTGTTAGCCTGGCGAACCAAGCGGGACAGATGGAGATGAACGTTATGGTCCCGCTTATGACTTACAATATAATAGATTCCATCAAACTTTTCAGTAGCTATCTCCCGGTGTTCGAAAAGAGATGTATCTTGGGTATAGAAGCAAATCAAGAAGTCTGTCGGAAGAACCTGAAAAGAACCCCATCTTTAGCTACTCTCCTGTCTCCAGAGATAGGTTATATAGAAGCTGCGGAACTGGCCAAAGAGGCGATGGAAAAGGACATACCTATACCAAAATTGGCAAAAGAAAAAGAAGTCCTACCGGAAGAAAAATTGGACGAGATATTTGAACCGGAAAAAATGATCGAAAACAAATATAGGGATTAGCTCTCCTCTTCTTTTGGAAGGAACATCTCACATTTATCGTAATCGAAGCGGGCTCCATTGGCCAAAACGTGAACTGTAACACCGCTGACCGAAAGAGGTTCGCCCAACTCTAATTCGGCCGCATTGTTTTTAGTGATGTGTACTCCATCTACCACCGCGACCGAATTTCTACCTATCACTCTAAACTCCTCTTTCTCCAGGTCCCAAACAATAGCGGTCCCTTCACCGATCCCGACTCCTCTCACGCCGGGATTTTCGCTGACAACGTGTATCAATCTCGGAAATCTGCCTCTTTCGGTGAAATGAGTATCTATAACCATATCAGGTATGATACCAAGTCCTTGAGTCAATTCTACCTGACCGTGAACGAACGGCCTTCCCAAAAGATCTCCAGCTATCATCAAAGATGTCAAACACGTTGAACCGGCGCTGGTTCCTCCGATGAGTGCACCGTACTCGAATTTTTCCTTTAATCTGTCCATCAATTCAGTCCCCCCAAGAAGTGTAGTTATACGGATTTGATGACCACCGGTAAAGAAAAAAGCGTCGCTTTTTTCTACTTTGTCTATCATCTCTTCTTCATTAGCTTCTTCTCTGCTTTTAGGATCGATCACAACTGTTTTTGAACTGTAACTTTCGAATAGATCGGAGTAACCCTTCATACTCATCTCTGGTGTTCCGCTAGCTGTAGGAATTATACCTATAGTCGGTGTCCCTGGTGTTATCTTCTGAGCTACATTGAAGTATTCTTTGAAAAGTGGAGTATCAGGTCTTAGATCTATATTACCTCCCATCGCGATTATCGTTCCCCTCGTCATGTTTACATTAGTGAATCATTTATAAATAAATCTTTGCGTGAGTTAGATTTATTTGCCACCAGTATCATTGTAGGATATGTCAAAGTATGATCCCAAACATGCAGCTTTTCTTGACTCTGAAGAAAGAAAGGATAGGTTAAATCCTGAAGAGGTCATTTCGCTACTGGATATAGAGAGTAAAGATGTGATCTTGGACCTAGGCGCGGGCACGGGATTTCTTACATTCCCTCTCTCCGAGATCGCAGATGAAGGCAAAGTATACGCTGTCGACGTACAGAAAGAGATGTTGAAAGAATTGAAGAATAAATGTGATGAAAAAGGATGCCAGAATATAGATGTGGTACTATCAGATGAAGGGAATATACAGATAGAAAACGAACAAGTGGACAAAAGTTTTCTTTTAAATGTCCTTCATGAGATCGACGATAAGAAGACATTGGACGAGATATATAGGGTGATGAAAGATCAAGGTAAAATCTGTGTCGTGGACTGGGATAAAGAAGTGCTCTCTGAAAGAGGTCCTCCCTCCCATGAGAGATTTACATTAGAAACAGCTGTTGATCTGTTGGAAG
Source organism: Thermoplasmata archaeon (assembly GCA_046540335.1). Taxonomy (GTDB): domain Archaea; phylum Thermoplasmatota; class Thermoplasmata; order Halarchaeoplasmatales; family Halarchaeoplasmataceae; genus Natronoplasma. The sequence goes on along the minus strand of JBKHFH010000001.1, from coordinate 46,810 downwards.
ATCACGGTTTCATTATTACTGATAAAGGAAAATGGGAGGACCATTATTGGATAAGGGGTAAAAGATGACGAATAAAAACAACATATTTATAACCGGGCCTCCCCGATCCGGAAAAAGTACGCTCGTGGGGGAGATAGCTGAGGAAATGGATCTGAAAGTTGAAGGTCTTAGAACGCCAGATATCAGAGAAAAGGGAAAAAGAAAAGGGTTCAAACTGGTCGATATAGAAAGTGGAGAAGAGGGTATATTAGCTCATGTAGATGTGGAGGACGGACCGAAAGTGAGCAGGTATAGAGTCGATATGGATGACCTGAGAGAATCCACCGAGAGGTCCCTGGATAATATCTCTGAAGACTGTGAAATTGTCGTCATAGATGAGATAGGTACGATGGAACTCTTTTCTGATTATTTCGTTGAGAAAGTAGATGAATTACTCCAGGCAGAAAAACCAGTTATAGCTGTGCTCCACAGGAATCAGGTCGAGAGATATGGGGATGAAGGAAGATTGTTCGATCTAGGGCAGATAGATTATGAGTTCGCTAAGGAAAAAATAAAGGAAATTTTGAAAGATATATAGATCAATCTTTTCTTTCAGCATTTTTCATCCAAACGGTCCTCTGTGGGAACGGTATCGTAACTTCAGCTTTTCTGAACTGATGATCGATCTTGTTACGGATAGTACTAGCCACATCCCACTGTTTCATATAGTCATCGATCCAGAAACGAACGTTGAAATTCAGACTAGAATCTCCAAATCCACTGAATCTCACGACGGGTTCGAATCCTTCCTCTTCAATTATACTTTCATTATCTTCCAACACTCCGTAAAGTATCTTCTTAACCCGCTCTATATCGGAACCGTAAGCGACGCCTACATTTACCATGACTCTCTTCTTCTTGTCAGGCTCAGCTAGATTCTTTATCTTTTGGTTGGCGATGGAGTTGTTAGGAAGGATGATCATCTCATGGTCTCTTATATTGTAGAGTTTGGTGCTCCTCATACCTACATTTTCCACCCTGCAGTATTCCCCCGTCTCCAATTCCAGAACGTCGCCGATCGTGAAAGGTCTGTCTAGAAGAAGATGCACACCACTGAAAAAGTTTGAAAGTGTGTCCTGGGCCGCGAATGCTACCACGAGACCGAGAATACCAGCTCCTGCCAAGAGAGCGGTCACTTGTATTCCAAGGATCCGCATCCCTATCATTAGTCCTCCAAGAAAGATGACTATCATACCCGCCTTCTCGAAGATCGGTTTTAGAATTCTCCCGAAGGGTGAGGTTTCACCTCCTCGCCTCGAAGATATCTCATCCAAAATACCATCGAAGATCTGATAGACCACATAGACCCCTATGGCGAGAGCTAGCAGGGAATAAATCTGAAACAGAGAGGCCCGCAGTTCAAAAGGTAGCCTAAGGCGGAGTAATGAGTTGATTAAACCATATAGGAATATAAATATCAAGAGCGGCCTTCTTATCATCTTCAACATCAGTTTATACAGATCAGTCTGCGTTTCCTTTGTAAGTTTATAGATTATGGGCGTGACGACGAAAAATACCGTCATCCCGATGCCGAACCAGATCAAGAGGTTCAACATGAACGCTCCCGTAGGCCCGTCCAGAGGTGAGGGTAATGGATTTCTATAGCCTCCGACTATCGTGTTGGCTTCTTCTCCCGAGGGAAGACCCGATATTTGGATTCTGGCAGTTTTCGTCATTCTGAAACAGATTTCATCCTTGTCCAATCGCCTAAAAGAAAAAGTGATCTCCCCCTCACTAATGTCTCCGTCTGGATACAAGGGTAAATCTACTGTTAAACCCACCACTTTATATGTATTTTCCTCATCCAGTATAAAAAAATCTGGAGAAACGGTTTTCCCGGATTCTTCAAACCCGTCTATGCTTATTTTCACGGCGAAATCATCAGTCGAATTTCGATAGACTGTCCAGTAAAATGTGGTTTCTTCACCAGGCTCCACCGCTTTTATGTAATCGTCATCTTCACCTATGATAGGGGCGGCATCTGCATCTTCGGAACCTAAATAAACTATTGGACTCAGAAGTAAAAAGACTATGCCAATAACACAGAGAACCCTTCTGAACCTTTCCATCGTTACTCACATCTTAATTCGGGTTTATAAACTTAATCGACTCAGGATCTGCCAACTGTCAAATAAGTGATCTCCTGGCCCAATTTATCTTCAACGAGCACTCTTCTACCGTCGAGAACGACCTTGTCTCTCATCGCCCCGAAATCATCAGATCCAAGTGTGGTGAACTCTTCCCAATCATTCTGGATGATACATGCGTGAGCATCTATCAGAGCTTCCTTGATACTGTCCTCGTAGTTTATGCCGTCGATTAGTTCTGCAAAATTATCCATGCCCTCTGGATCATAACCTGTTACATTAGCTCCTCTCTCAAGCAAACTTTTCACTATAGGTAAAGCTCTCGTCTCTCTGATGTCGTCGGTACCACCCTTGAAGGTTAACCCTAGAACAGTCACATTCTTTCCTTCAAGATCACCCAATTCCCTTTCCAATATATCCACGGTATGGATCGGCTGCTGATCATTTATGGACAATACAGATTTCAAAAGTTCAGCTTTGATATCTTTTTCTTCCGCCAAGTTTTTGATAGCTTTGACATCTTTAGGGAAACAGCTGCCTCCAAAACCGGGTCCAGCATTCAGGAAATCTCTCTTCACCCTATGATCAAGACCTACTCCGTCCATCACGTCATAGACGTCGATGCCGACCTCTTCACATATACGAGACATCTCGTTAGCGAAAGATATCTTCGTAGCTAATAGAGCATTCGAGGCGTACTTGATCATCTCTGCCGTCCTTATATCTGTTACAAGTTTTGGTACTTCGAAGCTATCGTAGACCTCTACCGTCTTAGCTCTGCTTCTCTCATCCCATCCTCCTATGACTATCCTGTCAGGTTCCAGAAAATCGTTCAGTGCCACGCCTTCCCTCAGGAACTCTGGATTCATCGCCAAGCCTAAATCTTCACCTACTTTTTTACCGCTAGCCTCTAGGATGGGTTTAACAACACTGTCGGTAGTACCCGGGGTTACGGTACTCTTGACCACCACCACGTGATAGTCTTCTTTATATTCAAGTGCTTCAGAGATGTCTTCTGAGGCTTTCTTTAAGGCCGTCGTGTCGATGCTACCTTTTTTGCCGGAAGGAGTGCCGACACAGATGAAAGTTATTTCAGTCTCATTCACTGCTTTTTTCAAGTCCGTAGTGGAGGTCAAATTTTCTGAATCTATGACTCTCTGGAGTAGTTCTTCTAGTCCTTCTTCATAGATTGGAGGTTCAGCATTATTTATAGAATCAACTATTTCCTGGTCGATATCGACACAAACCACATCGTGACCGTGTTTAGCTAATCCGACTCCGCTCACAAGACCGACATATCCAGTACCGATTATGGAGATGTTCATAGACCTGCAAATATTCCGTCCCTCTTAATTTTTTTGTTAAACTAGAGGTGGTTATCCTACCGATTTATTCAAAGATCTCTAGAAAGAGCGGTCCCGTATGTTTTTGAGTAGTTCCTTGCGGTCGAACTTTACACCACAATTCTGACAGACTACCTTACCGTCTCTATCGACCACGAGCCAACCCTGACCGCACTCAGGACAGTCAAAGTTTTCACTCTGTTCATCTTCAAGTTCCAACTCGACCATCGCATTATAAGTAGATAAGGTTGTTTGTAAATATTTCGTTTGATAGAGAGCTTCTAAAGTAAAATTTTAATTATGAGGTGTATTCTTGCTCTTAACAAAAAGGGCGTGTGGCCTAGTCTGGATATGGCGACAGCCTCCTAAGCTGTAAATCGGGGGTTCGAATCCCCCCACGCCCGCTATTTTTCTTGTTTCCTGTTCTCTAAACTGTAAAAACACTCTACTTCTCCAGACCCTTAAAAATCATCCCTCTACACACTCATAGATGATTGCAAATATCTTTGCCAATATAGATTCAATATCAGTTGATCCTCTGATCTTCGCCCATATAATCACCTTCCTTCTCCCCATCACCTTTATTATACTGATAGAGCTTGAATATTACAAATATTATCGCAAGAGCTATCATGGTGATCATCGGACCAGATACGTCAAAATAGAAAGTTATCAGATAAGATGTTATAGAAATAAATAAAACGGCCATAATTATAAGCATGATCCATTCTTTGAATGTGACTTTCATGCCCATGGGATTCAACTACCCTCATTAGAGTTTGTAAAAAAAATGGTTTTTAGAAGAGTTGGGATTACTCCGCGGTATCTTCTTCGTCTTCCGCAGATTCTTCATCCTCTTCAGCTTCATCATCCGCTTCCAATTCCTCTTCGGCTTCTTCCTCTAACTCCTCGAATTCCTCTTCGATATCGTCTTCTTCCTTCTCCACATATTCCTCGATAAAGCGGATATTCTTCGCCTCTAGGTGTTCCCTCAGATCTCCGACTATCCTGTATTTAGCTACGAACCAGTTCTGATCGTATTTGCACTGCTCAGGCAGCACTATGTCGATACCGTCCTCTGTAGCTTCTATTTCATAGTCTGCTTTTTGGTAATCCATCTCGAGTATGCCCTCCGCTATCTCTTCAGGGCTCTCGGGTCTTTCGGTTATCTTGTAGTCATATCGCAATGTTTTACCCGCCAAAGGATGGTTGAAGTCCACACGTACTCTTCCGGCTGTAGCCTGGATAATCCTGCCTCTTCTATTGTCAATCTCAACCTGTTTTCCCTGGACCGGTTCGATATCTCTCCTTTCCATTTCACGCCTGCTGTAAAGCTCTATCTTTTCTGGATCTCTGTTCCCTATGCCTTTTTCAGGAGGGACTTCAACAGAACCTTCTTCATCTATCTCGGCTTCCTGAAGAGCTTCTGAAAAACCTTCGGCTATATTCTCCCCTCCGATCTTTAACGGACGAGGCCCATATTGGGAATCCTCATCAAATATCTCTTCTTCTTTAGCCTTCTCTTTATCTGTGGTATCGAACAGAGTAGGTTCTTCGTCTTCGTTGTCAGGCACGACCCATATATCGTAATCCACGTAGATAAGATCTCCTTCTTCCATTTGGAGCACCTAGGAGAAGGAAAAACCTACTCCTTTTTAACTATTTCCTTTAATCAGACGGTGTAGGTAACAAACTCTCATAGACCGTTAACCTTATTCATCACCCTGTAAATACAAGAACTATGGATTTCAATATCACGCCTGTGATGAACGCTGAGGAAATACTCGACAAGGCATTCGGCCGAGCTTCAAAGAAGAGGAAAGAATCGAAAGATAGAGTCGAGAGGAAAAAGAAAACCGCCTCTGTTAAGTTGAACACCGTTGCCCATATAATAGAAGACACTATCGGCAGATACGAGGAAGAATTCCCGACACTAGAGACTTTACCTCAATTTTATTTTGATATAATCGATATAATAATAGATGTGGATGATCTCAAAAATTCTTTAGGCGCAATAAACTGGGCTAAGAGGAGAGCTAAAAGGACATTGATGGAGGCTGCAAGAGAAGTCGTTTCACTAGAAAAGGAAGACGAGATCGATAGAGTCAGAAAACAAGCCTACGCAAGGACTGATTCCTTCCTCAAACAGGTCGACGAGAATCTGGAATTTTTGAAAGAAGCGAGAAAAAAGCTCAATTCTTTACCCGACATCAGACCTGAATATCCAACTGTCGTTGTCGCCGGTTATCCGAATGTGGGTAAATCTGAACTCGTCTCGAAAATATCTAGCGGAAAGCCGAAGATAGATGTTTATCCCTTCACCACTCAAAAGGTGGGTATCGGTCATTTCTTTTTAGGTTACAGAAAATGTCAGCTCCTAGATACACCTGGAATGCTCGACCGGCCAAAAGAGGAAAGGAACGACATAGAGATGCAGGCGGTGAGCGCTCTTGAAAGCCTCGCCGACGTTATAATCTATCTATTCGATCCTTCTGAAACTTGCGGATACCCGATGGAAGAACAGGAACAGTTGTACAATGAGATAAAGAAGGAATTTCCAGATGTTAAATTTATCGAAGTGGAAAACAAATCAGATCTAGAAAAATCCGACTCCGATAGGCTGAAGATATCCGCTCTAGAAAGCGAAAATTTAGAAGTGTTGAAAGAAAAAATAAAAGAGGCTCTCAATGAAAAATACTCTATGGAAGATATAAAAGAAGAAGATCTGGAATATATAAAAGAGCCTGGAAAAGCTCCAGAAGAACCTTTCACGGATTTCGACGATCTAGATTATTAGGTCCTAGGACGTCTTCTCTTTGGAGGGTCTCGATCTTTCAGCACCCGTCCCTTTACTTCTCAGACCTCTAGCTTTCCTACCAGCGGATGTCTTTCCCTTGAAGACTCTTCTCTTCTGATCTTTTCCGCAGATCCAATTGATGTCTGGATCGTTCTTTATGGAAGGATGATCCGGGTCGACCATTATCACTTCGAAGTACTTCTTGCGACCGTCTTCTCCGACCCAATACGAATTCAGCACTCTAAGATTCGGATAATTTCTTGAAGTCCTTTCTTCTGCGATCCACTGCAGGTTCTTGTTCGGGGTGATCTTTTTCACGCCCATCCTTTTAGGTCCTCTACCTCTAGTAGGTCTAGTTTTTCTCAGATTGCCTCTTCGGACCTTCGCCCTCGCTATCACGAAACCTGGCTTGGCTTTGTAACCCAATTTCCGGGCCTTATCTAGTCTGGTCGGTCTCTCTATCCTTTTAAAATTGTCGTCTCTTCTCCACTGTTTGAGTCTTTTTCTCTGCAATTCTTTGAGATATCCCTCTTTTGGTTGTTCCCATGCCTTCTCTATATACTTGTACATGCTGGGGTAGGTCTCCATCGATTCCTCTTCCTCTTCTTCGTCAACAATATCTTCTGCCATGATACCACGTTATTACCGTTTCTGGATTCACCCAAATTTTGGGCACATCTCCAGCGGGTCTTACACCCGCGACTAAACGATTTTTAGGGATACGTGGTATATATGTATTGTTGTCAAACAGACGCAAAAACAGCAGGGTTAATTTTTAATACCCCTCGACCTTATCAGCAGTTAATGAATCCTCATAATCAGTCAAGGTGAAAGATGATGAAGGTACACAAAGTGATGGGAAAGTTTAGGATGAGTAATAAAAAAGGTGAATGGCAGAGATTTTCAAAAGAAGTGGTAAGTGAGAACGAAGAAGAAGCCATAGATAAAATATATTCATTGTTCGGTAGTAAACATCGAGTGAAGAGAACGAATATAGAAATATATGATACTGAAAAAGTAGATGAGGAGGATGTTGAAGACAACCTTATACAGGAAAAGATAGAAGAGGAGGAATGAAGATTATGGTTAATCAGATGGAATTACAGCAGAAGGCGAATAGGCTAGAACAGATGAGGGGTCAGGTCGAAGCGTTGAAAGAACACAAGGGCATGATCGAGGATCTCCTTGAAGAGCATAATCAAGCAAAAGAAACGATGAAAAAATATCAGGAAAAGGAAGAAGGAACCGAGATAATGGTCCCTATAGGTGCTAACTCTTACGTGCACTCCAAGATAACGGACAACGACCAAGTTCTGATAGGACTCGGTTCAGATCTCTCTGCCGAAAGGAAGATAGATGACGCTCTTGAGATAATCGAGAGGAAAAAGGATAAGATCAAAGAGAATAAAGAAGAGCTCGAAGAGCAGATCGAGGAACTGAACCAAAATGCTCAGGAACTTGAGCAGGAGCTGAGAAAAGAGTACCAACAACTTCAGCAACAGCAGCAGACCCAAGGCGGCGGGGGTCAGGTAATACAATAAAAAGCAAACCTGACTGAGAAAAAAGATGTTCGACAAACTCAAGGATAAACTATCTGGATTGACCGAATCCAGCAAACAAGAAATCGAAGAAGAACCCGATGAAGCATTTGTTGACGGGTGGGGTTCCAAGATAAAGGAAAGTAAGATAGAAGATATCCTTTGGGACCTGAAAGTTTCTCTTCTCGAAGCCGATGTAGCACTTCCAGTGGTCGAGGAAATCCAAGAGAGAGTGAAAGGGGACCTAGTAGGTAAAAAGATCAGCAGGAAATACGAACTTGAAGACGTGGTCGAAGCGAGCCTTAAAAGGGCTGTCAAGGACGCCTTGAAAACCGAAGCGATCGATTTCGATAAAAGAATCCAAGAGGCGAAAAAACCCTTTTCGATAATGTTTGTCGGAGTGAACGGCACGGGAAAAACTACCACCATCGCCAAGATCGGGAAAAGGATGCAAGAGCAGGGCTACAGTTGTGTATTAGCCGCAGCAGATACTTTCAGGGCTGGAGCGCTAGAGCAGATACAGGAACACGGGAATAAATTAGGTGCGAAGGTCATAAAGCATTCTCAGGGGAGTGATCCTGCAGCTGTGGCCTATGACGCTCTAGAACACGCAGAAGCTAGAGGGAAAGATCTCGTTTTGATAGATACTGCTGGAAGGATGCAGACCAACAAAAATCTGATGAACGAGATGGAAAAGATAAAAAGAGTGTCAGAACCCGATATGATAATCTTCGTCGGCGACGCACTCGCTGGAAGTGATGCGGTCGAACAGGCAAAGGAATTCGAGAAATCAGTTGGTATCGATGGAGTTATCTTAACCAAGATAGATGCAGACGCAAAAGGCGGTGCTGCTCTTTCAATAGGACATGCGGTTGGTAGGCCTATGCTCTTTGTAGGTACTGGTGAAAACTACGAGGATCTGATCGAATTCAATGAGGGTTGGATGGTCGAGAGATTGTTCGGATGAATAGTTTTTTTTAGGCCCGAAAACACTCATTTATAAAACTTTTCCCTTCTAAAGTTTTCTTCAGAGCTGAGTTCCCACAAATTATTTATATCAAGAGACGCAAAAATACTTAACAGAGAAGCAGAGAGATATTATGGCTGATGGAAAAGACGATAGATCGATTCGTTTTGATGGAATGGCTACGGAACCAATAAAGGTCAGCGAACTGACGACCGCTATAAAGAACAGTATCGACGAGGAGGGTATGGAAACAAGTGCGGCCCAGATGATGGCAGAACATGTTCTGAATTTTTTTGGATTCAACGATAGGATAATCGATAATATCCTAGAACAAGAGGATCGAGATGTATTCTACATGCTGGAAGATGCTGGTCTCTTGACCACAGAACGAGAAGAGACCACGCTTTATGACGGAAGAGAGTGGAGGATACATTACTGGCTTTTCGAAAAGGATAAGATAATAGAAAAGTTAAAGTCAGCCAAAGAAGAAGAAAAAGAGGCCGGAAAAGAAAAGAACGTCTACGACGAAGTACCCGACGGTGTGTGGTCTTCTAGAGGTTGAATGAATATTTTGACTTTTTTTGGATAAATCCTCATACTTATGATCTAGTTTATTTATAGTGAACAAGATGGGCCCGCCGAAATTTGAATTCGGGTACCGGCGTCCCGAACGCCGAAGGATCGACCAAGCTACCCCACGGGCCCGCTGCGAATAGACTGTTACAATGCTATGTTAAATAAAAAGGTTACTGAATATCAAGGTCTTCGCTTCTCAAGGGCTCCGTATCTATCGAACCTGTTATTTCTTCCAAAAGTTCATCTGAATTCTTTTTAGAAAAGAAAAGATGTGATGCACAATTGCAGTCCGAACATCCGAAATCAGACACGCGCGTGAATTTGTTATCTAAATATTGAGCGATTTCACACTCTTTTTCCCCTCCTAGCTCGTAAGCGATCACTTTCTTCAGGTTCTCGTCTTCTAAAAGATAGTCTATATGCCAATATTTCGTTTTTGAAGAACTGAAATGTCTTGAAATCCTCGCTTCTAGATTTTTTTGGGCCGAGCCGACATATATGTAGCTTCCGTCCTGAAAGTGTATTTCACCAAGTGCGCCGACTTTTTTTGACACGGGTTCATCGACTTCTATAAACAGAAGGTAAATACCCTTCATACTATGCTTAAACCCATCCAAGGATAGATTTTCTGCTATTTTGGTTTTTGTGTTACGTCTTCATCAAGCTTTAGGGCGGAAAGATTATTTGTAGATTGATCTTTGCCGTTTGTATCCGGATAACCGCCTGACATTTTATATCCTCCTAAAAGAAGGGGGGTTACCGTTACATTTAAATACAAAAGGTCTGTAATGACCCATTACATCGTCTGTTGACCAGACGTGAAAGGGCAATCCAGTTAGGATCCCTATGTGAACACGTCACGGTCAATGGACCTCAGGACGCCTATCTTGAAGTCCACCGAGCTGTGCTCGAGGATTATTGGAAATAGTCTTGAGAATACGCAAAGTCAGCTAGACTGAGGTGTATGTATGGTAGAAACACATCATCCAAGAAGAGGTTCGATGGGATATTCGCCCCGAAAACGCGCTAAAAGCATGGTTCCAAAGATAAGGTCATGGCCAGAATGGAAAGGGGAACCCAAGATACAGGGTTTTCCTGGATATAAAGCAGGTATGAGCCACGCCTTTGTGGTAGACTACAGAAATGAGAGTACTACTTCCGGACAGGAAGTTAGGATCCCGATCACCGTTGTCGAAGTACCTCCTATCAGGGTTAGTGGCCTTCGATTTTATGAAGAAACCCATGAAGGTTTGAGAACAATGGGTGAAGTATGGGCCAATGAGGTGGACAATACCCTTGAGCGAAGACTGCCCATCCCAGACCATTACGATACCGAAGAGATGTGGGAGAAAATCGATAGAGATCTCGTGGATGAAGTCAGAGCAATAATAAATACAAAACCCGAGAAAGTCTCAGGTATACAGAGCAAGACGCCCCACGTGATGGAATTGAGAATCGGCGGCGGGACCATACAGGAAAGGATAGATAAAGGTGAAGATATCTTGGGCGAAAACGTGGAATATGAAGAATTTTGTGAATCAGGTCGGATGATAGACGTTTCAGCCGTCACTAAAGGTAAAGGTTTTCAGGGTCATGTTAAAAGATGGGGTGTGAAACTTCTTCAGCACAAGAATAGTAAATCAGTGAGAAATGTGGGTAATACTGGTGTTTTCAGACCAGGATACACAAGACCTACCGTCCCTCAAGCCGGTCAGATGGGATATCACCAAAGGACCGAGTTCAATAAACGTGTCTTGAAGGTCGGTGAGGATGGTGAAGAAGTAACACCTGAAGGTGGTTTCATAAATTATGGCGTCATCGAAAATGGATATGTTATACTCCACGGATCAATACCAGGTCCTTCGAAGAGATTAGTTGTCATGAGAGATGGAGTGAGAGATGAGAGATATGAAGTGCACGAACCGAACCTTACCTACATATCTACCGAATCCAGTCAAGGGGGTTAAGTGAATGCAGGCAAATATTTATAATTTGGAAGGAGAAACAAAAGGTGAGTTAGAATTACCTTCAAGCTTCATGGAAGAAGTGCGGCCCGACATCATAAAGAGAGCTGTCGAGGCATTTGAGGCGAACGAAAAGCAGCCGTATGGTCCATCACCCGAAGCGGGCATGAGGCACGCTACGGAGATGGAAGGGGTCGGTCAGGGCATGGCTAGAGTTCAGAGACTGACCCAGTATGGAGGGGCTCGAGGAGCAGAGAGCCCTCAAACCAGAGGGGGAAGGAAAGCTCATCCTCCCAAACCCGAGAAGGATCTGGGAAAGAAGATCAACAGACAAGCTAAAGCTAAAGCTAGGAGATCAGCCCTCGCCGCAATGACACGGAGAGAAATAGTTGAAGAAAGAGGGCATAAGATCGATGATGATTCACTCGAATTCCCGATCATAGTCGAAAAAGGGATCGAAGATCTTGAAAAGACGAATGAAGCCGTCGATTTATTGGAAAATTTAGGTCTCTATAAGGATGTCAAGAGGGCGAAAAAAGGAAAAAACATAAGATCCGGTAGAGGAAAGATGAGAGATAGAAAATATAGGAGACCTACTAGCCTATTGATAGTTCTTCCTGAAGGAGCGAAAGGTAGAAGAGCTTTCTCCAATCTTCCAGGTGTCGATGTAAAGAATCCAAAAAATCTCACCATAGATGATCTCGCACCCGGTGGGGATATGGGAAGATTGGCTATATTCAGTGTTAGAGCAATCAACGAATTGGAGGATTGGTAATAATGGCTGAATACGAATCTCCACATAATATAATATACCATCCTTATGTGACTGAAAAGACCATGATGGAAATGGAAGAAGAAAACAAGCTGGAGTTCATCGTTGACCTCGATGCGAACAAACCTCAAATAGCCGATGCGGCAGAAGAATTGTTCGACGCCGAAATAGAAAACGTCAATACCAGGATCGATAAAAACGGTAAAAGAGCGATCGTTAAATTCACGGATGAATATTCAGCTGAAGAGATAGGAATGAGGATAGGGGTGTTCTAAATATGGGTAGAAGAATCATTCCACAAAGAAGGGGCAAAGGATCTCCCACCTATCAATCGCCAAGTCACAGGCATTTAGCAAAACCGGGATACCCGAAGAGCCAGGAGACAGAAGGAGAAGTCATAGATATACATCATGCACCAGGCAGGACCGCTCCTTTAGCTGAAGTCGAGTTTGAAAACGGCGAAACCTCCTTTGTGATAGCGAATCACGGTCTATGGGTAGGGGAGAAGATACAGGTCGGTCCTGAAGCCAAAATAGAAAAAGGTAACGTATTACCGTTGAGTCAAATACCAGTCGGAACTTTCGTATACAATATAGAGGTGGAACCACTAGATGGAGGTAAACTCGTAAAAAGTTCAGGGACCAGCGCAACAGTGATCGCCCAAGATAGGAAAGAAACCGTACTTAAATTACCTTCTGGTAAATTCAAAAGTATAGATAACAGATGTAGAGCTACAGTTGGAATAGTCGCGGGCGGAGGACATACGGAACAGCCGATAGCCAAAGTGGGTAAAAAGGCTAAAGGTCTTCGCAGCAAGGCGAAAAGAGCGCAGAAGGTCAGAGGTATCGCGATGAACGCGGTCGATCATCCTCACGGTGGAGGAGATCATCAGCATGTTGGCGTGCCTTCTAAAGTCTCTTCTAACGCTCCGCCTGGGAGAAAGGTAGGTAATCTATCGTCGAAGAAGAAAAAGAAGGATAAAAAGAAGAAAGAAAAAAGGTGATGATTATGGCGGATAATAGAATCTCACGGGATAAACGCGAATTCACTTATCGCGGTCATACCCTTGAAGAACTCAAGGATATGTCACTAGATGAGCTTAAAGAAGTCCTTCCTGCGAGAGCAAGAAGAACAGTCCAAAGAGGGCTCAATAAAGAGGAAAAAAGACTACTCGAAAAAGTGGAGAACAAAGACAAAGACGTTTACCGCACACATCGGCGAGAGATGATAATCCTGCCAGAATTTGTCGGAAAAAAATTCGCCGTGCATAACGGTGAAAAGTTCAAGTCCGTTAAAATAGAGCCTGAGATGATAGGTCATTATCTTGGAGAGTTCGCTCTTACTAGAAAGAATGTCGAACATTCAGGACCAGGTATAGGAGCAACTCGTTCTTCAAAATATATACCACTCAAGTGAGGTGAAAAGATATGGGATACACGATGGACCCGGATCCAGAGAAGACCGCTAAAGCATACGGTAGTGAGCTTCAGATATCTCCTAAAGAATCGATGGAAGTTTGCAATATGCTCAGAGGAAAAGATGTTGATGATGCTATAGATACATTAGAAAAAGTGATCGCTGAGGAAAAGCCTGTACCCTATAGGAAACATAATAAAAGGGTGGCACATCAGAAAGGTGTAGGTTCCGGAGGCTATCCAAAAAAGGTGTGCAGAAAGATGAAAGAGAAGATAGAAGAGTGCCGTTCTAATGCTGAAGATAAAGGATTAGATATCGATAATTTGAGGATTAAAGTGTTGGCTGCTCATAAAGGCAGTCCCATCGAGGGACGCAGACCTAGAGCTATGGGCAGGAGCACACCTCATGATACCAAAACGACTAATTTGGAAATAATTTTGGAGGAAAAGGAGGCGTAATAGTGGCCAGAGAAAGAAAGTTTATAGAAGAGAAGATGGACCGCGTCATACTGAAGGAATTCCTTCAAGAGAAGACCGAAAGAGCGGGTTATGGTGGAGCTGATATCTCTAGGACTCCCATGGGAACTAGGATCACGCTCTACACTGAGAGACCTGCTCTAGTGATCGGAAGAAAAGGGAAAAGGATACGCGAAATAACTGAAGAGATCAAAGAGAAATTTGACTTCGACAATCCACAGATAGAAGTCCAAGAAGTCAAAAGACCTCAACTTAATGCCCAGATCATGGCTGAGAAGCTGGCCTCTTCGCTCGAAAGAGGTTGGTACTTCAGGAGAGCGGGGCATTCTACGGTAAGAAAGATAGTGGATGCGGGAGCGAAAGGGTGTCAAGTGATACTTTCAGGAAAAGTGAGCGGTCCAAGGCATCGTGTCGAGAAGTTCCAAGATGGCCATATCAAATACTGTGGGGAAGAGAGAAAGAAATGGATGGACGAAGGTTTCTCCCAGGCAAAGTTGAAACTCGGTATTATAGGGGTTACGGTTAAGATAATGGATCCGAACGCAAAACTGCCCGATGAGATAGAGATAATACCTCCAAAGAGTGAAATAGAGGAAGAAGAGGTCAAAGAAGAAGTTGAAGAAGAAAGTGAAGAAGATACGACAGAAGAGGTCGAAGAGATGGAAATTGAAGAGGAGGTCGAATAATATGCCACTCCTGAAAACTGAAGATATAAGAGATATGGATGCCGAAGAGAGAGAAGAAAAGCTTTATGAATTGAGAGATGAATTGCTCCATGAACAAGGGGTCGCAGCTATGGGAGGAGCCCCTGAGAGTCCTGGTAGGATCAGGGCTATAAAGAAAAATATCGCTAGGATTATGACCGTAATGAATGAAGAAGAAAATAATGAATCAAAAGGAGGAAATTGATGGCGGAAGAAGTGTGTCCAACTTGCGGGTTGCCTAAAGAGATATGTATCTGTGAAGACATCGCGAGAGAACAACAGGAGATCGAGATATTTACCGACCAAAGACGTTACGGTAAAAAAGTGACTATCGTAGATGGAATAGACACAAGCGATATAGATATCGGTGAACTGGCGTCAGAATTGAAAACAAAGTGCGCAGCCGGAGGCACGACTAAAGACGGAAGGATAGAACTCCAGGGAGATCACATAGATACTGTCAAGGAATATCTGGAAGAGAAAGGATTTCCAGTGGAGGTCAGATGAAAATGGCTAAAGATATAGTTTATACCTTTGAATTCATCGGGGCCGACCTTGAAGTTATCGATTCAACTGATGTTGGATCCGTCGGACTCGAAGGTAGAGTGATCGATGAAACAAAAAATACTTTTGTGATAGAAGACGCGGGAACTGAAAAGATGATACCAAAAGATGGTACTCGTTTCAAGTTGACCATCTCAGGACGAGAGAACGTCTTGGATGGAAACAAACTCACATATCGTCCAGAAAATAGAATAAAGAAATTAGGTTGATGATATCATGGCAGAAAGCGAAGCGCGCGATATAGGAGTAGAAGTAACGCCCCCTGAGAAGAGCTGTGATGATGACAATTGTCCCTTCCATGGGACACTCTCGGTTAGAGGAAGGGTCATGCAGGGGACCGTCGATTCTACCCAGATGGATAAATCCGTAATAATAAGAAAGGATCATTTCAACTATATTCCCAAATATGAAAGGTACGAGAAGAGGAAGAGCCATTATCCGAGTTATCTTCCCCCTTGTATCGATGTTGAGGAAGGGGATGAAGTCAAGATAATGGAGTGCAGACCTATCAGTAAAAGTATTTCTTACGTCGTTATCGAAAAAGGTGAGAGGGAATGAAAGGAGTTGCCGGGAATCAAACTAAGGGACTTTCAGTCGGAAGCGAACTTCGATGTATAGATAATACCGGGGCTAAAGTAGTAAGAGTGGTCTCCGTGGTGAATTACCATGGTGTTCACAGGCGATATCCTCGAGCCGGAATAGGAGATCAGGTCGTGGTTTCAGTTGTTAAAGGCACACCGGAAATGAAAAGAGAGCTCACAAGAGCGGTCATAGTCCGTCAGAAACGGCCTTTTAGAAGAGCCGATGGAGTGATGGTCGAATTCGAAGATAATGCGGTAGTTCTCACTCAGGAAGACGGCGAGACCAAGGGGTCAGAAATAAAAGGTCCTGTAGCCCGAGAAGCTGCAGAGAGATGGCCGCGTGTTGGCGCGACGGCCTCGATGATAATGTGAGGTGTATGACATGAGTGAAAAGACAAGGAAGCAAAGAAAAAGAAGGGAGAACGCTCCCAAACATAGGAAAAGAAAGATGATGTCTTCCATGCTTTCCCAGGAACTTCAAGAGAGGTGGGGAACGAACAGCCTTCCTGTTATAGAAGGAGACGAAGTAGAGGTTATGAGAGGCAGCTTCAAAGGTCATATAGATACAGTAGCTGAAATCGATAGAAGGAATGAAAAGGTTTTCATAGAAGACGTGGTCGTAGAAAAGGCGGATGAATCCAAGGAACCTTTCGGAGTTCACCCTTCAAATCTTAAGATCACCGATCTAGATCTTTCCGATCCGTGGAGAAGAGAAAAACTTGAAGGTATAAAAGAGGAGGATAATGAATGAGCCGACATAACAAGCGTTATAATGCACCTACAAAAAAGTGGGGGATACCTACAAAAGAATCATTTTGGGCCCCTACACCGAGTCCCGGTCCACATTCAACAGGGAGGAGTATTCCTCTCATAGTTGTGCTCAGGGACATCCTTAGTTACACCGAGACCTCTAAGGAAGCAGAAAGTATATTGGCTGAGAGGAAAGTAGAGCTCGACGGCAAGGTGGTAACCGACAAAAATAGACCTGTCGGTTTAATGGACGTTATTTCTTTGCCATCTCTATCTGAGCATTATAGAGTACTTTTCGACCAGAAAGGCGAGTTCAGATTGTTACCGATCGATAAGAGTCAAGCTGAATGGAAACTCCTGAAGATAGACGATAAAAAGACTTTGAAAGGAGGGATCACTCAATATAATCTTCACGACGGTACCAATTTGAGGCTGGAGAACGGAAAGAAATACAATACCAAAGACGTACTGAAACTGCAGTTGCCCAATCGGAAGATACTCGATTCTTACGAATTCAGCGAAAGAAAGATGGCTTTGATCACAGGAGGAGATCACATCGGTGAATTGGATACGATAGAGGAATACGAGATAGTAAAAGGTCCACAGCCAAATTTTGTACGTTTTGAATCTGATATCACTACCGTGGAAGATTATGTGTTCATCATCGGAGAGGACAAACCGATAATCGAGATACCTGAGGTGGGTATCATATGAATTATGACAATCCAATGAGAAAACCACGGTTGATCAAATGCGTGATCAATATAGGCGTCGGTGAAGGTGGCGAAAAACTCAGGAAGGCCTTCAACGTGTTAGAGATGTTGACTGGTCAACAACCGATAGAGACTACTGCTAAGACGACGAATGCAGAATTCGGTATAAGAGAAGGTCAGCCTATAGGATGTAAGGTTACTCTTCGTAAAAAAAGAGCTTATGACTTTCTGAAGAAAGCCTTCTGGGTGAAGGAAAATCAGCTACCTTTGAACAGTTTTGACGATCACGGAAATCTCAACTTCGGTATAAACGATTATACTGATTTTGAAGAGGCCGCCTACGATCCTGAGATTGGAGTGTTCGGAATGGATATCTCCGTAGAGATCGGTAGAAACGGTCAGCGTGTGAAACATCGGAGGAAACAGCCAAAAAGTATCCCCGAAGAACACAGGATGGCCAAAGAAGAGGCTGTAGAATTCATGGAGAACGCTTTCGATCTGGAGGTGTATGAAGGATGAGCGAAGAAGAAGGTCTAAAACCAGATAAAGATTATGGTAGGAAAGAGGGCTGCAGACGCTGCGGCCGGAAGCGTGGGATAATCAGAAGATATGGTCTCCACGTCTGTAGACAATGCTTCAGAGAAATCGCAGAAGATCTAGGTTTTAAGAAGCACTCGTGAGGTGAAGAAAAATGAAACATGACCCATTGAATGACGCGTTATCAAAGATAAACAATGCGGAAGAAAACGGAAAGTTAGAATGTGAGATCAAACCTGCGTCTAAACTCATCGGGCGCGTGCTCAGAGTTATGCAGGAGAACGGGTATCTTGAGAGATTTGAATACGATGAAGATGGAAGAGGGGGCACTTACAACGTTATCCTGAATGGCAACATCAATGAGTGTAAAGTAATCAAACCCAGATGGTCCGTCAAAAATGCTGACATAGAAGATTATGAATCTAGATATCTTCCTGCTCAAGGATTTGGTGTCTTAATATTGACCACCAATAGAGGTGTTATGGATCATTCTGAAGCCAAAGGCAAAGGAGCAGGAGGAAAGTTATTGGCTTATGTTTACTGAGGGATTATCATGCCAGTTGAACTGATTTCGGAAGAAAAAGTAGAGGTGCCGGAGAACGTTTCGGTCGAGATGGACAAGGATGAGTTGAAAGTATCTGGAGAGAACGGCAAAGTAGTTAAGAATTTCTCTCATCCAACGATCAAGATAGAGGCAAAGGATGACGAGGTTGTATTGAGTGTAGAAACGCCGAGCAAGAAAGAGAAGGCCCAGTTAGGGACCTTTAAATCCCATATAGAGAACATGATCAAAGGTGCTCAAGAGGACTTTGTTTACAAATTAAAAATCATATATTCCCACTTTCCCATGGAAGTCACCCCTGAGCAGGATCAGCTTGTGATCAAAAATTTCGTAGGGGAGAACAAACCTAGAAGAGCAAACATCATTGGATCGACCAAAGCTGAAGTCGATGGAAACGAAATTACGGTTCGAGGGCCCGATAAAGAGGCTGTCGCTCAAACAGCGGCGAACATCGAATCCGCCACTAAGATCTCAAAGGCGGACCCACGGGTCTTCCAAGACGGTATATACATTACCGAAAAAGCCGGCAAACCCGTGTGAATTAAAAGGTGATCAAAGATGACAGATGATGAAGATTACGAAGTAAAGAAAAAACCCGAACTGGACGAAGAGACCCAGGATATGTTGAAAAAAAGGAAGAAGATCAAAGAGAGAAGACCCAGTTTCAATCATCAGGAATGGTTCTACAGAGCCAAGTTAGATAAAGATACTTGGAGAAAACCCCGAGGACTACACTCTAAGGCAAGGCAGAACAAGAAATACAGACCTTCCAACGTGAGGATCGGTTTCCGCTCACCGAAAAAAGTAAGAGGGCTTCATCCCTCTGGATTTGAAGAAGTTCTTGTTCACAATACGGATGATCTTGAAGATATCGATCCGGACAAGCAGGCGGTTAGAATCGCACATAGTGTAGGTATGAGAAAGAGATTGAAGATCGAAGAGAAAGCTGAGGATGAAGATATAAGAGTCCTCAATCCAACGTCATAAGGTGATTATCATGGATGTTAAATATCAAAAAAGGTTGGCAGCAGAAATCCTCGACTGCGGTAAAGATCGTGTCTGGATAGACGACACTATGTTGGACGAGGTGATAGAAGCTATCACCCGTGAAGAAGTGAGAGAGTTGATAAACAGAGGAGTCATGAAGAAAAAGCCAAAGGAAGGCAATTCTCGCGGGAGGATAAACTACAAGAAAGAACAGAAAAAGAAGGGGAGAAGGAAGGGCTACGGTAAGAGACAGGGGACCAAAAATGCTCGTGAAAACTCCAAGGACAGCTGGAAAAAAAGGATACGGTCTATGCGAAGAGAGCTGAAAAAGCTGCGAGACGAGGGACTTATAGAAAAATCGACTTATCGGGAGTTCTATAATAAATCGAAAGGTGGAGCTTTCGAGGATACTGCAGATATGATCCTTCACTTGAAGATGGAAGATTATATAGATGAAGATTACGAGATCAAAGGAAGTGAATAAAAATGGCTGAAGGTTCAAGATACATGATGCCCCTCAAAAGGAGAAGAAAGGGCAAGACAGATTACAGACAAAGATTGAAATTACTCAAATCCGGCAAAGTAAGAGCGGTAGTTAGGCCTTCTAATAAGCATATCACAGTACAGTTCATCAGATTTGATAGAGACGGAGATATAGTAGAAGCATCCGCTTCCAGCGAGCACATAATGGAAGAAGGATGGGAGGGTCATGGATCTAACCTGCCAGCCGCTTATCTCGTCGGGTACTTAGCTGGAAAAAGAGCTTTGAACAAAGGGATTGACGAGGCGGTCCTAGACATCGGTCTTAACCACCCTGAAAAAGGGGGAAAATTGTTCTCCGCACTCAACGGGATGATAGACGCAGGAATTTCCGTCCCACACGATCCGGACATTCTACCCGATGAGGGCCGTATCAGAGGTGAACACATCGATGACGATACACCAGAATTATTTGATGAAGTGAAATCTAGATTGGAGGAATTATCATGAATGGATGGGAGCCGAAGACCAGATTGGGCAGGAAAGTAAAACGCGGTGAGATCACGAGCATGAAAGATGCTCTTGCGACAAGACTTCCGATCAAAGAACCCGAGATAATCGACGCTTTATTCCCTGAATTGGATGACGACGTTCTCGATGTGAATATGGTCCAGAGGATGACCGATTCAGGACGAAGGGTCAGATTCACTGTCACGACTGTAATAGGCAATAACGACGGTTATGTCGGTGTTGGAACCGCTAAAGGTAAAGAAGTCGGACCCACTATCCGCAAATGCATGAACAACGCCAAACTCAATATGGTAAGGATAAGAAGAGGATGCGGTTCTTGGGAATGCGGTTGTGGTGAACCACATACCGTACCATTTGAAGTGAGCGGTCAAGCAGGTTCTGTAGAGATCGAGTTGAAACCTGCTCCCTCCGGTATAGGTTTAGCTGTAGGAGACACAGCTAAATCCATTCTAGAAAGAGCAGGAATAAGAGATGTATGGGGCTTTTCGAAAGGGAAGACGAGGACGACCGTGAATTATGCTCTCGCTGTGTTCAACGCTATGAAAAAGACATCCGAGATGAGAGTGAGAAAAGATCAGGCTGAGGAACTGGGAATTATCGAAGGGGCCCAGGAAGAGGTCTCACAACAGGAGGGCTGATAATGGCTTATGCTGTCGTTAGATTGAAAAGTTCAAGAGATAAAACTCAAAAGACGAAGGACACTCTCGAGATGCTCAGATTGAACTCGGTGAATCACTGTACTGTTATCCCGGAAAGTCCTACATACAAAGGGATGTTAAAAAAAGTCAAAGATCTGATAACTTGGGGAGAGATCGATATAGAGACTATGGTCAGTCTTCTCGAACGAAGTTCAGGGATGGCAAGGGATGAGCTCGAAGAAAAGATAAGTGAGAGAACATCATATGATAAAATAGACCAGTTCGCTATAGCCGTTACATCTGATAAGGTTTTACTAAGCGATATAGAAGGATTAGACAGGGTTTTTAGACTGAATCCACCCAAAGGAAGTTACCAAAGTATCAAAAAAGCTTATAACATGGGTGGGGCATTGGGCTATCGTGGAAGCGATATAAATTCGCTTATCCAGAAGATGTTGAACTCAGGAACCGATCAGGAAGTCTGATATTCATGGGTAAAAAGAAAAAGAAGAAAAATCGAGGTTCACGATCACACGGCCGAGGTATCAAGAACGGCAGAGGTGCCGGAGAAAGAGGCGGTAGAGGAAACGCTGGCCTTGGTAAACACAAATGGAAATCCCTTGCAAAGGATGAGCCAGATTATTTCGGTCCTAAAGGTTTCACCCGGCCCCAGAATTTGATAGAAGAGGAGGAAGTCATAAATATATATCAGGTCGAAGAGATGCTCGAAGATCTGATAGAGCTGGGTTATGCCAGCGAGGAAGATTCTGGATACGAGATAGATTTAGAAAAAGCTGGTTTCGATAAGTTATTGAGTAAAGGTAAACCTACCAAAGAGATGAATATCAAAGTTCCTAACTCAAGCAGTAAAGCAAAGGAAAAGATTAAAGATGCTGGAGGAGAATTGACCGAGAATTCTGAAAAGTGATCTATATGGCAGAAGAGGATAAGAGCCGTTTATACAAGTTGAAACCTGTTTTAGACCGTTTGCCTTCGGTCAAGCAACCCGAGGGGCACGTCCATTTCCGTCGAAAGATGATTTGGCTCATCCTTATCCTTTTACTTTATTTCCTCATGAGTAATGTCCTGATTTATGGTCTTAGTCAAGATCAATCTATAGATCTATTTGAGCAATTCAGAGCTATATTTGCTGGAGAGATGGGTTCGATAGTTCATCTAGGTATCACTCCGATCGTTAATGCTTCAATTATTATGCAACTCTTCCAGGGAGCAGAGATCGTCGATTTAGACATGAAAGACGAGAAAGATCAGGCTCTTTTCCAGAACACCCAGAAGTTTTTGGTAATAATAATGCTGATAGTACAAGCAGTTCCACAGGTTTACGGATACCTCGTTCCCGCCGATGCTTTCGTATCTACTCTTGGAACTTACTTCACGGGAAACGGTCTTCTTGTAGCTAGAATACTGATAATACTTCAACTCTTCATAGGTGGTTACTTCTTATTCTTGATGGATGAAGTCGTATCCAAATGGGGGGTCGGTAGCGGGATAAGTCTGTTTATTGTCGCAGGCGTCTCAGAAGGACTCTTCACCGGTCTGTTCAACTGGGAGTCAGCTCCTCAAATGGAAACTAACGCTCCAGCCGGAACTATCCCCAGGACGATCTATACCATCCGAAATTATTCAGCTTCTGAGCTGATGCAGGGGGAGCTTGAAGGGTTGATAATCGGTCCTCCAAATCCTGTCATGGGGCTTATCTTCACTATATTAATATTATTGATCGTAGCATATATACAGGGCAGCAGGATAGAGCTTCCATTAGCGCACGGTAGAGCTAGAGGAGCGAGAGGACGCTATCCGATCAAGTTGATATATGCTTCTGTTATTCCTATCATTTTAGCTCACGCTCTCTTAGCCAACATAAATCTGTTCTCGATGCTGTTCTATACAAATCCTACGTTCCAAAACTTCCCGCTGCTTGGAGGACAAGACTGGCTCGGGGTCTACCAACAAGGTTCTACAGATCCCATCAGCGGTGCGGTCTGGTATCTGAACGCACCAGAAGGAATTCAGGAATGGTTATTACCACTCATATCCCCTAAATACGAGACAGCTCTATCTCCAGAGGGTGTTTCCTGGAGTCATTCCAAACTGTCTGTAATAGCTAGAGTTATATTACACATGTTATTCATGGCGATAACTTGTGTACTATTCGCTAAATTCTGGGTGCAGACTACTAACATGGACGCAGAGTCCGTGGCGGACCAGATACAGGACAGCGGTATGCAGATCCCTGGTTTCAGGAGAGATCCACGGGTTTTGAGGAGAGTGTTGAAAAGATACATCCCTACGGTCACTATCTTCAGCGGCCTTTTCATAGGGATCGTGGGAGCTGGTTCAACTCTGCTCGGTTCGGTAGGCGGAGCGACCGGTATCAGTCTTTTTCTAGCAGTTTCCGTACTCACAGAGCTGTACGAAGAGATCGGAAAAGAACAGATGATGGAGATGCATCCGATGCTAAGAGACTTCTTTGGGAACCAGTAGATATAAAATTTGAGAGGTGTTGTATTATCACCGAAGATAAAGAGTTGTTGAGGAAATTAGACGAAAGACTAGCTGAAGGAGAAATATCCGAAGATCTCTACAACGAGATAGTCTCGAGATATAAAAACAAAGAGGATGACGTCTCAGAAGAGGAATTAGAAGAGATCGTTGAGGAAAAAAGCGAGAAGAGAGACCGATTGGATGAAGAACTAGAAGAAGAAGAGGAGGAGGAAATCGATGAAGAGGAAGATGAAACGGAAGAGGCCACCTCAACAAAACCCTTATTCAGTCTGAAAAGATTTATTTACATATTTCTCGGACTGTCAGCATTCTTGATAATGCTCCAACCGGACTTAAGGAACGATCTTGGCGAAGCTCTTGGATTTATACTCTACCCAATAATTGGCTTTGACGGACAGTATCCGATATTGACATTGATGCTCGCAGGTTCGATAATGATCACTTTCTCTACTGTAATCAGAGACCAGTTGATGGACTGGGTCGAGATGGCCGAAAGCCAAAAGATAAGCAGTAAATTCAGGAAGGAGCTTATGGAGGCGAAGAGGTCCAACAAGCAAAGCAGAGTGAAAAAGCTGGAGAAGCGGCAGGAAGAAATGAACGAGATGTCGATGAAGAGTTTCAAGCCTCAGTTAAAAGCTATGGCGGTCACTATGTTCGTGATCCTAATAATATTCGGTTGGATCTGGCAATTCATAGGAGGACTTGCGAACCAAACTTTCTCGGTGCCGTGGGCTTTTAACGCTAATTTCACAAAACCGTTACTCGATTGGTGCTTCATGCCATTTCCACAGTGGATAGGTGTTTACATGCTGGTTTCACTACCTCTGACCCAAGTCCTTATGGTCGTATTGAAGATGTATGACTTTAAAAAACGTCTCAAGGAGGAGGAACCTTAAAATCAAACAATATCTTTGAGGATATAATAATCACTATAAGCGGCCTTCCCGGGAGCGGAACAACCACTGCTTCTAGGCTTTTAGCAGAAAGAACAAGCATGGAGGTCATCTCATCGGGAGAGGTTTTCCGGGAGATGGCTCAAGAGAGAGACATGGATCTAGAAGAGTTCAGTGAATTAGCTGAAAGGGACGAAGAGATCGATAGAAGTGTAGATGAAAGGATGTTAGAAAAGGCAGAGGAAGGTAAAATTTTAGAAGCAAGGTTGACCGGTCATTTGCTCTCTCGCTCTGATAAAGACGCATTCAAAGTATGGTTAGAGGCACCATTAGATGTGAGAGTCGAAAGGATAGCAGAACGGGAGGAGGAAAATAGTGAAGAGGAAGTAAAGAAAAGAGTCAAAAAGCGGGAGAGAAGTGAGAGAAAAAGATATTTGGAATATTATGACATAGATCTAAAAGACACTTCGGTATACGATATGTTGATAGACTCGCACGAACACAATCCAGATGAGATAGTAGATAAGATAATAGAGAGGATCGGAGATGAGATATGTTAGGAGGAAAGTGAACACGGTCTCAAAGTGGGGGGAAAGACCTGAAAAAAGAACTTTAGAAGATATGATCCCAAGATCTATGGTGGTGTTAGATAAACCCGAGGGTCCTACGAGCCATCAGGTCTCCGCATGGGTTAGAGAACTGTTCGACGAAAAAACCGCTCACAGCGGAACTCTAGACCCAAATGCTACTGGTGTGCTCCCGATGGGTATGGGGATGTCGGTCAGATTGATGGATCTGCTTCATAATGCTCCTAAAGAGTACGTCGCAGCTATGAGATTTTACGGGAAAATAGAAGTCGGAAGATTGGATGATATACTAGAAGAATTCGAAGGGACCATATATCAGATGCCTCCGGTGCGGGCAGGCGTGAAGAGAGAAAGAAGAGAAAGGACTATACATCAAATAGAAAGATTGGATGTTAGCGGGAGGGAGGTATTGTTGAGAGTCCGGTGTGAATCAGGGACCTATATACGAACGCTCTGTAAAGATCTGGGCAAAACTATGGGTCCCGGGGGCCAGATGATGCAGTTGAGAAGGATGGAAGCGGGTGGATTCACTGAAGATGATATGATAACGCTTCACGATCTCAGAGATGCCTACGAATATTACAAAGATGGAGATGAAGAAGCGTTGAGAAGAGTACTGCTGCCCTACGAAAAGGCTCTTGACATATTCCCAAAGATCAGGATAAAAGATACTGCGGCAGGAGCAGTATTGAATGGAGCTGATCTTGCAGTTCCTGGAATTTTGGAGATGGACGATTTCCATGGAGGAGATACAGTAGCGGTGATATCGGCTAAAGATGAGGGGGTCGCTATAGGAGAGGCACTATATGATGCCGGGGAGATCCTGGATATGGAAGAGGGATTAGTGTTTGAGAGTGAAAGGGTCTTCGCACCATCTGGTGACTACCCTAAAAGATGGAAATAAATTATATATCAGTTATCGTTAGATTATTCTGAGTGGCAACTAAAATGCCGAGATAGCCCAGCGCGGAATCTTGGATTCCACTCGTTCTTCGGTATCCCGAAGAATAGCCTGGTACGGCTAAATACATACACATAAGTTCACAACGCAATGCCGAGATAGCCTAGCCTGGTACGGCGCGAGATTGGAGATCTCGTGGTGCCTTGCACCACAGGGGTTCGAATCCCCTTCTCGGCGCTGCTTTTATCAATTCACTTCAATGGATAGTTACCCCGCCGTTGACACCTATGATCTCTCCGTTGACATAATCTCCTTCATCCGATGCTAAAAAGAGAGCGGTATCTGCGATATCCTCTGGTTTTCCAAGTCTTTTAACTGGTATCTCTTTGATCCTGGTCTTCTTTTCCTCTTTTGAGTAGCGATCGGAGACCATATCAGTCTCTATCGTTCCAGGAGCGATACCATTGACAGTTATACCTTTCGGTCCTAGCTCTAGAGCTAAAGCCCTGGTCAAGCCGATGAGTGCTGTTTTACTAACAACGTAAGATGTAGCCTGATCGGAACCTCTGAATGCCCAATGAGATGACATATTGATTATCCTGCCCGAGTTTGAATCTTTTAGGTGTTCCAAGGAATATTTAGACATCATGAACGGACCTCTTACATTGACGTCTATAGTTCGATCGAACGTTTCGATAGTAGAGTTTTCTAAATTCTTTAACTTTAGTATCCCAGCATTATTGACAAGGATATCTAAGCCATCATACTCATCTACAAATTCCCGTACGATCCGTTCACAATCGCTTTTTTCACTCACATCCCCTTTGAGAAGCAGACCACCTGAATGATCATTGACATAGTCTAGAACTTCACGTGCTTTCTCATCGCTAGAATGATAATTCAATCCTACTTTAGCTCCTTCTTCTGCGAACTTTTTTGCTATAGCTCTTCCTATACCTCTTGAAGAACCAGTGATAAGAGCTTTTTTATTATCCAATCTTCCCATCATATTATCATTTGAAAAGAGTCTATTCTACAAATCTTTTTTGTTAATTAGAACAAGTTATCTAAGTTTGATCTATCTTCTCCCTATTATCAACTTCCCTAGGACCAGTACCGCGGCTAAAGATAAAAGTCCAGCTACGAGAAAAATCGCTGTATCGAAACTATAGATGGTTTTAGTCCATCCTATCACCGCAGAGATCGGACTACCCAGCAAGATGATGCCAGATCTGAAGACGCCCAGTTTTGTTCCAGTGTTCTTGGAGTACCACTTTTCAGTCAGATAGGACGTCCTTATCGGATAGAAAGCCCCTGTCTGTGAAAATAAGAAAGCGATTATACCTAATGAGAAGAGACCTTCAGTTATCGTCAGAAGATAGAGCGAAATAGAGGCGGTGATGAGCAGAAAAAGGATCAAGAACAGTTTATTCACTCTATCGGAAAAGTGCCCTAAGATCGGTTTTAAAATTGTTACTCCTAATAATATTATAGAGAAAAGTATTCCTGCTATCTCCGGACTGAAGCCTTTGCTTTTCTGTATATATGTTGGGAACCAGGAAAGCATCCCTATCCATGCAAATGAAACGATCAGATTTATGAGGAACATGAAAGAAGTCTCTTTTTTCTGTTAGGGAACGGAGGCCCATCTTCAGTTGGGTGAGACCGGACCTCTTTTTGAGTTCATCTAAAGTCTCTTCAACAAAAACGTAAAATAGATATCCTATAGCTAACGCTACTACCGAGTAGAAAAGAAAGATATTCCTCCAACCTATCATAAAAGCCAGAACAGGGAGACCCATAGGAGCTAAACCAGAAAGGCTGCCGAATCCCGATCTTATACCTAAAGCCTTGCCCTTCTTATCTCTATAGAGTTCAGATAACATGGTCAAGCTAGGTGAGGGGAAAAGACCGGAACGCCAATCCTAGTAGAGAGAAAGTCACTATCATCATTATGTAGTTAAGAGTAGTACCTATAAGAATCGATGCTACTCCGAACGAAGCTATGGAAACTAGGATGATTTTTTTCCTGCCGAAGGAGTCTGAAAGAGCACCTCCAGGGAACTGCATGACGCCATAGAGGAACCACATCGCTGAGAGGGCAATACCTGCTTCAGCATCTGAGATACTCAAACTTTCCTCGATATCAACTAACAGGGTGGGCCCAGTCAATCTACCGATAAATATGATCAACCAAGCTAAAGATATGAAAGCTGGAGCTACCGTTTTCTGTTTTACTTTCTTCATCGTTCCGCTATATATTGGGATACTTAAAGATTCGGTGGTTATCTTATGGATACTTTTAAGAAAATATTAGAGAATAAAGATGCGAGGGATGGGAATTTAACGCCTATTTGTATACAAATCCACTGTTCAAATCATCTCTGTACAATAAATCCTCTATTTCACTCAATCATCATTTTGATAAGAAAAAATGAAGTAGGAAATGGGTTTTTTTAATCTCTCGTTGCAGCAGTTGTATCTATCCTTTTCACCGCTTTTTACTTTTCTTCTGGTAGATAGCTACTGCGATGATCGAAGCTACTAAGAGGAGTAACGATGTGAATCCTGGGATCCCGTCATCATCTCCATAAATATTTTGAGCCTCGAGCTGTTCTTCTCTGTCCAACTCCTGTAAGATAGGATAGCCGTTCTCTTCAGCATCTTCATCATCCTCCCCAACAGTCTCCCAGACCTCTTCGAAGTCAAAACCGTCCATGTTTTTAGGAGCTTCTTCACCTGTCATCACATCCGTTGTTAGGCCTGTTCCACCGTCGCTCTCCTCAATTCCAGAAGTTTCGATATCCCAGTAAGAATGGGTGACATTGCCTGACTCGCTCAATCCGACTAGTCCTCCCACATTTTCTTCACCGGTCACTTCACCGGACGCATAAGACGTTTTGACAGTTGAAGGAAAAGGCATATCAGGGTAACCTGGGCCAGGTCCAGCAGAATTTAATCCTACTAATCCTCCTACAAATTTTTCGCCGTTAACGTCCCCAGATGCATACGAATTCTCAATGTTAGCTTTGTTATGTCCAACGAGACCTCCTACAAATTCTTCACCGTTAACGTTACCAGTCGCATAGGAATTCTCAATAGAATCTTTCGAGATTCCTGCATTATTTCCTACAAGTTCTCCCACATTTTCTTCACCGTTAATATCACCGGTCGCATACGATCCGTATATCGTACTATGGCTTAGTCCCACGAGTCCTCCTAAATGACCCTCTCCACTAACGTCACCGGTCGCATACGATGCGTTTACCGTACTATGGCTTAGTCCCACGAGTCCTCCTACATGAATTCCCTCCATACCGCTCACATCAGTTGTCGCATATGAGGTCTTCACCTCGCCTTCTAAGCTTAGTCCAACTAATCCGCCTACAGAACTAACTCCGCTCACCTCACCTGTTACATAGGAATCGGAAATATTGCCCTTGTTATAGCCCACGAGTCCACCTACGTATCCTAATCCTTTCACCTCTAAGTCGACAAGACCGATATCTCTGATTTCAACTTCTTGACCGGTAAAACCAAATATTCCGATACCGGACGTTCCACCGCGTTTTATATTTAAATCACTTATATCATGACCGTTACCGTCGAAAGTACCGTTAAATGGATTCTCATCGTTCCCTATCGGTTCCCAACCTACGACGGCGTTCTCGAAGTTTACACCTAAACGGCTTTCTCTGGTGTCCACCTCTATTGTTATTGTAGGATGCTCTACCGTATAACTGATCGGGTTGCCCTCTTCATCTTCGACTGATAGAACAGAATCATATTCATCTTCACCATATTCTATTTCTATAGTATCGCCGTCTTTCCAGTGTTCGTCTGATCCTGCAAAATATACTACTTCATGATCTTCTCTTTGAGCATTGTAGTCCTCATAACCATCTGTATTTCATCAAGTTCGTCAACTAGAACGTAGTCGCTGCTTAAGTCATCTCTTATCTCGTCTAAGTCGTGCCAATCCTGGATTTCTGTAGCCTCAGATTCAACTTCTTTAAAATCTTTACTAACACTTTCATCCATCACCTCGCCTCCGACCACGACAAGCGTCCCGCTGAGCAGCAGAGAAAGCGCGATAGTAAACACAAATATTTTCTTTTTCATATTAATCACCTTATCTACGGTTTCTTATTGCTTCTTCGTAAAAAGTTTTTCTTTTTCTGGTCGTCTTGCAATTCGATCTCTACGTTCATTTCCCTTCTCATGCGGTTCCTTCCTAACCCGATTTTTAGGCTTCTCATTTTATCTACCTCACTTAATTCTCATGCCCTAGAAAATATATCAACCCACTCTCGAGTCGTTAGGTACATAATTTTGTTATTACAAAAATATAAAATAATGTAATTACAGAATTAGGAAAACTGATAGAATTAAAAAGAAGATCTCCGCCTAAAACTGCATGGGGGCTATCAGAAATATTACTCCGCTATCACGTCTCAGGAGATCTCGATAGACGAGGGCAACCCCATAGGTACCAGAGATGATGTTTGGGGCGACCTCGTTTTCACACGCGAGTACATGAGAGGTATAGGAAGAGAAGTTTCGAGAGCTGTCAAAGAGTCCGGGTTAAGAAACGAATTGATCGATTTTGCCGAAGAGATATACAATGAAATGAAAGATGATCCCGATTTCAGGAAACATTTACCCCAAAAAAAGATATGTCCAGAATGTAAAAAGAGCCATCAAGGTGAAGAGTTCTTTAAAGCCATTCTATCCAGGTGGCGGTGGAGTGTGTGAATTCGGCGCAGATGGACGATTTGCTCTCTGAAACCGGATATAAATAGAAAGAGTGATAGTTCATTTTCTCGGTTGCCCTTATCTGTACTTTCTTTTTATTCTCTCGCCTACAACAGCAAAAAGTAATCCTCTGAGCAGTAGCAAGAGAGCGATAAAAACTCTAGATACGTTGAAAGGACTTATTCTTAGAAAAATAAAAGAAATGAAGGGGAAACGGTTTGATTCTACTCCCAAGCCATACTTCAACGTTTCTTTTTATAGATCGCAACGGCTATAACCGCACCGAGTGCTAGCAGTACTACAGTAAACCCGGGACTTCCATTACTCTCTTCAAGTTCAACAGTTTCCTTCTTCTCTTCATCAAGGCTATCTATCATACCATTTTCTTTTTCATAGTCGTCATGGGTGACCTCGTAGTCGTAATCTCCCTGCGTAAGTTCAAAGGTCGCTTCGCCACTCCCATTTGTCTCCACTTCCTCATCACTTACAGTGACTGTTGCTCCCTCGATTGCCTCACCCTCTTCGTCTGTTACCACAAATGTCAGGTTGTATGTGATCTCCTCGAAGTGGGCCGTGATATCTTTATCTTCGTCCATCGTTATGTTTATCTCATCACCTGTCTGATCCGTCCCTGTCCATTCATCGAACTCGTAACCTTCATCTGGGATCGCTTCGAGGGTCAACTCCGTTCCTTCTACGTATTCTTGAGTCCATCCGTCTTCTACTTCTTCTCCATAGACTTCTACCGTGCCTTGTCCTTCGATGTTTATCGTCAATTCGTATAGTTCAGGTGCGTAGGGATATGTATCTTCCTTTTGCCACTGCAGGAAAGGATAAGTTTCATCTTCGATGATATTCCAATTCTCTTCGAGATCCCAACCTGCATCGGTGAAAGTCTCTCTTCTGACCATCTCTGCAGTGGGTAGCCCAGTACCTCCATCAGATTCGTCTTGCCCCGATGTTTCTACGTTCCAGAAGGAACCTGTTACCTCTCCTAGCTCTATGAAACCTACTAAACCTCCGAGTGTTTCTTCATCATCACCCGAAACATTACCTATAGAATACGAATCGATAACTTCGCCACTATCACTGTAACCTCTAACCCGGATACCTATCTGACCAACTAATCCACCTACATTATCTTCTCCGACAACTTCTCCTGTAGCATAACTGTTCTCGATAACTCCCCAACTTCCACCTAAAATGCCACCGACGGAACCGGTCCCTTCAACTCTCGCAGAAGAGTAAGAAGTAAAGATACTTCCGCTGCTCGTTCCCTGCAACCCTCCTACAAATCGCGCTCCAGTCACATCCCCTGTCGAATATGAATTTTTGACTGTGCCTGGGCCCTGCCCTATCAGTCCACCAGCGACGTCACCACTATTCACATCTCCTGAGACGGAAGTGTTATTTATCAATCCTAAATTTCCTCCTGCAAGTCCACCGACCCAATGTGATCTAGTATGACTCCCGGTTACATTTATATTTACAAGGGCCAAATTCGTTACCTCGCTACCTTCACCTATGACTCCAAAAAGACCTGTATATTCCATATTTTCTTGGTTAATATGAAGGTCATCGATTTTATACCTACCACCATCAAATGTGCCTTCGAATGGATTATATTGATCACCTACTGGATCGAATCCTCTTCCATCGTTCCAGTCTTCAGTTTCACTCGCATCTATATCGGTAGCCAATTCATAATGAGCTTCTAAATTGTCTTCCATCTTCTGCAGGTGATGACTATTTTCGATCAAGTATGGATCTCCTTCAGACCCTTCACCTGTTTGGAAAAGTGCTGTTATCTCTATATCATCAGTGATCCCGACCGTTGTTTCTGATGATTCAGTATCTTCTACTGTATCGACATCACCGATCCATTCGATGAAATCATAATTTTCCTCAGCAGAAGCTTCGATAGTCACCTCAGAGCCGTATGTATATTCAAATTCACTCTCTCCAGGTTTGATCACTTCACCACCGATACTTGAGTCAAGGTTTAATGTATGAATCGTAGTTATAAAACTCAATATCCTACCAAAATCTTGTTCCTCTTCGTTACACTTTATAGATGCTCTAACCTCATAGCTCTCATCTGATTCCATACCATCTATGACCATATCATACGTTCGATTCTCTTCGATGACTTCTATCTCACTTTCTTGCCAACTCTCTTCCCCTTCCATACGGTACTGGAAATAACCTTCTACGGAACTCATATTTCCAAGTTCAACTCTACCTTCAAACTCTGCAGATTCGTTAGTCAAGGCGGATACGCTTTCGGTGGTAACTTGAGGTCCCTCTGTATATTCAAGGTCTATCCTTTTACCCCAGTTTCCGTCAACGTCAAAATTCATCATGGTGGTACCTGGATCGATTTGAATGCAAAGAGTGTCACCGATTTCATAACCATGGTCAATCAAATTCGCAAGATTTAGTTCGTAATAACCTTTGCTGTTTGTCTCAACAGATAGATTCTCCCCAGTCTCTTGATTCTCTACTTCAATCTCTATATCTGAAAGATGATCGCCCCCCTCATTTTCCAGCGTACCGTAGACCAAATAAGGGACTGGTGGATGCTCTAAATCTTCTCCATCTCCCAGATCAGCATCAGCTACTCTGGTCTGATATATAAGAGAATCATCTAGATCTTCATTGATGGTCATGATGTCTTCTTTTGGAGGGTAGAATCCTTCAGCAAAATCTTCTTCATACTCACCGGTGTAAATCTCATATGTATATGCTTGTGCACCTATTTCATCATAGACCCAACTATCAGCTGCCCCTGGAGGACTATAACCCAATTCCTCATAAGGTTGACCGTATTAGTACTGTTCGTCCTCTCCCAACATAGTCGTTAAAGAAGTCGTGTGTTCTGCCGTACCCCTGTACCAATCATCATGTGGTGTTGGATCGGTCATATTAGAAGAGGGAATCAATAAAGTTCCCCAGTGAGAGTGAAGGTTCTGATATGAATCTATCTCATTTTCGATCATGAATTCCTTGAGGTGATAAGTTTCAGCTTCTGAAAAAGGAGCATCTCCATGATATGTCTCATTTGAAGGTTCATCATCACCTTTCACCCAATGGGTATCCCAATTTCTATTTAGATCAACACCGATAGCGTCTGTAGGAGTCGAGTCATTGCGATTTTTTCGCCAATATTCTCTTTCCTCTAATGTTCCATTTCCGTCGTAAATATACCCATCGGGATTCACCATCGGAACTACAAAGATCCTCCTATTGTTCACAATCCAGTTGATGGTCTCATTTGTGTCGTATTCATCTAAGAGTCTCCAAGTGAAGTAAGCCGCTACCTGCGGGGTTGACCATTCTCTTGCATGTATAGTTGCATCGACCAAAACCGTGGGCTTCTCCTCTACAACAGTATCATTATCGGCGGTTATCTCCCACGCATAAAGATCTAAACCCTTGTAAGATTCCCCATAGCTGTGATTTTGTATCAAATTTGGATATTCTTTCTCCAAATCCTCATACCATCCATAAAGCTCTCCTACCGATGGATACTCATCCTTGAACGGATATTCATTAGAAATATTTCCCAGATCAGAATCATCTACTTCGGCTTCAGCCGTCGGTGTTCTATCTTGATTTATCTCTGTCCTTTCGTTCATCTCTCGCGGTTCGCCTCCGACCACGACAAGCGTCCCGCTGAGCAGCAGAGAAAGCGCGATAGTAAACACAAATATTTTCTTTTTCATATTAATCACCTTATCTACGGTTTCTTATTGCTTCTTCGTAAAAAGTTTTTCTTTTTCTGGTCGTCTTGCAATTCGATCTCTACGTTCATTTCCCTTCTCATGCGGTTCCTTCCTAACCCGATTTTTAGGCTTCTCATTTTATCTACCTCACTTAATTCTCATGCCCTAGAAAATATATCAACCCAATCTCGAGTCGTTAGGTACATAATTTTGTTATTACAAAAATTTAAAATAATATAATTACATAATCATGAAACGTGATACGATGGAGAAAAAGGAATACCTCAATTTTTTCCCCGTAAGCAGCGACATGGCTGCAGACGTACTCGGAAATGAAGCTACTTGGGCCTGCTTGAAGGCTATCAGAAATAACGGTCTTGAAGGCATAACGGCTCAGGAGATATCCGAAGAGACCGGGCAGCCTCTATCTACGATTTATTCTGCGGTGAAAGATCTCTGGAGACAAGGTATAATCAATAAGAAAAAGGAAAAACGGGATGTAGAAAGCGAACCGGGTCGTCCCACGGAAGGTGAAGCTGAAGAGAAAAGAAAAAATAAGATGGGAAGGAGGTCGTACTGTTATTACCAGCCCTGCCAGGAGATCTCGATGTACGAGGACAACCCTATAGGTACCAGAGATGATGTTTGGGGAGACCTCGTTTTCACTCGCAGGTACATGAGAGGTATAGGAAGAGAAGTTTCGAGAGCCGTTAAAGACTCCGGGTTAAGAAACGAATTGATCGATTTTGCCGAAGAGATATACAATGAAATGAAAGATGATCCCGATTTCAGGAAACATTTACCCCAAAAAAAGATATGTCCAGAATGTAAAAAGAGCCATCAAGGTGAAGAGTTCTTTAAAGCCATCCTTCTCCAGGTTGCGATGGAATGTGTGAATTCGGCGCAGATGGACGAATTACTCTCTAAAACCGGATACAAAGAGAAAGAGTGATACTGCCTTATATCTCTCACCTATCGGTTTTCATCCATCAGTATCTGGGTCATTTTAATCGATATACCCTGCTGTATTTTCGTCCAAGTCATTCATCAAAACTTAGTCGGCACTCAAGTCATTTCTTGTCTCGTTGAGATCAGCCGATCGTAAATCTCTATTAGATCATCTGCACTTATGCTTTATTCTTCCAAAAAAGGGTGAATGATTGCTAATCCTAATAGAAGCAGTTTATAAAAGTCTTTTTTCTCTAAATCAACTATAATCCACTCGTTTTCATCCTGCTTGTGTCTTTCCCGCTAGATCTCAGGCGAACTCGTCAAAATCTAGATTCAATTTCAGGTGAAGTAGAATACCACCCTGCCGTATGTGTCTGAGCTTATTGTATGTCCTCGCTAGGAGGTTGTCCTGAAAGTGGAACTCCAGCTTACTTATGGATTCTCTAGCCCCATAACCCATGGCAATATCCTTTTTGAAGGAGTCGGCGTATATCCTCACTAACAGCTTATCATATATTTTTGCAAGGTTCTAATTAGCTATAAAGTTGTATACAAATTTCCTCTTTACTTTTCTCCTTCTCTAAAAATCCAGAAAGATAATTGAATGCGAGGGAAGGGATTCGAACCCTCGGACCCCTACGGGACAGCGCCCTCAACGCTGCGCCGTTGGCCTAGCTTGGCTACCCTCGCGTTTGAAGCGTATGCGAGAAACCGAGGGGAAATGAGGAATATTTTATTCCTCGGCTACCCTCGCAAGTTGAACGAGTTTACGAGTGAAACTTGCGTGTTAGTGGAAATCACTTCCGCGTAACTCGCGTTGGGTGTGAAAGGTTTTCTGCATCACTCACACTAAAGATTAATTGTTTTCTCTTCTTATTTTTGTGGATAGAGAACTATCTCAAATATTTAAAATCTGTTGATTGAATAGACAGAAGTTTCTAGATATCCTCTATGAGGTCGACCATATCCTCGAACTTTTGCTCGAGCACTTCGAGTCCCTTCTTCAATGTTTGTTCAGTATCCAAAGAACCATCGGTCTCAAAGGTGAGTATGAACTTGTCATCGCGGCCTTCGACGGTAATAGCGTCTCTGCCACAGGCTTCTTCACATGCGGAGCAAAGCTTGCATTTTTCTACGTCGGTCACCACCAATTCTCCATCTTCGATCTCTAGTATATCGACAGGGCAGACATCCACGCACTCTTCACACTCGTTGCATTCACTTTGATCGATATCTATCTCTGGATAATATTTGTAGGAGACACCGCTCGTCGGCTGCCACTTAGCGTGTTCTTTGGCCGTTCCGAGTTCAGCGGTAGCGTACATCAGAAGAGCCTGATCTTCATTGAGTTTCACGATCGGGATGAGATCATCAACTGGTCTTAAGTCGTTCTCTCCCACAGGTATGAGATCTCCAGAATAAACCGTGCAGGGCCCTTTCTTGTTCAGGCTGTATATCACGGTACAGTTCGGACATCCTTCACCGCCGCATTCCTGGCATTCGTCCCTATAACTGAACAGTTCTAGATCGGTTGGGATGGGCAGCATCCCTAATCTATGTGCTATTATCTCGTCGAAAAGCGGTGCCGCACTTTCGTACTCCTTTTCATCCTCATCACCACCTATCGTCCCCAGATGGAATTCGACGTCCTCAATAGCCAATTTCGGTATATCAGCAACCAAGACTCTTCTCAGTGCGTTCGCCATAGGTGGATTAGTGTCTGACAACAATAATTCTGCTTTCCTTTCGTCCAGTTTTCTTGCTTCTATTTCCATCTTTTACCCTTCTTATCTCTACACACGTCGGCCCCTTCTTCCACCTTTAGCTTTTGTGGAATCATGGGGTATCGGTGTAACATCTTCTATAGTACCTATCTTCATACCCGATCTGGCAAAGGCCCGTATAGCGGCCTGAGAACCTGGTCCGGGAGACCTAGATTTACTGCCTCCGGGAGCTCTTATCTTAACATGTAACTTAGTTACGCCTTTATCCTTTGCCTCCTTTACAGCCTTTTCGGCTGCTTCCATCGCTGCATAAGGTGATGACTGGTCTTTGTCCTGTCTTACGACCATTCCTCCTGAATATTTAGCGAGAGTCTCAGCACCTGTGATATCCGTGATAGTTATTATCACATTGTTGTAAGAAGCGTATACGTGAGCTATTCCCCATTTACCCATAAATTTCATCTCCTATTATAGCTATCTTGACCCTGGTCATTTTCGATCATCTTTGGGATCCTAGTCGGCGTGACTTCCTCTTCTGGTCTCTCGGGATGGAGTTCATCCGAAAGCGGTGAATTTTGGTAATAAGCTATGGTCGACTCTTCTTCCTCATTAACGATATAACTCGGGACCGTAACCTTTCTTCCGTTGACAGATATATGGCCGTGGATGATGAACTGCCGCGCCTGATTCGCTGAGTGAGCCAATCCCTTGTGATAGACCAATGTCTGTAATCTTCTGTTCAATATATTTTCAACGCCCAAGTTCAAAACATCGTTGAGAGTATGATCCTGGCCTTTAAGATATCCTTTATGCTTCAATTTTTCAAGAAGCGCATCCATCTCTTCTCTAGCCTGCTTTTCCCCGTACCTCAGGCGAGCTTGAAGATTCCTTGCTTGTGCCCGTATGTTCTTCAAGATGGATCTAGCTTTCCAGAATTCTTTTTTGTTCTTCAGAGCATAATGTCTGATATAATCGTTCTCTTCTTTTATACGCTCTTCCTGCCAAGGGTGTGATGGTTTTTCGAATTTTTTTCTACTGAATTTTGGATCTCCCATGTCATGTCACCTCTAGATCACTCCTCTTCTTCGCCGCCTGCGCTAGCTTGAGCCCGAGCGACCTTCTTTTCAACTCCGAGTTCCATACCTGTTCTTCCATTGGATTTCGTTCTCTGCCCTCGGACCTTTTGACCGCGCTCGTGTCTGATACCTTTATAAGAACTGATCTTCTGCATCCTGTTTATATCTTCTCTGTGGACGGTGTCTAGCTCGTTCTTGAGTACGTGGTCATTGTCCCCAGTTACAGGGTCTCTTTTTCTGTTCACGGCCCACGATGGAGCCTGATCGGTGAAATTGACTAGAGATTTTTTAACTTTATCTATATCTTCCTCTTCTAGATATCCTATTTTGGCATTTGGATCCACATCGGTGGAGTTGACCACCATCTCGGCGACCCTAGTGCCTACTCCTTTTATGTCTTTCAGAGCATAGACTACTAGCTTATCTCCGTCAAGGTCGGTATTCATCATCCGGACGATGTATTGGAAATCATCCTCTTCTTGATCTTCTTTTTCCTCAGGCAAAGTGTTTCCTCCATGTTAATGTTGCTGAAGTGAGTTTTATAGCGCGGTTTCGCTTAAGAATCCAAGTGGTATAAAAGGGTTGTGCTTTCCGGTATTATGAATCATCTCTTTCTTTGAAGTGTTTTCCTATGACGTACATCTCCGAACTGGATTCTCTAGAAGCCCTAGGAGAATGACCATATACTGATTTAAAATATTTTTTCACTTTGTCCATATAGTCTTGGAAATCCTCCCCCTGGAATACTTTTACGACGAATTTACCGCCTCTATCCATATTGGCATCACAAAAATTCAGAGCGTGTTGAGCAAGATAAATTGACCTGGCGTGGTCCATCGAGTAGTTTCCAGTTAGATCGGGAGACATATCAGAGATTACCACATCTACATCACCGGCTATTATGGATATCCTCCTCAAAAAACTCTCATCGGTCACGTCACCTTGATGAAAAGAGACGCCATCTATTTCTCTCATTCTTCTTTTGTCAACAGCTAGAACGTTCCCTTTCCCGACCTTTTCCACGGCGTACTCGCTCCAACTCCCAGGGGCGGCTCCTAGATCGACCACCACATCTCCTTTTCTAAATATGTTGAATTTCTCATCTATCTGCTCGAGTTTGTAGACCGCTCTAGAACGGTATCCTTCTTCTTGTGCTTTATGATAGTAACCGTCTTTTCTTTTGTAGGCTGTCATGACTCAAGAGAAGATTAGGTTGGGGGTGTACTTAACTTTTCTGAATGTATCCCTCCATAACTCACTCTACAAACAGAAATTTTTTATCATAAGATTTAAGTTATCCATAATATGTCTACGAAGGACGCCTTCGATAGAGTTGTCGATGTTATAGAGAAGATCCGAGAACCCGGCGAAAAGCCTGAAAACGATCTTTATTCGATGGATAAATTCGTCTGTGACCTCTGTCAGGGAGTCAGAGAAAGAGAGGGAATCACACAATGCGGCTTCTGTGGTAGGTGGGTTTGTAAAGGAGATAACTCCTGCTGGGATGATGACCTCAAATGTTGCGAAAGCTGTAGCGGCCTTATAAAGCTCGCTCAGAAAGGAGATCTTAAAGAGAATGATGATATTAATGATGATATAGAAGAGAAAGAGGTGGATATGGATGAGTGAAGTTGAAAAGACTATGGAAGAGCTAGAATGGAATAAACGATTGAAAGATATCAGTCCATCCGAAGAGACTGAAAGTAAAAGCGATCGTACCTCTGATATCTTAGTGGCCTTTTTGATAGGCTTTCTTTTCGGGCTGATAGTTGCAAGTATCTTGGTGCCTAACCTGGCGGGCTTAATCTGAGGTGAACTATATGAGGATACTATTGATCCATTCAGATTATCTAAGTTATGAAGTCAAAAAAGAGACCCCTGTTGCAGAAGAGATCGAAGAGGAGATGAGGGAAGGGAGTATGGAAGAATGCCTTTCTGTTTTCACCGCCGTCGAGGAAAGAGATGAAGGAAAGGTCGATCAGGTGATAGATGAAGGCGTTAAAGAGATCACTGATACTGCGGAAGAACTGGATATCGATAAGGTGATGATCTATCCCTATGCACATCTGAGTTCAGAACTCTCCGATCCGGATACTGCAGTGAAAGTTCTAAAAGGTTTGGAGAAAGAACTCTCTGAACATTATATGGTACATAGATCTCCATTCGGTTGGTACAAGTCTTTCAAACTCAGCTGTAAAGGACATCCGTTATCAGAGCTATCTAAAGAGATATCTGTAGATGAAGAGGGTGAAGAGAAAGACATCGTCTCTAAAGCCCTTGAAGCTGAAGAGAACGTCGAGTCTACCTGGGGGATAATGGATGTAGACGGTAATTTCCACGAGTTGGATGTTGAAGGTACGGATATCGAAGGCTACGATTTTGAAGGCAAGGAAGATCTTGAAGATTTCGTTCGATATGAAGCCGGGGAAAAGGAAAAGGCAGGAGCCGAAACATCCCACGTCGAGCTGATGCGGAAACACGAGCTGGTGGATTATGAAAAGGGCTCTGACCCTGGAAATCTTAGGTATTACCCAAAGGGAAGGATGATGAAAGGCCTTCTTGAAGATTACGTGAGTGAAAGGACTAGAAATTATGGAGCCATGGAGATTGAATCTCCTATTATGTATGATGTAGACTATCCCTCGCTGAAAAAACATCTCGACCGGTTCCCCGCAAGGCAGTACAGGATGGACACACCCGATAAAGAAGTGTTTTTGAGATACGCCGCCTGCTTCGGTCAGTTCCTGATGGCTGGCGACATGACTCTTTCCTACAGGAATATGCCGGTCAGGCTTTACGAACTGACGAGGTACTCATTTAGAGTGGAACAGAGAGGTGAATTGACCGGTTTGAGGAGGCTGAGAGCCTTCACCATGCCCGATTGTCATGCGATGTGCAAAGATCTAGACCAGGCGAAAGAAGAGATGATGACCAGGATGGATCTGGCCATGTCAGTAGTGAACGGGATAGGTATCGATGTTCCAGAAGATCTGGAACTCGTTGTTAGAGCTACTCAAGATTATTACGATGATAATCGGGAACAGGTGGAAAAACTAGTCGAAAATTACGGTAAACCGGCATTGATAGAGCTGTGGGATGAACAGCACTCTTATTTCGCTCTGAAATACGAATTCAATTTCATCGATCCATTGGGTAGGGCCTCCGCACTAGTAACAGATCAGGTGGACGTCGAGCAGGGGGAACGTTACGATATAACTTATGTGGATGAAGATGGAGAGGAGAAACACCCATACCTACTCCATCTCTCTCCCAGCGGTGCCATAGAGAGAGTTATGTTCACCATACTGGAACAGGCAGCTATGGCTGAAGAAAGGGGGGATAAACCTTGTTTCCCCTATTGGTTGGCTCCAACCCAGGTAAGGTTTGTCCCGATATCGGATGATCAGCTTGACTATGTTGAGGAGTTGGA
Organism: Thermoplasmata archaeon; assembly: GCA_046540335.1. Classification (GTDB taxonomy): domain Archaea; phylum Thermoplasmatota; class Thermoplasmata; order Halarchaeoplasmatales; family Halarchaeoplasmataceae; genus Natronoplasma. The sequence continues at coordinate 5,220 of JBKHFH010000001.1, read as the reverse complement.
GAGTAAGATAGACGGCGCAAGAGTTGATATAGACGATACCGACAGGACCGTGGGTAAAAAGATAAGAGCTGCTGAAAAAGAATGGATACCTTATGTCGTGGTGATAGGTCCCGACGAGGTGGAGAGCGGAGAACTATCGGTGAGGATCAGAGGAGAAGATGACCAGGTGAACATGAGTATGGATGAATTCCGAGCGGAAATAGAGAAGAGACAGAGAGACATGCCTTTCAGAGATATGCCTCTTCCAAAGATGGTTTCGGATAGACCGATATTTGTGGGCTGAGGTCCTATTCAAAATCTACTTTGAATAAACAGTGATCATCTCCGGTACCGTGGCACTCCTTTTCGAGCACCTGAGTCCTTTCACCCATGGCTCCTTCTATTATCCCTTCTAGAATCCCTTCGTCGAGTGAACAGAGCGTGTGTCCCACCTCTGGCATTTCACAACAGTCGAAACAGTCTTCAACTATCAACTCTCGATCCTCGGTGAGTTTCATGGTTCCCAAACCAGTCTCTTTCCAAAACTCTCTCACTTCTATTAATAATTCATCTTTAGTTTCTCCCGACATCTCTTCCCCTATACTCCTACCTGCGTCTCTACCGATCTCTTTTAATGCGGGATGGATGTCGAGGCCAAAAGAATCCAGTCCGTGCCTTATGAGGTGAAAAAGACTTTTCAGGAATTCATATTTTTCATCGGAACTACTTTTTAGATTTTTTAAGATGTCATGATAGTGTTCGTCCTGAGGATATCCTGATCTTCCCAAGAGCTGAGTGGTCAGGTAGAAGATTTTCTTTCTGTCGTCTTCTTCGTCCTCCTTTTCACCGATTATGCCGAGTTCTTTGAGATCAGAGAGATGTACTGAAGTAGTTGACTTTGCTTTCCCGAGTGCCTTTCTTATCTCGGATCCGTGTTTTTCTCCCTCTTTTAGGATGTCGATTATCTCATTTTTGGTCTTGCTCTCTATGACGACTACGCCGCTTTCGTTCGAGAATATCCTCGGTTTTTCTTCAGACTCGCTCATCGACTAAACTTCAGAATGAAGGTTGGATTTAGTTATTTCCCATAGATACGAACGTTCGTATAACAACGAAATATTTTTAAACACCTTCTAAATTACCATAACGGTGGAAAAATATGGAAAAACACAGCGCTCACGAATCAGTAGAAAAGATGTATGATAAGGTCAAAGAGGACGGCTTGACGAACGTTCATGACAGGTTCGATGCCATGGAAAATGTCCGATGTGACTTTTGTGCAAAGGGAACTAGGTGTAACATCTGTTCTCAGGGACCCTGTCGTATAGTTGACGGTGTGACGGAAAGAGGGGTATGTGGGATAGATAAAGACGGCATGGTTATGAGGAACTTGTTGAGGGTCAACAGCATGGGTACCTCCGCTTATACTTACCATGCAAACACAACCGCTAAAACATTGAAAGCTACGGCCGAAGGTAAAACTATATTCGATATAGAGGACGAAGAAAAACTGAAACAGGTGGCTGAAAGAGTAGGATTGGATACTTCTAAAGGTAAAAACGAACTGGCCAAAGATCTTGCCGATTTCATGACCGAAGAGATCAATAGAGACAGTGAAGAGACATCCGAGGTAGTCAAGGAATTCGCTCCAAAATCACGCCAAGATGTATGGAACGAACTCGATATCGCTCCAGGCGGACCCTTACACGAACTGATGGATGTCAAGACCAGCGTCATGACGAACGTGGACAGCGATTATCAGAGCATGGCTCTCAAGACATTGAGGATGGGCCTCGCGACGTCATATGGATCTTTAACTTTACTTGAGGAAGCTCAAGATATCTTATTCGGGACTGCAGAGCCGCATGAAGCCGAAGTGGACATGGGTGTTCTAGATCCGGAGTACGTGAACATCTTACCTAACGGTCACGAACCTTTTATGGGGGCAGCGTTGATAAAGGTCGCTAGAAGAGACGAGGTGCAGGAGAAAGCTAAAGAAGCTGGAGCTGAAGGTGTACATATAGTTGGATCGATCGAAACGGGCCAGGAGTTGATGCAGCGTTTTGAGACCGATGATGTTTTCGTTGGATTGACAGGTAACTGGCTTAATGAAGAATACGTCCTTGCGACGGGGGCCGTGGATGCATTCGTCGCGGATATGAACTGTACCGTTCCGACCGCGGGAGAATACGCTGAGAAATACAACTCGAAGATAATCCCGGTGACAAAACTCGTGAACATACCTGGTGTAGATCACGATATAAATTACAAACCCGAGAAAGCGGAAGAACAGGCAATGGAGATAATAGACAGAGCTATCGAAAACTTCAAGGAAAGACAGGGCGAAGAAACTCATGTGCCTGAAGACAAAAAGAACATCGTAACTGGATTTTCACCCAAAGCCGTCCTAGACGCACTGGGTGGATCTTTAGATCCTCTCTTGGAACATATACAGAACGGTAATATCAAAGGTATAACCGCTTTGGTGAGTTGCACGACACTTAAGAACGGAGCGCAGGATGAAACCACTATAAAAGTGGCTGAAGAACTGATCAAGAGAGATATCCTGGTTTTGAGTGCAGGTTGTGGAAACGCTGGACTGCAGGTCGGAGGACTGACCTCTTTAGACGCTATAGAGAAAGCCGGAGACGGTCTGACTGCTGTATGCGAGGCACTAGAGATACCACCCGTACTCAGCTTCGGAACCTGTACTGATACGGGTCGACTGCTAAATCTTGTTTCAACGGTCGCCGGAGCTTTAGAGGTTGATCCGACTCAACTTCCGGTAGCGGTCACCGCGCCCGAGTACATGGAACAGAAAGCTACTATAGCTGCAGTAGCCGCGATAGGATACGGTCTATACACTCACGTGTCTCCGACGCCACCTGTGACTGGAAGTGAGAACGTTGTAAAACTTCTGACAGAAGATGTGGAAGACCTCACAGGAGGTAAACTTGCAGTGGGAGACGATCCGGAAACTATAGTCGACGGGATCGAACAACACATAGAAAAGAAGAGAACAGAACTCGGCCTGTAAGGTGAGAGCTAAATCGAAAAACCTTTTTCTTTATCACTTTTCTTTACAATGTTAGAGTAAATAAAATAAGACTTGGAAAAATTTGGCCATATAAACATCCTCAATTTTCGAAATGTTCAGATATTTTTCTATCCCATCAAGACTATGAAAAAGAACCAGAGAAGCACGAATGATAGTACCATAGAAAAGATGGTGACCGGCAGGCTTATCTCGGTGAAATCTTTGAAGGAGATAGTGTGACCCATGCTCTCAGAGACGTTTGCGACCATCAGATTTGCAGGACCACTTATCAGAGTTCCATTGGAACCTAGGCATACAGCCAATGAAAGGGCCCACCACATCGGATTTACTGCGTAGCCAGTACCAAGGCCGCTCATCTCTATGAATGTTCCTATCGCCGGGATCAAGGTTATAGTTGCTGGGATATTGCCTACAACGATGGAAAAGACCCCACCCACTAACATCACCATGAATAGAGCCATCAGGAGACTGTTGCCACTTGCGCTGGCTACTCCTTCAGCTATGAGATCTATGACTCCAGCACCTTCCAGTCCTCCAACCAAAATGAATAGACCTACTAAAAATAAAAGCGTAGACCAATGAACGTGCTCCAATGCTTTTTTCGGCTCCGTAAAGGACAGCAGTAACAGAACAGAGGCACCCAACATAGCGACGACCCACGGATCAATACCTATTATATGGTGGATACTGAATAAACCCATAGTAAATAGCAATGAGATAATAGCTTTTCTGAACATACCCCAATCTTTTATCTCTTCCTGCTCATCCATCTCCATGATTTTATCGAAATTCGTCATGTCTTTATTCAATATATTGTGGAACATCAATTCAAAAACCAAAAGAGTGGAAAACAATACTATCAACACTATAGGTCCTAGATAGATCAAAAACTGAATAAAGTTAATGCCTGCCTGACTCCCTATCAATATGTTCGGAGGATCACCGATTAGTGTCGCCGTACCTCCGATATGAGCGGCGATGCCTTCACCAACGATGAACGGTACTGGTGTTATTTCCAACTCTTCCGCGATGGTGATAGTCACGGGCACCATCAGCAAAACCGTGGTTATATTATCAAGAAATGCAGAAGCGAAACCCGTTACCAAAATGAAAAGCGTGAGCAATCTGTAATAACTACCATTTGAAAGCTTAGCCGTTTTTATTGCTAGATATCCAAAAAACCCACTGTCACCGAGCATACCAACGAGCATCATCATCCCCAGGAGCAATCCGATAGTATTGAAATCTATGTAACCTAAAGCCACATGTTGATCGTAGAAACCCATGGCCTGCCCCAGTAATATCATGGATAGAGCTCCAACCATCACAGCCACTGTTCTATTTACCCTGTTGTTGACTATACCCACATAGGTGAGTGCGAAAATTATGAGCGGAGCTACTATTTTTATAGGCAGATTCACTATAACACCGGCGCCTATCCTTTGTCAAAAGGATGACCTAAATAGAATTTTCGATTCTATTACATCCCGGGTTTTAGTATTAGCGAAGTAGACTGAATTTATTTTTGCTCTATCATACCCTCTCGAAAGCTGTGTTCTTCGAACAATTTCTATATTTTTCGATTTGTTTTCAAAGCTTGAACCTAACATTTTTATTGGAAATCGATCTTATATTGAAGGGGTGTAAGCCTATGGAGAAAGATAAAAATCAGCTTGACGAATTGACCGGTGAGGTCTTCAAGATCGAAGATTTGATAGATTATCAGCAGGGAGCTGTAGTGAGCAGAACTTTGGTTGACAAGGAAGCGGTCACCTTGACTCTTTTTGCCTTCGACGAAGAACAGACCTTGAGTGAACATACGGCGCCTCATGATGTATTCCTCCAGGTATTAGACGGGAATGCTAAGGTCATAATAGAAGATGAAGAGTATGAGTTAAAAAAAGGTGAAACCATAGTGATGCCCGCTAATAGACCACATGCTGTAGAAGCGGTGACCGAATTCAAGATGTTCTTGACGATGGTCAAAATGTCTTAGCTTCACTTCTCTGCTTTTACCACGACGAAGCTACCTTCGTTGTATCCTTTCTTTGGTTCTTCCACTTCCACCTTATCTATACCGTCAAAGATGGTCTGAAAATAAGAAAAGGAAGAGAAGCCCACTTCCTCCAGTAGATCGGTCACTTCATCCACGGTAAAAAAATGAGCGTCTTTATAGAATACGT